>JADGNG010000081.1 GCA_017883585.1 Candidatus Bathyarchaeota archaeon
CGAGGCGAAGCTTCCCAACGGTGCAGAGGGCGTTGCCCTTCTTAGCTACATATTCGAGAAGGCCGGAATATAGCTCGGCTGCCCCCGCCATGGCATCCTTCCGAATGTCGAGGGGCGTCGTGCCGGCGTGATTCGCCTCCCCCCGGAACGCCATTCTCCACCACGCTATCCCTTGAACACCCTCAACGACACCTATCTCGAATCCCCTCTTATGGAGCACCGGCCCCTGCTCGACGTGGAGCTCGAAGTAGGCCTCCGGCTTCACGTCTTCCCTGCCGAGGTAGCCGATACCCTTGAGAGCCTCCTTGACGGTGACACCATCGTCGTCCTTCCTCGCGTACGCCTTCTCGAGGGGGTAGCCTCCAGACTTGACGAGGCTGCCCATCATATCGGGCTGGAATCGGACACCCTCCTCGTTTGTGAAGGCCGCGATGCCGACAGGGTGCTGGGTCTCTATCCCCTCCTCGTCGATGCGCCTGAGGACCTCTAGGGCACCGAGGACGCCGTAGGCGCCATCGTAGATGCCGGCGTCTATGACGGTGTCGATGTGGGAGCCCATTATGACGGGCTTAAAGTTGGGGTTCGAGCCCTTGCGGACGCCGAAGATGTTGCCGATGGGGTCGACACGAACGTTGAGACTCTCCTCCTCCATCCACGACACGAGCAGGTCGCGCGCCTCGCGGTCTTCCTCGCTAAGGGCGAGGCGCGTCACGCCCTTGAAACCTTCTCTCCTTCCGATCTTCCCCAGCTCGTTGAGGCTCCTGAGGAGCCTAACGGCGTCCACCCTCAACTCTTCGTTCAAGGCCCTTCCCACAAATATCAGCGTATCTGAATAAAAAGCGGAGCTGCGCCAAAATATTACATACCTTGAGCGCCGAACATCCACCATGAATAAGCGGGAGACCGAGGTATTCCAAACGATAGAGGAGGGGAGGGACCGCATGGTCAGACTCCTCCAGCAGATACTGAGGATCGACACGCAGGTGCCACCGGGGGATGACTACGACAAGGTCTGCGGGATACTCGAGGAGAGGTATCGCGGCCTCGGGTACGCGACTTCGCTCCACGAGGCACCGGAGAAATACATGAGGCTCAGCGGGGCGAAGCACATCTGCCTCGACGGGCCGAGGACGAACCTCGTCGCCCGCCTCAAGGGTACCGGCAAGGGGCCTACCCTCCACATCAGCGCCCACACGGACCTCGCCGCCATACAGAAGCAGGGCTGGACAGTTGACCCACTCGCGGGGGAGATAACCAAGACCAGCAGGTACGGGAAGAGTATCTTCGACAAGGGCGGTGGCTACATCTGGGGAAGGGGTGTCGGAGACGACAAGGGCGAGACCGCAGCTCTGCTCCTCGCCCTCGAAGCCATCAATGAGACCAGCGTCAAGCTCAAGGGGGACCTCATAGTCACCGCGAACTGCGACGAGGAGATTGGCGGTGTTGCTGGACTCGGCTATCTAATACGCGAGGGCATCGTGAAGGCGGACCTCGGCATACAGCTCGACGGCTCGATGACGGGCATCGGCCTCAGCGCTATGGGCCGGACCCGCTTCCTCATACGCACGCTTGGCAAGAGCTACCACGGCCAGGTACCTATCCTCGGCGTCAACGCCATTGAGAAGATGAGTAAACTAAACGTCGCCCTCAACGACTACTGGCGGAATGTACTCCTCAGGCGCAAGTACCCGACCCCCGGTATTGACTTCGGAGAGGGATTGAGAGCTAGAGGAGTAGAGTGCCCCACGGGGATGCTGAACATAGGCACCATCAGGGGAGGTGTCCAGGGGGCTACCGTTCCCGACCTCTGCGAAGAGGAGGTACTACGCGGCATGATACCCGGCGAGACATACGAGGGGACGCAGGCAGAGTTCAAGGCTGTGCTCGATGGTGTCAAGTCGACTGATGCCGACCTCCAGTATCAACTTGAGACCATCAACTTCCGCGAGGGCTATGTCGTCTCCGCGACGGACCCCTACGCACTGGAGTGTCAAGCGCTCATCCAGGAGGCCGTCGGAGTGAAACTCCCCTTCACCGGCACCCTAGCCAGTACAGACATGAATTATCAAGTCGTCGACGGGCACATGCCATGCGTTAACTTCGGAGTCGGGGGTCCTTATAGCAACGGCCACGGACAGGACGAGAACGCGAGCATCGATGAGATAATCGAGTGTGCTAAAGCCGTGGCCCTGATCACGATGCGAAAACTCGGTGCACAGTAGCCGATTACTCCGCCAGCTTGTCCTCGTACCTGGTGTACATCCAATACCCGAGGAGTATCGCCCAGACACTGATATATACAACTGATAGTGCTTCGGGGATTGCCACCGCTGCCCATGGTAGGAACCATATTCCCGCGGCCAGGACCGCGCTCCCTACTGAGAGCAGGGAGTAGAACCTCATCTTCTTCCTGAAGAAGAAGACCCCGATTATCGCGACGGAGAGGGGAAGGGCCACGAAGAAGCCGAGGCTCACATAGCCGTGCCAGGGCTCGATGGTGATGTTGATGACGCCCACGGCGATCAAAAGGATTGATGCTATGAGGAACATCGTGGTCCCGACCTGCCCAATCATGTCCTCCTTCGTCATCTCGAACAAGCCTGTGCTGAACATCATTAGGAGCGCCCCGACCATGGCGAGGCCTGAGTTGAAGAGGATCGCCTCGAAACCTTCCGTTCCGCCGAGGTCACTTAAGGCGTTTCCAGTCCAGCTGAACCAAGGAGAGAACCATATGCTCGACGCGATAATGAGGAGCCCGAAGAGAGGCGCGATTAAACCGAAGAGCCCGGCCAGCCGCAGGACCTTGAGATTCATCAACCGAAGAAACACTCCAAGTATGTTAAGCCTATCGCAGGGACTACGCTTTGATACCCCGCGACTCGAGGAGCTTCCTCAACCCGGAGGCATCAAGCCCCTTGACGAGCCCGTAGCCGATGACCGCGACTGAGATGAGGCTACTAAGTGAGATGCTCACGATCATGGCTAGCCACACTGGGAGGGTTAGGCCGAGAACGTCGGGTGGCGGAAAGAACGCCCAGAGGTAACCGCCAACGACCAACCCTATAACGAGGGAGGCCCCGACGCAGCCTACGAGCAGCCTCCCCCTGAGCTTCCAGATGAGCAGACCTGCAAGTAGGTTTGCCAAAGCCCCGAAGATGACATCGACGGGGCCTAAAAAGTAGTAGAAGTTACCAACGAGCGCACCTAGGGACACCCCCAAGGCAGCCGGCCAGCCCAGCAGGGCCGAGAGCGGGATAAGACAATCCGCGACCCTCAACTGAATAGGGCCGTAACTTATTGGTGCGAATACCACGACAAGTGTCGCGTATAATGCCGCTAGTACGGCGGCTAGACTGATCTCTTTGACATTCATGCCTCCCTTCACCGGGGTTTATCTGGCGGAATCGGGTGGGAGGCCCCACTCACCCGCCGAGGTGAAGGAAAAGCGCGGACACATAAAGATTGCTAGTTGACCTGAGGCGTGCGCTGGCCAACTCGAATAATACGCCAGAGGCCATAGCTCTGCCAAGGATTAGTCAAGGGGCCATCTGACCTCTGCACCACCTATGTGTCGCGCCTTTCTCCGACTTTATTATAATCATCTACACTAACATCATTCTCATGGAAAAGATTGACCTCAGGAAGGAGTTGAAAAGATTCTACACGCCAAAGGATAAGCCAGAAATTGTGGATGTACCGGAGTTTAGCTTTCTTACGTATACCGGTAGGGGTGTACCCGGCGGGGAGGCTTATCAGGAGTCTATTAACGCCCTTTATGGAGTCGTGTACACACTAAAATTCTCCTCGAAGAAAGTTGGCAGGGACTTTACTGTGATGCCACTCGAGGGTATCTGGTGGTGGGACGACCCAGGCGTCGTTAACCTCGACGACGCTCCGCCCAAGGAGACCTGGAATTGGACGAGCATGATCCTCGTCCCCGACTTCATCACGGCTGGTATGCTCGATGAAATCATGTCATGCCTCGTAGAGAAGAGGGGTAAAGAGGTGGAGAGGGTGAAGCTGGAGCGGCTCCACGAGGGGCTTAGCGTCCAGATGCTACATGTCGGCCATTATAGCGACGAGCCAAAGAGCCAGAAGCTAATCCAAGCCTTCATCGAGGAGAATTGCTACTGCCTCCGCGGGTGCCACCATGAGATATATATGAGCGACCCGAGGAGGGCGTCGCCGGAGAAGTGGAAGACGATCATCCGTCACCCCCTCGAGAAAGTGGCTTAAGTGCAGATTTTTGTTATGATTTAGGGGTAAACGGTTCAGTTTCTGGGCCTTTTTCGTCGGATGGTTCGTTTTTCGACCCGAGGATTTACCCTGCAGGTTTCTAATCTGGGGGGATTAGCCTCTAATAACACCGCTCCGAAGTATCAGGGGTAGGCGCCGAAGATGATTGACTACCACGTCCACGAGAGACACTCTAGGGACGCAGCAACCGCACTAATACCGGATTACATAGCAGTTGCAGAGGCACAGGGGATCAAGGAGATCGCTTTCACCAACCACTTCATAACAATCGGCCCGGACGTCGACATCAGCATCAAGGAGGAGGAGATACCAGAGTACCTCGCGGATGTGAGGTCGGCGCAGGACGAGACGAAGGTGAAGCTACTCGCGGGTCTCGAGGTCGACTACTTCCCCGGACAGGAGCGTCGCCTGGAATCCGTCCTCAGAAGCCACGACTTCGACTTCATCTTAGGTAGCACCCACTACATAAACGGCGTTGATATAGGATCGAGGACACAGGCGGAGGGATTTTTCCAAGGCCGCGCCATTAGGAAGGCGGCGGATGAGTATTATATGATGTGGAAGAGGGCCATCGAGAGTGGCCTCTTTGATGTCATGGCTCACCCTGACTACTGGAGAAAGTACCTACATTTCTTTGGCAAGAATGCGGGCTGGGGTGACTACGGCTCAGTAGTAATCGAGGCCCTAGAATCAGCGGCTAAGGAGGGGGTCGGGATAGAGGTGAACACTGCGGGGGTTAGGGCGGGAACCGGCCACTTCTACCCACTCCAGGAGTTCCTACTCGCAGCCCAGGAGGCTGGCATCGACACCGTCACCGTCGGCAGCGACAGTCACACCGCTGGGACACTTGGAGACCACCTCGACGAGGCGGTGAAGCAACTCAAATCAGTAGGGTTTACGAATCTCACAACCTTCGAGGATAGGAAGAAAACCCTGGTCCCAATTGACTCGATGTTCAGAAGGGCACGTTAATTTTAGATAGGCACCTGTCGCATTGCCTTGGCAGGGTGACACATATGGGAGACAAAGAGCGACTCTTTGAATACGTCGAGGAACACAGGGACGACCTAATATCGACTCTGAGGGACCTTGTCAGAATCGACACTCAAGTTCCACCGGGGAAGAACTACGAAAAGATATGCGGGCTGATCGCGGACAAGTTGACGGCGGTCGGCTGCGATGTAACCATCCACAATGCCACCGAGAGATACCTCACCCTATCAGGGGTGATGCAGCTCGGCCTGGAGGGGCCAAGAAGTAACGTCGTCGCACGCTTGAAGGGTAAGGGTGGTGGGCCCTCGATGCATATGAGCGCCCATATCGACACAGCCGCCATACAGAAGGATGGCTGGAGCGTAGATCCCCTCGGCGGGGAGGTCACGAAAACTTGCAAATATGGTAAGAGCATCTACGACGTCGGAGGCGGCTATATATGGGGTCGCGGCGTCTGCGACGACAAGGGCCCATTAGCCACAGCCATTACTGCCATCACGGGAATCCATGAACTCGGCATCAAGCTCAAGGGGGATCTGATCCTCACTGGCAACTGCGATGAGGAGATCGGTGGAGTCGCTGGCCTCGGTTACCTCATCAGGGAGGGAATAGTTAAAGCGGACTTTGGTCTGCAGCTCGACGGCTCCATGAATATGATAAACCTCGCCGCCCAAGGTAGGACCAGGTTCATGATCAGGACCATTGGCAAGGCTTACCATGGGCAGATGCCTATCCTCGGCGTCAACGCCATCGAGAAGATGAGTAAGATCAACGTAGCTCTCGACAACTACTGGAGAAACGTTCTCATGAAGAGGCAGCTCGCCACCCCAGGGATCGAGCTTCCGTCTGAGATAAGGGAGGCGGGGGTCGATAAGCTCACAGCCATGCTAAACATCGGCACAATAAAAGGGGGAGTCCAGGGGGCAACCGTCCCTGACCTTTGTGAGGAGGAGGTGCTCAGGTGCATGACCCCCGCCGAGTCCTTCGAGGATGTGGAGAGAGAGTTAAGGGCCGTCATCGAGGGTGTCAAGGCTACGGATGCGGATCTCCGCTACGAGGTCGAGGTCGTTAACAGTCGCGGCGGCTACGTCGTCCCATCAGATGACCCCTTCGCCCTGGAGGCGAAGAAGATAATGAAGGAAGTAACCGGCAAGGATCTCCCATTTGTAGGTAACCTCGGGAGTACTGACATGAATTATCAGGTGGTTGATGGGAAAATGCCATCCGTAAACATAGGCGTTGGCGAGACCTACACAAACTACCACAAGAGAGATGAAAGCGTCTCTATAGACGAACTCGCCCTCTGCTCGAAGGCCGTCGCCCTCTTTGCGCTCAGAAAGCTCGCCTGAGACCCCCTTCAATCGTTTTACGTGCGCGGTTCTGACTAAATCAAAGGACAACATTGAATTCGTTTTGTTCAATCCTATCCTATTTTATTGTTGAACCCACGAAAGCCGCTTAAGGGCGCGTAAAGAGATTAGATCGATAGACTTGGAGGACCACTGGCTAAGCAAACACGTGAAGGGGTTCGACCTCGACTCCTACCACCTGGGGATGACCTACGCCTTCGCCGAGATAGTGGGGTCAGGGGTTAAGCCCCTTGCCCTGAGCCCTCCGATGACTAGGGAGGAGTACGACAGGCTCAAGGAACCTATCAGACTCATGGCCGACGAGTACAACGTTCACCTCCTCGTAGACGAGGACTTCCTTACCACCAAGCTATTCAACCCGGCCTTCACCGAGGGAAAGGTCGTCGTCCACATGGCAAAGGATGCCAACACTCTCGACCGCTATAAGGACCTTAAGGAGATGAAAACAATGAAGAGGAGGGACGGCAAGCTTGGGGAGGCTGAGGAGGAAATCGCCGTCGGCCTCGGCCTGCTCCTCGGATACGATAAGGGAACTATTGCGGATCTTCTAAAGAATCCGAGGTTCTAGGGCGCGGGGCGGATTCCCATGGTGACGACTACGTCCATAGGCGACCCGTCCCTGATTATCCCGAGGGTGAGCTTACTATCCGGGCGCTTGTTTCGCTGAAGGTAGACTATGAGGTCGTAAAAGCTCTTCATTTGGGTACCGTCCGCCGAGACGATCACGTCGCCGCCGATCTTTATTGAGGCTCCGTCGATGGTCTGCGTCGTGGTTCCTCCCCTGAGGCCGACGTTGGCGGAGGGCCCAAGCGCGGTCACTTCTATAATGAGGGTGCCGTGAGTACCTTCGGGTAGATTCATGGCTTCCACGATCCCAGGGGTCACGTCCTGCCCTGTTATGCCGAGGTACGGGTGCTGGTAGGTCCCCGTCGCTAAGAGGCTGGGCAGCTCACGGGCTATCGTATCGCTGGGGACAGCGAAGCCAATACCCCTGGACGTATCCGTGGGTATCGCAGTGTTGATCCCAACCACCTCCCCATTCAAGTTGAGGAGTGGGCCACCGCTGTTACCGGGGTTTATGGCGGCATCAGTCTGGATCACGTCGACTATCGGGTAGTTACCGGTGGAGTCCATCTGCCTACCAACCGCGCTGATTATGCCGGAGGTCAAAGTGTCCGCCAACCCGTACGGGTTACCTATGGCTATGACACCCTGCCCCACCTTGAGGGCAGCGGAGCTACCCAGCTTCAACGGCTTTAGAAGGGAAGCAGGCGCATCCACCTTGATTACAGCAACGTCGGAGTAGGGGTCACGCCCCACGAGCGTCGCCTTGACGATAGTGCCGTCGATGAACGTCACCAGTATGCTGCTCGCGTCCTGGACAACGTGGTTGTTCGTGATTATCTTCCCGCTCGTGTCGTAAACGAAGCCGCTCCCCTGCGCTGCACCCGTCGGCAGGGTTACCTCGATGAGGACCACACTGTCCCTCGTCCGGTTGTAGAGGCCAACAAGATCGAAGCCTGAACTAGGCGTTATGGTACCATTGAAACTCCCACTGCTGATAGCGCTTCTCAGTTTGGAGATGTCTGCATATGCGCTTGTGAGTTGAGTATTCAAGGACTCGACGGCGAGGGTCAGCGAGTCGACGCGGCCCCCTAGGCTCTTCACCTGAGCGTTCATGTTTATGGTGTTGTAAGCGATTACGCCGACGTTCGCGACGATGAGGATGGCGACAAGGATCGCCACCCAGTTCCTCCCGGCTCTCTTAGGCCTGCTGCCGTAGAACCATTCGTCACTCAAGGTGATCCTCTAAAGCATGGCTAATCGGCGGGGATAAACTCTCGCCTTATGCATGCCCATAGAAAGTTGGGTCTGTCCAAAGTGTATCTACCTACGTCCAAAGTGTATCTCCTTTTGTCCAGGGTCCACGGAGTTCATTCCAGTCCACCGATTCCACTCAACTACACGGGGTGCGAGCTAGGCTAGTGGCAAGTGGAGCTAGTTGTTACACAGCGAAGTTGAGGTGGAGCCGGTGTACAAGATGAACTCGGTATGGTAGAGGTGGACCAATTGGATTCTGCGGACGAGATGGAGGTCCATGGACATTTGGAGGGTTCGTGGACGAAGTGAGGAAGAGAAAGAGATAACAGAGCCTACGCCTGGACGGGCGCCAACCCGACTAGTAGCACTCGGTTACACTCATTTCACCCGGCCTATCGGGCAGTGTTGACTAAGAGATTTTGGATCAAAACGAGACCAAGGAGAAGCTTACCTTTCGGCGGAGGATCAGGGGCTCATGGGAGAGGAATTGGTAATTTGTCTCCAGCTAAAACTTTGAGTCGCAGTTATGTTACTGGTCTGGCGGAGAATGATCAAGAGGAACGTCAGAGGTTAGGCGATCACTGGGGCCTTTCCCAGACCCTCGGCTTACATACTATCTCCCTGATCCGCATATCGAAGAACCTGTGGGTGTTGCTGGGGAGAAGGACCACAGCGGTGTCCGCTCCCGTCCCGTTCCCGCCGAGGGAGATCACCTCCCTGTCGGTCCTGATCAGGCCCGCGTCGGCCGCCATGCAAGCGCACTCGCATGCCACCTTTACGCCGGCGCCGAAGAGGCGGAGGACATGCGCAATCACCTCGTCCACCTGTATGGCATTGAACTTCTTGTTGATCGCCCGGCCGAGGCCGCCGAAGCTGTGGCACGCGCGAATTATCTTACCGCCGTTGTCCTCGATGGCTTTCTTATACTCGGGCTTCATCCGGTCCTGATTAGGCTCAACGTAACCGACCATCCCAGCGACTACCACTAGGTTGTAGCCCTTGAATACCTCGGCGGCGATCGCCCCCGTCTCACCTGTGTATGAGGCCACGATCACATCCCTGATGCCCAGCTGATCGGCACGCTTCTTCGCCTGGAGAATAGCCTCCCTGCTGTTCATCTTCCCCGGCTCGTTGAAGTAGACAGTCTCCACCTTAGACATCGCATAAACCCAGAATCAACTGGGAGGTCACTGATTTATGGTTTGGGAAAAGAGTAGGGGTTTAGGAGACGTTGGGGACGACGAGGTATTTTAGGAACTCCTCACCCTGTAGCCCCTGCTCCTTCGCCCACGCTATGCCGACGAGGTCGTCCTTCTCAAGCTCACTGAAGACCAGGTAAGCCATGATCGTATTGAAGCCGAAGTCGTTCCCAGCTCGGGCCTCGTTCACAGTCTTGTGTACCTGGCGTCTCAGGTTGGTCCTGATGAGGGCGACGTCCCCCTCGTAGATAGGTGCGAGGATGGTGCTGTATGGCTCCCCGAGGCTCTCCACGGAGTCGCGGAGGTCCGCCCCGTCCACGACTAGGTGAAGGACATCCTTTGATATCCCGTAGGTGGCGTCGAACATCTCCTCCGGTTTGAAGCCTTCCTCCTCCTTCGGGGCACGGCTCTGTTTAACCGCCACGAGGAAGTTCTCTATGTCCGCCTCGAGCTCCACGATCTTGCTCACCATTCTCCTCTGGCTGCGTGGGAGCTTCCTGACGCTCCTGAGGATCGTGAGGCTGTAGAGGTGCTGCAGCTCGAGTTGGAGGGGCCAGATGGCGTCGTACTGCTTGTAGATGGGAAGCTTCTCGGCTATGGTGTTGTAGGCAGTGCCCTTTAGTAGCTCCAGGAGGGTGTCGATGTCGGCTGCCTCGGATAGAGCCTGGTAGCTCGGTGCCCTGTAGGGCATCATGGGGACGAGGTTCGCCTGAATCTCGACCGGAGTCGCCTCGCTGAACTTACCCCTCAGTATCCTATCGAGGTTCAAAGTCTCGAACCTCATGTAGTAGTAGGTCTGTAGGAGTTCCCCGATGTTGCTGGGGACGATGTCCACTACCTTCACGATGCGCTCGATAAACTTGCGGTAGAAGACGCGCTCCAGGCTGACGCTCGGGTTCACGTCTGGCTCCAGTGTGACCTGCCCGTATGGCGTCTGAGCGATCTGCGACATGAACTCCTCGACGCTGTCCGTGGAGGCTAGGGTCCTCATCTGGTTGGAATCAAGTAGGTCGGCGATGAGAGCATGGCTCCTGACGACCGCGTAGGTCATCGAACCCGTCTTTACCTTTCCGATGCCAACGCACCCCCAATCAGCTTGATTCGGACGAGGTCCTCCATCTGCTCCTCGTCTAACTTGTCCTGAATGAATTTGATGACCGCCTTCATGTCGGGTATGACAGTGTTCTCGAGGGCGTTCACCTTCCTATTGGTCCTACCGAGCTCGTCGGCGATGCGCTCAACCCTGCTCTCGAACTCGGCGAGCCTAATGATCTCCTCAAGTATCGAGAAGACCTTGTCAGAAGCGTAGCTGAGGGTGATGTCTAGCTCACCCTCAACCTTGGGCTTGTTCAGTATCTTGATGTAGGGATACTGAACCCCCATCGTGCTCTTCGGCAGCAGGTCGATGTCGAGTGTGCTGCGTATGCTGTCGGCCTGGCTCTCCACCTCCGTGGGGCCGAGGCTCAGATAAGCTGCCTGGACAGCCTTATAGGCCTCCCCGAGGCTCTCGAGTAGCAACCTCCGCCTCCCCCTGAGTACCTCGATGGACTCGCTGAGCTCCTTGGCGAGGTGGTCCCTCTTGAGTTTGAGGAACTCGGTGCCCCGCTCAATGAAGATGATGCGGCTCTGCATCTCCATGAGGTAGCCCTTTGTGGGCCGGACTCCGCTAGTGGAAGACAAGGCTAGCTCTCTCTCTTACGGTACTTCGGGTGGTACTCCTTGATGTAGGACTCGCGGATCCTGATGAGGTTCTCCTCTGGCAGCATGGCGAGTAGGTCCCACGCCAGGTCGAGGGTCTGTTCGATGGTCCTATTCTCGTAGCGGCCCTGGTTTACGAACTTGGTCTCGAAGGCGTTGGCGAACTCGAGCCATTTGCGCTCGCGGTCGCTGAGTCCGACGGTTCCGACGATGCGGACGAGGCCGCGTGCGCGTGTGCCCTCGGCGTATGCCATGTAGAGTTGGTTTGAGACGTCCTGGTGGTCCTTGCGGGTCGTCTTTGCGCCGATTCCGTCCTTCATGAGCCTACTGAGGCTGGGGAGGACGTTCATGGCGGGGTAGAGTCCCTTTAGGGAGAGCTCGCGTTGGATGAGGAGCTGCCCCTCCGTGATGTAGCCCGTGAGGTCTGGCACTGGGTGGGTGATGTCACCGGCTGGCATGGAGAGAATGGGCATCAGCGTGACCGAGCCCTGTTTCCCAGTAATTATTCCTGCGCGCTCGTAGATGGTAGCGAGGTCGCTATATAGGTAGCCGGGGTAGCCCTTCCTCGTCGGGATCTCCTCCCTTGCGATGCTGATGCTGCGCAGCGCCTCTGCGTAGTTCGTCATGTCAGTGAGGATGGTTAGGACGTGCATACCCATGTCGAAGGCGAGGTACTCGGCGATCGTCTGGGCAATGCGTGGGGTAATCATGCGCTCGATTGGCGGGTCGTCAGCGAGGTTTAGGACCAGTACGCTCTTATTGAGTGCGCCCGTCTCCTCGAACTCCTTGCGGAAGAAGTCGGCCTCCTCGTTCTTGATGCCCATTGCACCGAAGACGATGGCGAAGTCGCTCTCCTTCCCAGGGATCGTCGCCTGACGAGCGATCTGGGCCGCCAGCATGTTGTGGTGGAGGCCTGACTCGCTGAAGATGGGTAGCTTCTGACCCCTGACTAGACTGTTCATGCCGTCGATGGCGCTCATCCCGGTCTGGACGAAGTCGCTTGGGACGGCGCGTGCAGCGGGGTTGATGGTTCCGCCGTTTACGTCTCGTACGTCGTCGCTGAGGGGCGCAGGCATGCCGTCGCGTGGCACGAAGCTGCCGCTGAAGACTCTGCCGATTAGATCGTTGGTGACTGGGATCTTCTGCGTCTCGCCGGTGAACCTGACACCGACGTTGAGGTCCATGCCAGAGGTGTTTCCGAAGCACTGGACCATGGCCCAGTCCTTGGATACCTCGAGGACACTTCCTGAGACCTCGTAGCCGGAGTCGGTGCGTATGCGGACGATCTCGTTATAGCTTATGCCCTGAACGTTCTCGACGAAGAGGATTGGTCCGTGAATCTCCTTAACTGTCTTGTAGACTAGTCCTGCTTGTTCTGCCATCTTAGCTCACCCCGTAGGTCTTGGCGAGTTCGCCGACCTGCTTAACCATCTCCTGCTTTGCGAGGTCTATGGGTTCCGTGCCTTTGCGCTCCTTGAGCCTCATGATCTCGGTGACTATGGGTAGTTCGCGCACCTTCTCGATGGGGACGCTCTGCTTGACAAGCCCCTCGACCATCTGGTTGAAATCGACGATGATACGCAGGAGTTTTGTCTGCTTCTCGGCGTCGCAGTAGGTGTCGATCTCGTGGTACGCCGCCTGTACGAGGAAGCCTTCACGGAGTAGCTCTGCGATGAGCAGGACTAGGCGTTGGTCGTCTGGGAGGCTCTTCTCACCGATGATGCGGGCGGTCTCCTCGATCTCCGCCGCCTCCTCTAGTATGCTCATTGCCTTGGCGCGGTTGCTGAGCCAGTCCTTGTCGTACTGGCTCCACCACTCCGAGGAGATTTCGAGGTAGCGTGTGAAGCTCCTAAGCCAGTTGATGGCTGGGAAGTGGCGACGCTGGGCGAGACTGCTGTCGAGCGCCCAGAACGTCCCGATGAAGCGGAGAGTGTACGTGGTGACTGGCTCGCTGAAGTCTCCGCCCGGAGGAGAGACTGCACCTAGCATCGTGACGCTACCTATGCGTTCCTGAGAGCCAAGGACTACTGCGCGTCCCGCGCGCTCGTAGAGCTCTGCGATCCTGTCCGGTAGGTAGGCTGGGAAGCCCGCCTCTGCGGGGATCTCCCCGAGGCGACCGGAGATGTCACGGAGCGCCTCGGCCCACCTCGATGTGGAGTCGGCCATTACGGCCACGTCGTAGCCCATGTCGCGGAAGTACTCGCCTAGTGTGGTGCCCATGTAGATTGAGGCTTCTCGGGCTGAGACTGGCATGTTGCTGACGTTTGCAACGATGATGGTCCTCTCGATGAGGTTGCGCCCGCTCCTCGGGTCCTTGATATAGGGGAAGTGGGCGACCACGTCCGCCATCTCGTTTCCACGCTCACCGCAGCCGATGAGTATGATGATGTCCGCGTCGCTCCACTTACTGATCTGCTGGAGTGTGACGGTCTTCCCGGTTCCGAACCCGCCGGGGATGGCGGCCGCGCCGCCCTTGGCGCATGGGAAGAACGTGTCGATGACGCGCTGGCCCGTGATCAGGGGTACGCTGAGTGGGAGCCTCTGCTTGACTGGCCTGGGTCTGCGAACGGGCCATTTTTGCATGAGCTTGAGTTCCTTGACCCCCTCGGGGGTCTCCAGTTCGCCGACGGTTTCCTCGACGGTGAACCCACCCTTGTGAATGCTCTTGATGGTACCGCCCATGTTGGGGGGGACCATGATCTTGTGGACGAAGCTTTCCGTCTCCTGGACGGTGCCTATGAAGTCGCCGGGGCCGACCTTGTCGCCTTTCTTGACGGTTGGGACGAACTCCCATTTCTTCTTCCTGTCGAGTGGCGGGACGCTGGTTCCCCTGCTAACGAATGGGCCGGTCCTATTCCATAGCTCGGTCTCGCTGCGCTCGACGCCGTCCATGATGGCGCCCATGATGCCTGGGCCGAGTTCCGCCATGAGCGGCTCGCCGGTATCGTTTACAGGCTCGCCGGGTCGGATGCCGTCTGTGATCTCGTAGCATTGGCAGAAGGCGGTATGCCCGTCGAGGCGGACGATCTCTCCCATGAGCTTGAGGTTACCGACCTCGACTAGGTCACCGATCTTCGGCGCCTCTGTGAATGTCGCCCTTATGAGTGAGCCGTTGATGCGGTCGATTGTGCCTATTATTCCCATTCTTACTCGGCCTCCATTAGCTTCGCGAGGGTGACGTTGAGCTTGGCGCGCGCTCTCATGATCCTGCCCTCGAACGTGTTGTGGTACACCTTCCTGCCCGCGATGTTCTTGAGGACGACTCCCCCGATCGTCGCGATGGGGGTGTCGTCGAATGCGATGCTCACCTTAGAGCCGACGAGCTTTGAAACGTCGGCCTCGAGCTTCTTGTGTACCTTCTTTAAGTCAGCTAGGTCGGCGTCGTTGGCGGAGAGAATGAACTCCTCGCCACCGATGGCTTTCGCGGCCTCGGCGACCAGCTTAATGAGTGCCTCGTGGTACACCTTCTTGTCCGAGGAGTACTCCTTGAGCTTCTTCTCGGCCTCGCCGTAGATCTGCTGGAGCGTCTCGTCGCGGGCGATCATTAGTTGCTTCCTGCTATCGAGCTCGACTCCGCCAACTATCCTATCGCGTACGCCACGTAGGACGCTGGCGACTATGTTGAGTATCTGGCGGTCGGTCTCGGATTTGATGCGCTGTGCCTCCTTCTCTGCGGCCTCGAGCATCGCCTTGGCGTCGATGTCTGCCTTGGCAATCATCTCGTCTCGCTGCGCCATGGTGCGCTCTATTAGCCTCGTCTCGAGGTCTAGGCTGCTCTGCTGACTCATGGGAGAACCTCCTTTACGACGAGGTCGACGCTGCTGTCCCTCTTCTTCTTGGGGATCTTCTTGATCGCCTCGATCTTCTGTAAATATTGGGCCTTGATCTTCTCAGACTCAACCTTGGCGCGGTTCTCCTCGGCCTTTACTAGGTCGTCTATTCCAGCGCCGCGCTGGGCCTTGGACTTCTTCTCCTCAGCATCCGAGCGGGCCTTGTTGACCATCTCGTCGGAGCGGCGCTTAGCGTCCCCGAGCTTCTGCTGGGACTCCCTCTCTGCCTCCTCGAGGATAGTTTGGAGCCGTTTGCCGACCGATAGGACCTTTTTGACTTCCATTCATCACAACTCCAGCTTTGTTCCGATAGCAAGCGATATGACTGCCTGTAGCTCCTGCATCCTGTCGCCTGTCTGCATGGTGAAGTCTGGCACCAGTGCGAAGACGGGCGATATAGCGCCCCTCTTTAGGACCTGCTCCCTTACGGGTAGGGTCTCCGCAGCGAACCTCTCGGGGAAGATTATAAGTTTGTACTTCTTCTCGTCCACGAGTCGGCTCAGCGTCTGGGCGACCTCCTCGCCAGTGACGCAGTTGTAACCCTCTGCCCCGATTAGCTGGAAGCAGGTGATGAAGGATGAGGGCCCGATGACAGCGACGCTCATTTCCTAATTGCAGACCCTGCTTACATTAAAAAAACTTATGTAATGGGCGGGTTTGGCGGAGTGTTTTAGGGGTGTCTGGGGGTGCTTGTTTGCTCGCCCGTGTATGGGCGGGGGAGGAGGTGCCTTCGCCGCTGCGGTGATCCTGAATATTCTAACCGATTTACCGAGACGGGCCATTTTTCCATTTTGTTTAGCGTCGAATATCGAAAAACCGACCCACACCCCATACTCGCCTAAGGTCTTATTCATTGATTTTCGATGCGGTTGGTGGCAAGGTAATCTCTATTATGTGAAATGGAAAAAATGGCCTAGTGGCCCTACGGCAAGAATGTGGCGAAGAATGGGGATAGGTAGTTGGTTATCAGCGTCGGCCAGATGCCGAGCACGATGACCAGCACCGCGAAAACGACGACCGGTAGCAGCATCGTCAGAGGCGCCTCCTTCACATGCTTCAGGTGCTCGGGGAGGGGCCCGTAGAAGACCCTGCGAACCGTCCACATGCCGTAGCCGATCGTGAGGACGGTCATGACTATCCCGATCACCGCGGCCCACACCTGTCCGGCGGGGGCAAGCTGGTTGCCGAAGACTCCGGAGAAGATGAAGAACTTGCTCATGAAGCCCATCGTCGGGGGGACGCCGCCTATCGTGAGGAAGCCTATGATGGCCATCACGGCCGTCCAAGGCATCCTGTCTGCGAGTCCACCCATCTTCTTTATACTCCTCGTCCCCGTCTGGCTGATGAGTATGCCCGCAACGAGGAAGAGAATGGCCTTGCCAAAGCCGTGTGCCACGTACTGGTAGATTGCACCGACCTCACCGTTGGGAGTGACACTCGCTAGGCCGAGGAAGATGTAGCCCATCTGGCTTATGCTGCTGTAGGCGAGGAAGCGCTTGATATCGTCCTGCGTCAGGGCCATAAGGCCGCCGTATATCATCGTGACCAGCGCCCAGAGTGTGAAGACCCAGCTGAAGGTCTGGAAGACTGGCGTCATGGGTATGATGACGAGGCGTAGGGCCGCGTAGGCGCCTATACCGATCATGGCGGGGCTAAGCAAGGCGGAGATTGGGGTTGGTGCCTCGGCGTGAGCGAAGGGCAGCCATGTGTGCAGGCCAAAGACCGCCATCTTGGTGAAGAAGGCAAAGAGCATCGCGCCTGCTATCCACGCGGCGTTGCTGACGCCCACGAGCCTCGTGAGGCTGCTTATCTCGAAGCTGCCCGTGATGGTGTAGGCGGCGAGTATCCCCGCGAGGAGGATTACGGCGCTGACGTTCGTCCACATGAAGTAGATCATGCCGATCTTCTCCCTGTCGCCGTATCCGTAGTTGTTGATGAGCAGCCATGATGGGATGAGCATAAGCTCGTAGAAGAGGTAGAACTGGATGAGGTTGGTCGACATTATCGTGCCGAGCATTCCGACTGCATAGAGTAGGTAGAGTGCGAAGTAGCTGGCGTATGCCTCTGGACCCTTCTTCTCGTTGGTCTCGTGCTCCCACTCGTGGAACCTGTGCTCCATATAGGGCATGCTGTAGACCGTTATGGCGAGACATAGGATGTTTATCGTGAGCAGCACCCAGATGCTCAGCCCGTCGGCTAGCAGTGTGAAGCTGAGACCCGCCTGCGGAGCCCATGTGTAGACCTCCTTGTAGGCGCTGCCGTCGCTGATCCCGAGCGCGACCCCGACTAGGAGCGCGAGCGAGACTAGGAGCGAGGCGGCGACGAACCAGCCAATGTTCTTGCCGGTCGACCTGCCCGCGAAGTACGCGATGGCGACTGCAGCAAGTGGCACCACGAGCGATAACAGTAGACTATATTGCATTACCATGTCATCACACCCCCCTCACGAGGACGAGGAAGAGCAGGAATAGTAGCAGCCCGGCTAGGTACAGCACGTTGATGCTGAGGTAACCGGTCTGGAGCTTCTTCACCTGGTTCCATAGGCCCGTGAAGCCTGCTGGGGCAGAGTCGTTGATTCCGAGGAGCTTCGCCTCGAATGTGCTGTTTATGCCCCTGCATAAAGCGAGTAGTCCGTCGACGCCGACGGCGTAGTAGAGTTCGTTGATGTACCACCTGTTCCAGAGGAAGCTATGTATGGGCCTCAGTATGCTGCTGCCGCTGACGATCTTCCAGGCGTTGTACTTGCGCACCATGTAGAGGAGGTAGGCGATTATGCCGCCGACGAGTATGATGACGCCGCTTGAGGCGACTGCCGTCAGCTTCGTGGCGCTAGCGACCGCTGGCTCCGTGAAGGTTGCTCCGGTGGAGGCAAATATCTCGGGGACGTGTAGTCCCTCGATGACCCTCGCCATCTGGCCCTCTATGTAGACCTCGGGGCTTAGGCTTGGGACGAAGTATCCGACCAAGCCGAGGGCGCTGATCCCCAGCATGACGGCCACCAGGACCGCGACGGGGCCCCACATTATCGGGGGGCTTTCGTGGACGTGGTGACCCTCCGCCTCGAGCTCGTTGATAAAGTGGCTCTTCTCGCCGTAGAAGACCATGTAGATATAGCGCGCGCTGTAAACGAGGGTCATGAGCGCCGTCACGACCGCGACGACGTAGAGCACGTTCGTCAGTGTCAAGCCGGCGTTGAGGCTCGCCACGAAGATGGCATCCTTGCTCCAGAAGCCACTGAACGGCGGGATGCCCGCCAGGCTCAGCGTCGCTAGGAGCATTAGTATCTTCGTGAAAGGCATCTGCTTCCCGAGCCCGCCCATCTTATCCATATATATGGTCTCCACCGCGTGGATGACCGAGCCAGCGCCTAGGAAGAGCGCTGCCTTGAAGAGGGCGTGGCTTACGAGGTGGAAGATGCCTGATGTGAGCCCGGGCAGGAGGTTGCCCTCCCCGAGGCCCGCGACACCAAGTCCCAGCATCATGAAGCCGATCTGACTGACCGTCGAGTATGCTAGTACCTTCTTCAGCTCAAGAGCCACTATCGCCTGGCTCGCTGCCAGGAACGCCGTGAAGGCTCCGATGACTGCTATCGCCACGAAGTATGTTTGTGCTTCGGCTAGGTGCTGCGCGAATGTGCCGATGTAGAAGGCGGGGGCCATCCTGGCTACCAGGTAGACTCCTGCCTTGACCATTGTCGCTGCGTGGATGAGGGCGCTGACGGCCGTGGGGCCCGCCATCGCCTCGGGGAGCCACTCGTGGAGCGGGAACTGCGCGCTCTTACCGATCGGTCCTCCGAGGAAGAGTATGGCAGTCAGGCTGAGGAGCCCGGGGACGACGGATATCGCCGCCATCCACTGGGGTGCCGTGTTGATCAGCTCGACGAAGTTTAGGGTCCCTGCGTAGTTGTAGATTATGAAGATGGCTCCGAGGAGTAAGACGTCTCCGATGCCCGTGACTATGAAGGCCTTCATGCCTGCGTGGCTCGGTGGGAACATCTTGGTCGGCGGGGGTCCACCCAGCCACCTTTCCTTCGGGTCGCGGTAGTAGTAGCCTATCAGTCCGTAGCTGCAGAGTCCGACGCCTTCCCAGCCTATCATCATCTGGATGAGGTTGTCGGAGAGTACTAGGAGCAGCATGTTGCCGATGAAGAACAGGAAGAAGAACCAGTAGCGTGTCAGGTGCTCGTCGCCGTGCATGTAGCCGACGCTGTAGACGACGATGAGGAACGAGATGAAGGCGACGACGTTTGCTATGAGTATGCTTAGTGGGTCGATTAGGACGCCCAGTGTGAGTGGTGCCCCGTTAGGGAACGTTATCCAGGTTGCGACCTGCACGTCGTTCGTGGGGTTCGAGGCCCAGAGTCCGGGCAGGAGCGAGGCTGCTGCTATGACCGCCCCGAATGCTATGGCGACCGCCGCGTAGTCTCGGACCTTGTGGCCCCCCTTGGCGATTACAGGCATCAGAAGCGCTCCGGCTATGGGGATTAGCCAGCACAGCCAGGCCCCGGGGTTCGACATAAACTGCTCTAAACCGTTGATGGGCGCCGAGATTAGGGTCGGAGCCGCGTCCGCTGCTATGTTGAGTAGACTCATGGCAGTATCACCTTTACGTAGTTGGTGAGGTTGAGGAGAGCCTTAGCCGCCTCCGTTGCGTAGGCTATCATAGGCGCTGGCCAGATGCCGAAGAGTATTATCAGCGTGGCCATCGCGACCGTGACGCCTAGCATGAGCGGGGGTGCCTCCTTCGTGGCCTTCAGAGCCTCCTTAGGTTGCCCGACTAGGGCCTTCATCACCCTCAGGTAGTAGACCATGCTGAGGGCGCTGTTGAGGACCGCGATGATTGTTAGCCACCAGTATCCCGGGGCTAGGGCTGAACCGAAGAGGAGGTATTTGCTTATGAACCCGGCTGTCCCGGGTACGCCTCCGAGTCCGAGTAGGGCGATGAACATCGTGAGGCTCGTTATTGGCATCACCTTGGCGATGCCTCTCATCTTGTCGATGTCCCGTGTGCCCGACTCCTCGATCATCGAGCCCGCGGAGAAGAAGGCTAGGCCCTTCATGAGGCTGTGGTTGAAGATGTGAAGGAACACGCCAGTGAGCCCCATGATGCCTCCGCCAGCCACGCCGACGAGCATGTAGCCCATTTGGCTTATGCTGCTGTAGGCGAGCATTCTCTTAATATCCGTTTGGAGCACCGCCACAATGTTGGCGAAGCTCATCGTGACAACGGCGAGGCCCGCGATCATCAGGCTGAAGTCAGCTGTCGGGAAGACTATGTAGAGTATCCTAGTTAGCCCGTAGAGGGCGGTCTCGATGAGTATGCCCGACAGCATTGCGCTGATTGGGCTGGGTGCCTCGGGGTGCGCATCGGGGAGCCAGGTGTGGAGTGGCACTATTGCCGACTTCACGCCGAAGCCCACGACGAAGACGAGCATGGCGACCATCATCCAGAGGCCCGCGCCACCTGTATGGAGGCTGTTACTGATCTGGGCGAAGTTCACCGTGCCAGCCATGCCGTAGATGAGGGCGATTCCCAGCAGGAGCATCGTCGAACCGACAGCTCCCATCACCATGTACTTGAAGCCCGCCTCGACGGGGCCCCAGTTCTCCTTCCGGAAGGCAACGAGCACATAGCTCGCGATGCCCATCAGCTCCCAGAAGACGAAGAACGTGAAGAAGTCGCCCGCGAAGCTGACACCGATAATGCCGGTCACAAGGGCCGACAGAAGCGTGTAGTACTCCGTGAGTCGAGTGTCGTGTTTCATATAGCTGTAGCTGTAGATGGTCGCAAAGAGACCGAGCAGCGCTGCGCTGAAGGCCATGTAGATACTGAGCATGTCAATCTCGAAGCATGCACCGAGCGGCGGAGCGCCACCTAGCGCAACCACGAGGATCTTCGTGGGACTTGCCTGCTGCAGGTTGTAGAGCATCCAGACGCTAACTAGTGTGAAGACGCTCAGGATGATCGCGACGACCTCCCTGAGCTTCGGCACCTTGAATTTCTCGCCGAGCAGCCCGAAGAGCACCACTGCAAAGGGGCTGAACATGAAGAGCAGTTCTAGACCCATCACCATTTCAGCCTCCTCATCTTGTCGACCTCAGTGGTCTTGAACTGCTTGTATGCGTTGACTATCAATGCCAGGCCGACCGCGATCACGCTTCCCCCTAGGATTATAGACATGAAGGCGAGGCTCTGGCCGAGCGGGTCGACGAAGCCCTCGGCGACCCTGTAGGATGCGAAGTAGACGAACGCGAAGTTGCCGGCGTTGAGTATTATCTCGACGCCTAGTAGGATGCGAATCATGCTCTTCTGCGAGACGCAGTAGAGGCCGATGCTTACCATCGCGAAGATGGCGCCTAGGAAAATAACGTCGTTTGCCATCAGTTTTTCTCCTCCCTGAGGAGCGCCAGGCAGCTGATCGCCGTGGCGAATAGGATGAGTGTCTGCATTATGAGGTCGAGTCCCCTGAAGTTCCAGAGGAAGCTGCTCATCTCAGACCCGAGCGCGTCCGAGGGCTCGGTGGGCAGCAGCTCTGTGCTCCGGTACGACGCGTGGGGGAAGGGTGTGCTAGACACGACGTAAATGAAGGACAGGAAGAGGAGGGCCGCGATGGCGATTCCGGCTATCTTTACAGCTCCACCGTTCTCACTCATTGCCCTCACCCTTTACGAACATTATCACGGATACGAACAGCACAACTACGGCGCCTCCGTAGATGAGCATCTGGAACAAGCCCACGTAGGGTGCATAGAGCACCCAGTATAGGGCTCCGAGGCTGATGCACATCGCGCCGAGACTGAGGGCTGCGTATAGTAGGTTCTTGAGACCCGCCGCGCCTAAGGCGAAGGCGATGGTCATCGCGAGTATCCCGAACTGGACCAGCTCGGACGCCATCACTTCTTCACCTCCACGGGAGCCGCGGGCTTCGCCACGGGAGCCGCCGGTGGGCGTGGAGTTCTCTTGAAGTCGAGGATCTCGTCCGCCTTGTTTATGACTGCGAGTTCGTATTCGGCGGTGAGGCGGATGGCGTTGGTGGGGCAGCTCTCCTCGCACTGTTGGCAGAAGAGGCAGGCCCCGAGGTTGATTTTCAAGCCTTCGCACTTCGGGCCGAGGCCCTTGAGCTCTATGGCGAAGCTGGGGCACACCCTGCTGCACATACCGCATCCGGTGCACTTTGCCTCGTCGTACTCGTGCTTGCCGCGGGTGCCCTTCGGCATCTCCCTCTTCTCGAAGGGGTAGATGAGGGTACACGGCTTGCTAAACGCGTTTTTCAGAAGCTCTCTTTCCATCGCCATCTTATATCACTCCGCTCAACGCCACGATCGCCATCACCTGAAGGACGGCAAGGGGCACAAGGTACTGCCAGGCCCACCTCAGCATCACATCGATCCTGAACCTAGCGAAAAGGGCGCTAAGATTGCTCATAATGAGGACGCAGAAGGTGGTCTTGAGTATGAACCAGACAATCGGGGGTAGGATGGGACCTGCTGGTCCTCCTAGGAACAGTGAGGTCAGCAGCGCGGAGGCTAGTACGATCTTGACGTCCCTGCCAAGGGTAAGGAGAGCCAGCTTCTTCCCGCTGAACTCGACCTGCCAGCCGTGAACGATCTCCGTCTCCGCCTCAGCCATGTCGAACGGGCGCATCTCCGTTTCCGCGAGGAGAGAGAGTATGCAGATGGCGAAGCCGATGAACATCACTACGCCGAGCATCAGACCCCAGATGGTAGGCGCGGCGAGGAAGCTCTGTACGCTTCCCACCTCCCAGGCGACGATGTTGTTGATGCCGAGGCTGCCGGCCATAATGGCCGGACCGAGAGTCAGTAGAACTAGGGGTATCTCGTAGGCGAGTGTCATCAACGCGACCCTCGTCGCGCCGACCGCGCCGAAGATGTTCGCGCTGCTCCAACCCGCGAGGAACACGCTTAGGACTATGAGGCTGAAGATTAGGAGGACGATGACGAGGTCCCCCTCGAAGTTCGCGATGGGCGTGTAAGAGTAGAGGCTCGTTATAGACTGGATTGGGATGAGGAAGACGGCTGCTAGTGCTAGCGCGAAGATCGCGACGGGGGCAGCTGAGAATAGTGTCTTGTTCGCTGCGCCGGGAGTGATGTCCTCCTTCGCAAGGAGCTTCACGATGTCGGCAAAGGGCTGTAGCATGCCGGCATAGCCGGTGTGCATTGGGCCCCTCCTGTTCTGGAGACGCGCCACCGTTTTCCTGCTTAGCCAATTACAGTAAAGGGCGTAGAATACGATGAAGATCGCGCCAGGGAATACTACTATGCTAAATACGTCACTTATTGAGACCATTAGAGTACCACCTGATTCCGTATTTCCTCAGTTCCTCGCTAGTCATGTCCCAGGGTTTATCCTTCGACTCGTCGACGAAGACCATGCGATCCGTGCAGCTGAAGCACGGGTCGATGCCAGCGAGTACGATTGGGATGTCGGCTATGTACCCGCCCTTGAGCTTCAAAATGAGGGACGGGATGTTTGCGAGTGTCGGGGCCCTCATCTTGTACCGGTAGGGCTTGTTGTCGCCCTTGCTGCAGAGGTAGTGGATGTCCTCACCTCGCTGGGCCTCGACCATGTTCGTGGCCTCGCCCTCGGGGACCTTCTGCAGGGGGTTGAACTTCTCCCTGATCGGGCCGTCCGGGAGGTGGTCGAGGACGTACTTCGCGATCCCGACGCTCTCCACGAGCTCACCGACTCGGACGACGACGTTACCCAGGACATCGCCGCTTTCTGCGGTGATTACATTGAAGGGTATCTCGTCGTATGCGAGGTAGGGGTTGTCGCGGCGTGTGTCCTTGTTTACGCCGCTCGCACGGGCGTGTGGGCCGCAGCCGCAGAGGCGGATCATGTCTGACTTGCTGCAATAGCCGACGCCGCTTGCCCTGTTGGCTATCGTGGCCTCGGTCGTAGCGACCTTAGTATAGTACTTGGTTCGCTCCGCGAGTATGTCGAGTGCCTTCTGGAACTTTGGTATCTTGTCGCTTGGAATGTCCCTGCGGACTCCGCCGATGGCATTCCAGGCGTAGTTGACCCTATTCCCACTGATCTCCTCTAGGATATCTAGCACGATCTCGCGGTCGCGCCAGACGTAATAGAAGAGAGTATCAAAGCCGATCTCGTGGGCGGCTACTCCGACCCAGAGGAGGTGGCTGTGTATCCTCTCCAACTCATGTACGAAGGTGCGCAGGTACTTCGCCCTCGGCGGGATGGTAATGCCCGCGACTTCCTCCACGTTCATCGCGTAGAGCGTCTGGTGGGCGTTACTGCAAATGCCGCAGACCCTCTCCGTGAGGTAGAGGTTCTGTATGTAGGTGCGGGCCTCCATCGCCTTCTCGATGCCCCTGTGATTATATCCGACACGGGGCTCGACGTCAACGACGACCTCGCCGTCGACCTTGAAGAGGAAACTCGCCGGCTCCTTGAGAGCCGGATGCTGCGGGCCAATCGGTATGCTGAACTCTGTTCCGCTCATGTCCATTCCTCCCCGTCGACCGCCTTCCTCAGGGACTTTACGTCCCACTTCTTGAGGAGGGGATAGACTCCCTCGGGCCACTCCTCGGTCATGAGGAGCCTCTTTGGGTTCGGGTGACCTTCGGGGAAGACCCCGAGCAGGTCGTTTATCTCCCTCTCGTAGAGGACGGCCCCACCGATTATGTCGGTGATTGATGGGACCACGGGCTTATTGCCCGGGATCCGCACTTTGATTGTGAAGATAAGATTGGGACGGTTGAGGTGGTAGTTTAGCTCTCTTTCCTCGCCGAGGTCTATCCCGGTGATCGTGGCGAGGTGGAAGAGCCCTTCCTTCTCCTTGAGGAATGTGATGGCGTCCCTCAGCTTATCGGTCTTTATGGTGACGTAGACTCTCCTGTCCTTCGGGATTTTGGAGTCTATTACGTTCTCCTTCCCGATGGCCTCGACGAGCCTCTCGAGGGTCTTTTTATTCTCTTCAACGTAACTCAATTCATTCACCTCAGTACCCCGCGCTCTTCAGGAGCTTGACGACGCCGTCGAGGATAGCCTCCGGCTTCGGCGGACAGCCCACCACGTATGCGTTGACGGGGATGACCTTGTCGACGCCCTCCATGACGTTGTAGCAGTCTTGGAAGGTGCCCCCGGTGTTGGCGCAGCTGCCGACTGCCACGACGAACTTCGGCTCGGGCATCTGCTCGTATATTCTCTTGAGTCTGCTCTTCAGTTTCCTCGAGATGGAGCCCGAGACGACTATGACGTCGGCGTGTCTTGGAGACCCCTTGAGTAATGCGCCGAAGCGCTCTATGTCGTAACGCGGCGTGAGTGCGGCCACGATCTCGATGTCGCAGGCGTTGCATGCGGCGCCGTTGAAGTGTATCAGCCAAGGGGAGCGAGTTCTGGCCCATGTTACTAGACCCATTCTACTTCCTCCACTTCGCGGTCAGTATCACGATGGACACAAGCGATGCGGCCGCGTATGCTAGCGGGAGCATCACGTTCGCCGGTCTGGCGAGCGTCGTCGCGAGGACGAAGCCCAACACGTCGAATATCATGAAGTAGACTGCGTAGATGAAGAAGTTCTCGACGTTCACCCTAACCCGGGTGGGAGGAATATCCTCACCGCAGGCGTAGGGCGCCAGCTTGCCGGGTGTGTCCGGACTCTTGGGAGCCAGGTCGTTGCCGATCGCCATGATGATGAGGGCGACGACCAGGGCTACAACCAAAATTAATACGAATCCGGTTAGACCTTCAAGCAATACGGTCCCTCAAACCATCGTTTGGTTCGAAGATATAAACATTCACGCCTCGCAGGTTTTAATGTTAAATATATGGAGGATCGAGAAACATGGAAAAAAGGTGCGTAAAGGTTCCAAATGGGACTCAACCATTTAGTAAATTAATGATAATTTTGGCGATGATGTCGGTGCCCTTCTCAACCTCTGGGGTGATACCCTCCCCTAGTTCTATATTCACGCCCTGGATTCCGAGTAGGGCAACCTTCGGGCAGATCGACTTCTCGATGTAGTTGATGAAGATGTGGAGTGGGAGGCTGTGCGTCGATATAGAGATGTTGGCTATCATCCTAGAAGGGATGATCCGCCCCTCCCCGGGGGCCCCCTTGAAATTGGCGGCATCGATGAGGAGGACGTGTGTGGGCGCGAAGTCCCGGATCACACCGGTGTAGCTCTCGGGCACAGTCTCCGTTGGGAGAAGCTGCACACTCGGCAGGAGCTTACCTTCAAGAAGCTCGAGCACCTTGAGGCCGACGACGTCATCGTGCCTAATCTGGCTCCCGATGCCGACGAGGACGACCCTCCGCCCCTCTGGCCCGCCGAAGAAAACCCTAAGCTCCTCCCTGAGAGACACGCGTTAGGGCTTGAATCACGGGGTTAAAATCTATTCTATTGCGACCCCGGTCAGCTTTCGGTATAGATCGGTGGCGTTTACCCTAGACTCCACACCCTCGATGACTGCCACACCGGTCCTGAAGACGCTCCCGGTCATCCCAAACCCGTCGAGGAAGGTCAAACCGAGGCGTGTTGTAAGACTCTTTTTGAGTTTGAGGCGGGCGAGCCTTCCCCCGATTTCGTCTAGGTTCAGGTCGAGCAGTTCCTTTGGGGTTAGAGTGAAGACGCGCTTCCCGCTTCGTCCACATATCTCCTCAACGGGGTTATCTACGCTGGCCAATGCAGAGTGGGTGCCGCACACCTTGCACGCCTCCGCCTTCGCGAGGTTGATCTTCTCGAGGCTCAGTTCTTCGATGTCGAAGTAGAGGAGTTTCCCGGCTAGGTTTGGTTTCTTCCTGAGGATGATTCTTACCGCCTCTGATACCTGTATACTGGCGATTACACTGATGACGGAGGGTGTGACTCCGACGGTGGCGCACGTTGGTACGTTCGCCTCGTCGATGTTCCCCTGCCAGCACTCAAGGCACGGAGTCTCACCTGGTATGATTGTAGACACATTCCCCACATGGGTTATCACAGCACCGTAGATGTAGGGAATTCCCCTCTCCACGCATGCCCGGTTGAGGGCGAGGCGAGGGGTAAGACGGTCAAGACCGTCGACGACGAGGTCAACACCCTCCACCAGCATCGAGGCGGTACGGTTATTCATCGAGGCGGGTATCGCCTCGATCTCGATAAAGGGGTTAACTTTGCGGAGCCTCATCTCCGCCGCCTCTACTTTCGGGTAGCCGACGACGTCGACTCCGTAGAGGTGCTGCCTCTGAAGGTTGCTCATCTCCACCACGTCCCTGTCGACGAGCCTGATGTATCCTACACCCATGGTAGCTAGCTGGACGGATAGCTGGCACCCAAGCCCACCGACTCCAGCTACAAGCACGCGTGCCCCCTTGAGTCTCTTCTGCCCGATTGACCCTATCTCGGCTAGAACGAGCTGACGTGAGTAGTAGGCAAGTTCATCGGGGGTGAGATCGCTATTGGGGATAGCCATGGATCAGAGAGCACTTCGGTGATTGAAAAGAATACACCCGTTTCCCCTACTTGTTGAAGAGATTCTGGATGTTCCCCCACTCGATGGCAAGTATGAAGGCTAATACAAATGATGATCCGTGTATGAGGACGTTGACATCCCGCCCATAGCTTAGAAACGAGTTCGTGTAGAACACCATCCACCCACAGATGGCTAGGAAAACAAGCAGATTAACGAGTATAACCCCCCTTTTCCCCGTCGATGTGCCTCTAGCATCACTAAATAGGTCCCAGAAGTTGACTAAGCAAAACCCCGTGACAGCCCCCTCCGAGGCGTACACGAGCCCGGAGGCACCAATCGAACCTATGTTCGCGACTATTATCCAGAGAACATTCGAAAGGACTGTTGCAGCTAAGATTGCGATGATGAAGAAGTGGACCCGACTAACCACCTCTTCGGATGGCATGTAGTAATTGGTGAAGGAGAAGACTAATACGAAGGAGAAGATTCCGATCAGGTTCATGACCAGATGACTCAGGTCGCTGTGAACGAAAAGGGATGTGACAACACCCCACGGCGTTGACCTAGATGCAACTAGAAAGCCATTGAGCCAAGGATATGCCAGATTGAGGGCAAATACGATGGCGCAGAGGCTGAGAACCGCTAGGTAAAAGTTAAATAGCACCTTGAAATCTAAAAATAAGGCCCTAAGCCTCGACGCAACGTCATCACGCTTTTCCCCAAGGCTATACAAGTCTCTTACCTGATCGGCATCCTATCGATTCTACTCACGTTGGAAGTCCTGATAAAACCTAGGAGTGGAAAACTCAACGGATTAGATGGAACGTAATTCCCCGAGGAGGTTAGCCTTGTCGTACTTTGCTGTGACAAGTATGTAGTTGTCGATGATCTGAAAATCAGTCGCATTCAGATTTGCCTGCTTTATCTTGTCTATGTCTCGCTGGGCAGCAGAGGTCGTGTTAAAGACGTAGACACTGCTTGTGATTAAAGTGTTGGAGTCGTACCTCACTATCGTAGCTGTAGCCACAACATCGGTGACTGCGTAGGGGAACTTGGAGTATGAGTAGGCGAGTTCGACGCCTTTCCCCTGCGAGAGTAGATACAGGGACGCCTTCACTTCCGACTCATCGATAAGTCTAGTCGTTCCAGCCTCGTTATCCAGGGCGGTCTTAATGAGGTCCATCCCACTTATGCCATCCGAATAGAGGAGGTAGCCGTCCCTTAAGCAGGCGTAGCCGTTTACATAGGCGGGTGAGTCGGAAGTGAACCGGGTGACCTGATAAATGATGTTCTGTCCGTATGAATATGCAGCTGAGCTCATAATCGGTAACTCACCCTGTAATTCTGCATAGGTTGCTGAGTTAGTCTTAATGACATTCAGTGTGAGCTCATCCGAGTTTGGGTTGGGGTTCGCATATGACGCAGTGACCAAATACTGGGAATTGGTAACATTGACCTTCGAGAAGCCTGACAAGACAAGTAGCTCCTCGGAAGTGAAGACGCTGAAGTCCCCGTTTACGGTGTGGATGTTTGTGAAGTTCATCACCGTAATTTTATCGGGGCCTTTCGCTACGAACCTCATCCAGTTGGGGGTCACTACACTGTAGGTTGAGGGAATATGCTGGAGGGTCTGGAGACGGGGGAGGTAGATTATGGCGAGGGCAGCAGCCGACAGGACTATGAAAGTCGCTACAAAAGAGACTATCAATATTCTATTCCCTTTACTAATGCTCTTTATTCCCATCAAAATCCCCCCATTGCTAAATTCTTAAATAAGAAGTTACAATTAAAGTAACAACACTTGTCGAATAATAAGCAGATATTAATAAAATCTACACGATTAGCAGTAATACTAACCATAGTGAATGTAGTTCTCAGCCTTGCCCTATCTAAAGTTTTTTCCGGAGGTCTAGAGCCAGGTCAAATCACGGGATGGTTTGGCAATGTGACACTCCTTGAGGCGATGGTCCTGTTACTATACGGGGGAGCCGTGGACTTCACGAGCTCCATTAAGTGGGTATCGGTCTTTAGACTTTTGAGGATACCCACCAGGGTGAAGGAAGAGGAGGAGACATCTGACGCCAACCTAGTGAATAAGGCCAAGAGTTCCAAGCAGAAGGAGGAAGTGGATATCGAGAGGTCCCGGAGTGGTGAGAGAAGGGCAATCAGCTACGTGCTTAGTGGTGTTATCCTCATTTCAGAAATCGTGGTAATGGCTCTGCTGAGTGGCTAGAAAAAAATTAAGAAAAAAAGATAGGAGTTTCTGTGGTTACTTCTTTCTCATCACGGCGAATATCGCTATGATAGCCGCTACAACTGCGATTGCTATCGCGGCATAGAGATAGGTAGTAAGCGAGTTGACACTTCCCGTGAGAGTTGTGACCTGTGTTGTCAGTGCTGTGACGTCGTCCTTCGTCGCCACCTTGTCAGAGAGTGCGGTTACTGAGCTTGCTGTTGCGTATGGCTGGAGAGCGCTGGTCAGAATATCCTTGACAGTTCGAGTCACGAACTTCTGAGAAGGACCTGTGGTCGGTGGGAGTATCTGCTGCACCGTACCTGCGGCTACTAACTGGTCGTAGTAGCTACCTGCAACGATCGGCCATGTGCCTGATACAGATGTTGGGACCGTATAGCCTGTGAAGTAGGCTCGTATGTAAGTTGTCGACCAGTCTGGGATGACCATCGCATGGTAGTTACCTTGGCTATCAGTGAGTGGTGCATATCCCGTATCAACCCACGTAGAGTTGTCCTTGCTCTCCTGTATCCTGACAACGAAGTTCGCGAAGGGTGCACCCGTTACGGGGTTCTTGAAGACACCTTCAACTGGAACCGCCTGTCCAAAGATGAAGTCTGCAGCTACCTCTGGTGGGGGCGTAACAGGTACTATCGGGCTAACACCCGTGTTGTACCCAGCAGCAGCTAACTCGGCCCTTGCGAGGTTAGGATCATATGGATCAGATTTGATCGATGGGTCCTGGAAGCCTGCGCCGAACGCCTTCAAGATTGTGGTACCTGACTCGCCTGCGCCGTTGAGCAGCTGAGACACTACGAGGTCCCTGGGGACCAGGTAACTTATGGCTTGCCTCACATGGCGCGCGGCAACCGCTGCGTTAGCGGGGTTGGCCTTACCAGCGGGAGTGCCTAGGCCGGTGCCCACGATGGGGTTCTGCATGTTGAAACCCATCTCCTGCCAGCCGACCTGCGGCTTGGAGAAGACGTTTGCACCGAGCCCCTTTAGCACGTCCTGGTCGGCGGCTAGCTGGTAGTTAGTGTCAAGCCCGTCGACGTCACCCGTCCTGTATGCCGCGATCGCAGCATCCTTCTCGACGATTGTGACGACGTAGTAGTTCGCAACAGTGAAGTAACCTAGGGCCTCGAGCCTTGCCTTGTCGAAGTATCCGTCGAACTTCGTCAGAGTCGAGAGCCTCTTGACGGGGTCGTATCCCTTATAGACGTACGGGCCGGTTCCGAATGGCCCATATGCTGTATAGGAGCCGGTTCCGCCATATTTCGCTGTGTCCCATGTGAATGTGTAGGGAGCGGCTAGTCCGGTAGCGAACGCGTTCGTGTTCCACTGGCTGTATGGCACCTTCTCGAGGTAGTGCTTCGGTAGAGGTGAGATTGCACACTCCGTCTGGTTTAGGAAGGCGTAGGGCTGGAGTGTCGAGCCAATTGTAAATTGGTAAGAATACTTGTCGACGACTTTGAAGGTAGAGGTTGGTGTTGTTATTGCTCCAGCTGAGTTGTCGATCATCGTCGTAGTCCCGTTGAGCCATGTGAATGATACCAGGTTACCGAATCGGCTGAGCTTGTCGGATAGACCTACCGAAGCCACTGCAGGCGTCATGAGGGCCTTCTCTGTGAAGAGGTAGTCGTCGGCTGTAACTTCAACGCCGTCGTGGAATTGCACTCCGGGCTTGATCTTTATTGTCCAGGTTCGTCCATCGGTGGATACCTTGACGCTCGATGCCTCGTTGAGGTACATTGTGTTTGTGCGTGGGTCAACAAGCTGGAGTCCACCCTGTGTTGCGCCGTAGACGAAGAGGGAGTAGAAAGAGTTGGAGTCGGCGTTGGTCCAAGGGGCTAAACTCGTCCAGTCGCCGGCCTCAGCGAATGTGTAGGAGGTGACGCCGCTGAAGTACTGTAGGTCGTTGAAGGGGGTCGCCATGCCGCTGAACACCTGTGAGTCTCCGAAGATCTTTATCTCGGGCTTGCGGGCGATGATGTCACTCGGTAGGTAGACGGGCAAGTATGGTTTGTCTCTGTTGATAACCAAAGACAGCTGCTTGAAGTAAGTGAGTTGTTGGGTTGAGTCTAGTGATGTGTAGATCTTGTTGAGGAGTGCATTGGCCTCACTGCTGTTGTATAAGGCGTAGTTGTTACCGGTTGGTGGAAACGCCTCCTTTGTGCCTATATATTGAGACTTGATGTCAGGCACTGGCGAGGTGAATCCCCAGCCTATGAAACCGATGTCGAATCCGCCATCCGTGAAGCTCTTCCCCATCTTAGATGAGTCCTCTGGGAACAGACGGGCTGTCAGATCGGAGAATGTAACATATACAACCCTCGCGTCAACGCCTACGCTTTGTAGGGCGTTGGCGATAAGGGCTGCATGCTGCCTTCTGACAGGGTTAGTCGTCGGGGCCAGGAGGGTAATCGAGAATAGGGAAGTCTGGGCTTTCGCTACGGGGGGTGTTGCTACACTAATTGAGCTGAATAGGAGAATGAACACTAAGAATCCTAGGAGAACACCCTGGAAAGCCTTCGTTGACGTTCTATTACTACTTTCCATTTTTCTATACACTTCTCCTAGTCTTCCTTTCGGTTCCCGGCTATTTTAAATGTTTGGCGTCAATTGGAATAAGAGTAGGAAGGGGTAGATGTATGGCTGGAATAACGAAGTACATTATACGTAGGCTTCTCTTCATGATCCCCGTTTTTCTAGGGGTCTCGATCCTCACCTTCGCCATAGTTAATTCGGCTGGTGACCCTATTGCGCTTATCAGGCAAGGCCTCAGACAGGCATCGCCGGAGGTCCTAGCGGCATTAAGGGCATATTATCACATTGATCAGCCCCTTTACATCAGGTACCTCTACTGGCTCTGGGATATCCTACACCTCAACCTCGGCGTGAGCATCTCTGGCACACCCGTGATCGACAGGATGGGTCCCTGGGTTCTCACAACCCTTGAGTTGCAGATACCGGCACTGATACTCGCGGCGTTGATTGGGATCCCTCTTGGCGTATACTCGGCGAGGCATCAGTACTCGAAAAGGGACATAACTGTGACTAGCTTTGCCCTATTCGGTTACTCTATGCCCACATTCTGGCTTGGGCTAATGATGATTATTATCTTCTCCCTCTACTTGGGGTGGCTCCCATCAGCGGGGGCTGTCGGTATAACACACCTATGGTGGGGGAGCGAGTTAGGGGATAGACTGGCTCATCTTATAATGCCACTTTTAGTCTTAACATACGTTGAGTTGGCGACCTTTGTTCGCCTAATGAGGGGCAACATGCTGCAGACCCTAAGAGACGACTATGTTTTAGCCGCTCGCAGCTCCGGGTTAAGTGAAAGAACTGTCGTCTATAAGCACGCTCTGAGAAACGCGATTACCCCAATAATTACAATACTCGGGTTAAGCTTCGGCTCAGCGTTATCCGGCGCTCCTGGGCTTGAGACGACCTTCAGCTGGCCCGGTTTAGGGTACCAATTCGTTCAAGCAACATTTGCACTCGACATTCCAATGATCATCGGGATCACTGTCGTCATTACGATTATGCTAATGGTGGCGAACCTTATCACAGATCTCGTCTACGGGATGGTTGATCCCCGTATCAGGCTTAGTTAGGGGGTTGTTGCATGGAAAATAAGGATTCTAAGACTATACTGAACGTCGATCAGGAGAGAATCGAGAAGAGGAGGGAGGCGAGCCAGTGGGCGGTTGCATGGAGGAGGTTCAGGAGGAACAAGGCTGGTCTCGCAGGTCTATTCATTGTACTCTTCTTCGCCTTCATCGCTCTGACGAGCCCATGGCTCGCACCGTATCCAGCGAGGAGTTTTCAGGCTCTTTATGAGGGGGAGGCAGGGCAATCGCCATCGCTTAAGCATCCATTTGGGACAAGCAAGACGGGGCTCGATGTATATAGTGAGGTTCTTCACGGGTCACTTGGGGACCTCTACGTAGGAGTGGGGGCGACAGCTATCGCAGTGCTGATCGGTATCACCGTTGGCTCAATAGCGGGGTACTCGCGAGGAGGCCTGGGAGATGTATTGTTGATGCTTTCACAGATATTCTACACCATTCCCCTGCTGCCGCTAATCCTTCTAGCAGCGCGTGTTTTTCTAATACTCGTAGCTCAGGGATTTGGGCTAACACTAATAATGCTTCTGTTGGGGGTTTTTGGCTGGTCAACCATCGCCTTTATCGTGAGGGGTGAGATACTCAAGGTCAGGGAGCTCGAGTATATACAAGCCTCTCGGGCACTGGGAGCCAGTAAGAGTAGGATAATACTCCGACACGTCATCCCTAACATCCTCACCCCCGTCATAGTCACGGCGACTCTCCTTATCGCAGGCAACATCCTGACCGAGGTAGTGATAAGCTTCTTAGGATTTGGTGATGTGAACACGTCGACTTGGGGGCTTACAATTCAAGAAGGTTATGCATATATCAGGACGGAGTGGTGGACCACGGTATTCCCTGGCCTCGCCACGTTGTTCGCCGTTCTCGGGTTTAACCTCGTTGGCGATGGCCTATCGGACGCAATGAATCCGAGGCTGAGGGACTAGGTGGTTTAAATATGGAGACTCAACTTGACGTGAAGGGCCTAAAAACCTACTTCTTCACAGAGGCTGGCGTGGTCAAGGCCATTGATGGTTTAGACTTCCAAGTCGGTAAGGACGAGTCCGTCGGTCTTGTTGGTGAATCAGGCTCAGGGAAGACCGTGATGGGACTTTCTGTGTTCCGAATTGTTCCGCAGCCGGGGAAGATTGTCGCGGGTTCGATCACATTTGAGGGAGAGGACCTACTCAAGAAGTCAGATGAGGAAATGAGGAAAATACGCGGTAAAAAGATCGCAATGACCTTCCAGGACCCGACAACCTCACTCGACCCACTGTACACGGTCGGTGACCAGCTCGTGGAAGTAATCAGGCAGCATGACAAGGAATTGTCGAAGAAGGAGGCGTGGGAGAAAGCTGAAAAACTCCTAGAGATGGTTCGCATCTCAGAGCCTAGCATTCGAGTTAAGGAGTACCCACATGAACTAAGCGGCGGGATGAAGCAACGCATAGCTATCGCCCGCGCTCTTGCCTCTGGGCCATCCTTGCTCTTCGCAGACGAGCCCACAACCAACCTCGATGTCACAGTTCAGGCGCAGGTACTTGAGCTGATCAAGGACCTCAGGGAGAAGCAGAAGATGTCGCTCGTTATGATCACCCACGATATGGGTATAGTTGCCGAGATCACTCAGAGGGTTCAGGTGCTGTATGCGGGCATGGTGGCAGAGGTCGGGGAGACGCACTCCCTATTCAGGAAACCTCAGCATCCCTACACGGAGGCTCTTCTGCAGGCCGTCCCAAGGATCGACCAGCGTAAAGAACTTAGGGTGATCCCTGGGAACATCCCCAATCTCATCAACCCACCGACTGGGTGCAGATTCCACCCACGGTGCCCATATGCTAAGGACATCTGCGCTGAGAAGGTCCCACCGCTTGAACTGACAGATAGGGGGCACCTCTCTGCGTGTCACTTCTGGCGCACCCTCTCGCTTAGTGGAGCGTGATAAAGATGGAAAACAACAGTGCGAACCTTCTTGAGATCAGGAACCTCGTCAAATACTTCCCGGTTTACACGAGGGGCATACTCCTGAAGAACCAGACAGGGGCAGTTCACGCGGTAGACGACGTCTCCATTTACATCGGAAAGGGCGAGAACCTCGGTTTAGTGGGTGAGAGCGGGTGCGGTAAGACCACATTGGGTAAGACCCTTATGTATCTTGAGGAACCCGACAAGGGTCAGATAATCTATGATGGCATAGATCTGGTGAAGGCGTTCCGCTCAAAGAACAGTGCGGAGATGCGCACGGTCCGCTACGGTATTCAGATGGTCTTCCAGAACCCTTACACCTCCCTCGATCCTAGGATGACGGTATACGACATACTCAGCGAGCCCTTTATCATACACAAGAATATTGAGAAGAAGGAATGGAAGAACAGGGTCTACGATCTTCTCAAGATGGTCAACCTAGAGGAATACCACGCCGAGAGGTACCCACACGAGTTCAGTGGAGGTCAGAGGCAACGAATAGCGATCGCCCGAGCCCTAGCCGTGGATCCGAAGCTCATCGTCGCCGACGAGCCCGTCTCATCCCTCGACGTCTCCATCAGGGCGCAGATTCTAAACCTCCTCACCGACCTCCAGGAGAAGAAGGGACTCTCCTATCTCTACATCTCACATGATCTCAGCTCGGTCAGGCAGATCACCAACCGCGTCGCCGTCATGTACCTCGGGAAGATATTTGAGACGGCGAAGACGGACGAAGTATTCACCAAGCCTCTGAACCCTTACACTATTGCGCTTCTCGCTGCGATACCAATCCCGGACCCGGAGAAGCAGAGGACGAAGATAATCCTCCCAGGCGAGGTACCAAGTGCTATGAACCCACCCCCAGGTTGCCGCTTCAATCCAAGGTGCCCCTACGCGACGGATCTATGCAAGCAAAAGGAGCCTACCCTCAGGGAGATAGTTCCGGGCCACTTCTCCGCCTGCCACTACAGTGAAAAGTTCCTTTAACATACAAAGAACTGAGGTGAGCAACGATCCGCCGACTGAGACTCCTAGGGAACTTACTCACAATTATGGGCATACTAGTTGTCTTCTCCTCGACGATCCTCCCGATAGTGAAACTGCCGCAGACCCTCACAAAGACGGGTCCAAGCGTGAATCTATCACAATATACAAGCTACTGGATAGACACCTTCGTCTTGCCGACGATCGACAACGACACGGAGGTCACCGTAATGCTCAGGGGTGACCATCAGGGGGGTCTCGGGATCACGATCATATCATTCAGGGATGGTGCGGCGGTCATCGGCGCGTTACCCATAATCAACTACATTGAGGAGCCCTCCCAGCAAACGTTCACAATCTCCGCGAAGACCAACATGAAATCTGATTACTTCGTCTCGGTTGTGAGCATCAGGAACAACTACACGCTGACGATCAACTCGGTCTGGTCGCCGTTCGACAGCCTCAGACCATACTTGTACCTCGGGATTAGTGCCATCCCGGCGGGACTGCTCCTGATCTACTACGACAGGATCGTGGAGAAACGCGACCGCATGTACAAGAACGCCGAAAACGCTTGAGTTTAGACTCTACCATAGACCACTTTTCTATGGGAGAGATTTACATGGAGCAGTTAAGCTATCTCGCTAATCTAATGTGGTTTTAGGTCAAAACTCTGATAGCGGTAGGAAAATAGTTCGAGTAGTAGGCGTTCAGCCTATAATTAACCCTTTTTAAGCAATAACGGTCTGCTTCTTAGCCGAAAATGATTAAATCTGTGAAAGGTGAGATTTTATTATTATCTAGAGGATGATATGAAAATGGCGAGCGGATCTTCCGGCGAGGTCGTTCACTGTCCCAACTGCAAGGAGGACGTGCCTAAAACACTGTATTGCCTGAACTGCGGCTTCCCACTCTACAAGGAGGAGCAGCCAAAGCAGGAGAAGGTGGAGCAGACCGAGACTAAACAAAAGCCCGTTGTCCCTGACGAGGACGCAGTCATAATCGTGGATGAGCCCGAGGTGGCGAAGCCCGAGCCGATGCCTGAGCCAACCCCAGAGCTACCTCAGGAAGCAAAGCCGGTCGAGCCAATTCTAACACCTCCTCCGGCTACAGTTGAGACGACGCCTGAGCCACCGGTAGTCGAGGTGAAGGTGGAGATGACACCAGAACCAACCCCAGTGGTGGTTGAGGAACCCAAGACGGTTGATATCGCCCCGCCAGTAGTTGAAACTCTATCGCCAATGCCCCAACCCGAGCCGGTTGAAGCCCCGAGCGATCCCTTATCTACGGGCACCGAGGCATCAGAGATCAAGGCGGTTGAGATGGTGGAAGAGTACCAGGATGAGACACAAGGCAAGGTATACGTCCCCGACTCCCTCTCCAAGGATCTAATAGAAAACCTCGCGAAGAACATTGCCCTCAAGCTCAAACTGGTGAAGCTCTACAGGGACGGCGTAGTCAAGGAGGAAACATTCACAAAGATATTCGACGAGTACTCGAGGGAGGGTAAGATCTGGTCGAGTCGCCGCGAGGAGCTTCTCAAGAAGCACTCAGACGATGTCGAGGAGATCGAGGACGAATACGCGAATGCCTCCGAGGCACTGGAGCTCCTAGAGATCAAGAAGTCAATAGGCGATGTCTCAGAGCTGGAGTATGAGGCGAAGGCCCCCGGCTACAGATGGGACATAGACCACTTCGACTTCCTCGTCGCGGATAAGAAGAACAGAATCGCCTACCTCGAGAACGTGGGCGGCTCCATGTCCAATGAGGAGCTGAAGGAGCTACAGGAGCTCGCCAGCTTAGAGTACAATACTCTCGACGCCCTGCAGATATCTAGGGACGAGACCCTCTCAAGCATCAAGGAGAGCCTCTACGAGGTCATTAAAGTTCTCGGTTAAGTTCATTTATTTACCGGTAATAGATTGTTTTATACAAAATACTACGGTTGTTAATAGCGCCTATTCTTATTCTTAAATTAAAACGCGCGCGCGGTTCAGTGTCTTATGTCGACCATAGTAGGATAATAGATATCGAGCCACAGTCAGTAAAGCTGGTCGACTCGCCGAAGGCCAAAGCCTGAAACCAGACTCTGGAATGGTTGCGATCTGATAAGTGACTCTATTTAAAAAAAACTTACACTCTTCGTAGATGCTTGGCTGGAATCGTTATTACCCAGATTGGAAGCCTATATGTGTTAGAGAAGCGATGGCAGACGTCATTCAACACATAGGTAAGAACGTCAAGCTTGGTAGAAACGTGCGGATGTGGCACTTCACCTACGTCGGGGACAATACGGAGATCGGGGACGACACGAAGATCGGGTCACTCGTGCACATCGATTACGGCGTGAAGATAGGGAACCGTTGTAAGATAGAGGGCTCCGCCTACATCCCCCCGCTCACGGTGATCGGAGACGACGTCTTCGTCGGCCCCGGTGTCATATTCACAAACGACCCCTACCCGTTGTCGCCGAAGATGGTAGGCGTTAAGGTAATGAACGGCGCCATCATCTGTGCTGGTTCGATGCTGAAGGCAGGGGTCACGATAGGAAAGAGTGCCGTTGTGGGTTTCGGCTCCGTCGTGACAAAAGACGTGCCCCCTGAGACAGTGGTCTTCGGCAACCCTGCGAAACCGAGGATGACCCTCGCTGAGTACCTAGAGAAAAAAAGAGCGTGGGAAGAAGCAAAATAATAAAATTTTCTGAGGATTAACTAAGAACAATAGGAATTATTAATTCTCATTTTAATATTTTTTTTAAACATACTAGTATCTGTATATTTAGAAAATAAGCTCTTGTGAGTAAGTAGTGTGCAGCATTTTAATCTAGGTTGAATCCATACTTGTACCAAACAAAATTTTCTCCTTCTAAACCTAAATCAATACTGTTTTTATCTATAACTGACTCTCTTGAGTACTTACTTATATCAATAATATTTCTCTCTGAGAGAGATAATATCTTAGCTAATAGATAAATTGGTATTTTTTTACTAAAACCCTTTTTTCTAATTAATCCTCGTAAGGTAATTCGATGTAATGCAAATAAGTCTTCAAGAATACGAATTCTTCTTTTTAATCTGTGAGGTATCTTACTTGTTTTATCCTTTTTTGTAACCAAATGGATGTTACGGTTCGTTTCATAACCATACCATTTTGCACTTCCAGCTAAGGTGAGGCGAATCCAAAGGTCTAGATCTTCGCTCCAATTAAGATCATTCCAGCCTCCCACAGCCTCCAATACATTTCTCGGAAAAATAGAGTTGCCCGCTATTACAGCATATTCAGGTTTATTTCTCTCATGCCAAACAAACAGTTTTCTGAGCCCTTCATTATACAAGGCATCTAAATCAAACTGAATTAGATATTTTCCTGAACTGTTCAAGAAAGCTATTTGTCTTCCCTTTCCTCGGGTTGATTTTTTTGAAATAACTTTTAGATTCATAAAGAATGGTGCGAATTGTTCAATAGCCTCTCTTGTTCCATCTTTAGATTCGTTGTCGCAGATGATCAACTCCATATTTTTAGTGTCGAGCATGTGAATAATGCTCTCTAAGCATGGTTTAATTGTTTCAACGGTATTGTAAGAAGTTCCAATCAGCGAATATTCAACAGACGTGGGAACCAACCATTATAACTCTATGCACTTTTTAAAATATTTTTGCGTTCATTATTTACTCATATAATATTTAGAAGATTCTTTAATCATTTGGAATAATTTGATAAATCCTTTTGGAGACAAAATTTATTTAACTTTAGGAATGAAGGGGTATATGAAATAATTTGAAAATATTACATGTGGGGAATACAGCGAACATCGCATATTATTTAAGTTATTATCTTACTAAAAACTTTAATGTCAAATCGGATATTCTTCAAACTAAGAATCCCAGAAATGAATTTGCATACAAAATGATTTATGGATATGAATCAGGTAATCCACTCAATCAAGAAATAAAATGGTATCATTCGGATTATTTTAAACGAATTAAAGATTTCAAGATAATTAAAGATGAAAAATATGATATTCTTCATATACACACTGGTGGAAGTTTAATTAATACTATGTTATGTAAATTTTCAGGAAAAAAGACTATTATACATTATCATGGCTCTGACTTAAGAGAAAACAACTATAAAAATAATATTGTCAAGTCATTAAATAAAATAATTAAATATGACTATACATTTATAAGTACACCTGATTTAGCAAAATATATAAATGATGTAAATTTTATGTATCTTCCTAATCCATTAGATCCTAATTTATTAATTAATAACACAATTAATGAAGAAAAATATATTTTTTTCCCAACAAGACATGACGAAAAAACAAAAAAAACCTCCATTGCATTTGAAGCATGGAATATTTTAAAAAAATATGACAAAGATATTACATTAAGAACGATTAAATGGGGATCAAACTGGGAATATTTAAAAGAAATTAATAAAAATGAACCTAGAGTAATATGGATGGATCCCTTGAATAGAAGTGATTATATAAAAACTTTAATGAATGCCTCAATCATTTGGGGACAATTTGAACTAGGTATTATGTCATTAATTGAACTCGAAACTCTATATATAAATAAACCTCTAATAACATATATAAATAATGAATTATATAACGACTTAAGTGATTATAGTAACCTAAAAGCGAAAAGTACTAAGGAGATATTTGAAGAAACATTAAATATCATTAAGAATATTGATAGATATGATGGAAGATATTTAAATTATTGGGTTAATAAACATCATAATAGTAGAGAGATTTCAAAAAATATTTATGACGTTTATAAGAAAATTGTTGAAAAATAGGCATGTGTCATCTATAACTCCGAATGTAATTGTTCTAAAAGCGTAGATCCAGATAATTGATCTCCTAGCCATGTCCTTTCTTAAGTTCGATAGAATAAGGGGTAGCAGCGTTAAATGGTTTTACGATTTAACCTAATATCGTCGATGGTTGTGCCCCTCTTGCTGCGAGGATGAGGCAGATGAGAGCACCAAAGCCAGCACCAACCATCGTATACCATACGAGATTGAATGAATAGGCATCGATCACCGCTCCGAGCAACGTTGACCATAATGAGCTTACACCGAAGCCGAAAGTGAAGAAGAGTCCGAGTAGTATGTCACGCTCGGCAGCGGATGCTGATCTGGCGAGGTGTGCTTGTAGGAGGCTGCTCATGCTGAAGGTGGTCATTGAGAGGATGAAGAGGTGGGGAATGAGTAGCAGGTTGAAGTTGGTGTAGAAGGTGAGGAAAAAGATCATGGTGGTGGTAGTCACGAGGGAGAGCATTGCGATTCTCAGGTATCCTCTCTGATCTGCTATTTTCCCGAGGTAGATGGTCCCAAGCACACCGCCCACCGTAGCGAGGCTGCTGACGATGCCGGTAAATCCAACAGTGAGACCCAGCCCTTTAGTGGCGTCTCGCATGTAGACGGGAATCCATGTGGTCATCACTCCCATGCCGGTTCCGCCGGAGATGAATGCCTGAGCCACGAGGATCGGGATCGCCCCCTTCACCTTAAGGGCCGACTTGATGTCATCGAGGAGCCTTCTATCCGACTGTTTTGCAACAGCCCTGTCTGCCGAGGCTTCGCCGCGTAGTCCCCAGAAGGCTATGATCCCAGCGACGACGAAGAGAAATGCGAGCAGATAGAATGCGGATCTCCACCCTGCGAGGACTGCTATTCCCGAGAGAAGAATAGGGCTTATGATATTTCCAACGTAGCCTAGGCCGTAGAACATTGAGAGGGCGCCGCCAACTCCCTTCCGCTCAAACTTGCTCCCGATTATCGAGCTACTCACCGGGTGAGTGCCGGCCTGACCTACTCCAGCCACGGCGTTGCCTGTTATCAATGCCTCGAAGCGCCCAGCTACCCCCGTCATGGCGCACCCAATCGATAGGAATAGGTTGGAGCCACTCAGGAGCATCCGCCGGGAGACCCAACGCCCTGCGACACTGTAGACCATCTGAAGGAATCCACCCAGAATGTTGGCTACGCCTACCATCAAGCCAATCTGCGTGTAGCTCAGACCGAGGTCCAGCTTGATGCTCTCGTAGAGGATCGGTGCACCCGAGAAGAGGTGTTGCGCGACGTGGGAGATTGTGAGGGTTCCGAGGACGTGACGCTCAGACTTGCCAGTTGGTTGCTGTTCGCTGCTCAATTGGATCAACTGCACGGGTTGACTACCTCGCAGTCGAAGATGCGTTTAAGTTTACCCCGATCCTAAGCCGTATTCCCGCGACGACCATTAATTAGAAGGTGTTAAAGAGGGATTCGAACACTAATATTGTAGGGGAGAATAATGAACACAGCATTTGTATTGATCAACGCGGAGATGGGGTCGGATCTCACCAAGGATTTGAAGGATATTCGTGAGGTCAAGGAGTTTTATGGAGTCTATGGCGTGTATGACTACGTCGTGAGGCTAGAGGCCGAGACCATGGAGCAGCTAAAGGACGCCATCACGAACAAGATCAGGCGCATGAAGAACGTCAGATCGACCCTGACGATGATGGTCATAGACTAAGGCAGAGTTGATGAGGGATTCATTTCCCTCCTGTGTTCTTAAAAGTCCGCATCTTTAAAACGGGCTTTGCAGGATTATTGTTAGAAGTTGGCGGTTATCACCGATGAAAGTCATGATCATGGGCATGGACGGCTACCTTGGGTGGCCTCTCGCCATGCACCTCAGCGCCAGGGGTCACAACGTCACAGGCATCGATAACTTCAGCAGGAGGAGAAACGTCGAGGAGCTCAAGTCTCATTCAGCGACGCCGATCAAGTCGATGTCAGATAGACTCAAGGCATACCAGAGGAAAACAGGGAAGAAGCTCGACTTCTATGAGGGGGACCTTACAAAGACAGACTTCACCGACAAAATCATCGCAGAGGAGAAACCTGACTGCATAGTCCACCTAGGCGAGATACCCAGCGCACCCTTCAGCATGATAGACGTCGAGCACTGCAACTACACCCAGACTAACAACATCGTGGGGACCAATAACATCCTATTCGCAATTAAGAAGCATGCCCCGAAGTGCCACCTTCTCAAGCTTGGCACAATGGGGGAGTACGGGACCCCGAACATCGACATCCCAGAGGGCTTCTTCGAGATCGAGTACAGGGGAAGAAAGGACACACTACCCTTCCCCAGGCAGCCGGGGAGCTGGTACCACCTGAGCAAGGTCCACGACAGCCACAACATCATGTTCGCCTGCAAGATCTGGGGACTCGCAAGCACCGACATCATGCAGGGCGTCGTCCACGGCATAGTCACCGATGAGATGACGAGCGACGACCTCCTCACCCGATTCGACTTCGACGAGGCATGGGGCACCGCTCTGAATAGGTTCTGCGCACAGGCGGTCATCGGCAACGAGCTCACCCCTTACGGAAAGGGCGGACAGACACGCGGTTACATCGCCCTACGCGACAGCGTCCAGTGCATGACCCTCGCAGCGGAGAACCCGCCGAAGGACGGAGAGTACCGCGTCCTGAACCAGTTCGACGAGACATACTCCGTTAACGATCTCGCAAAGCACGTTGTGAAGGTCTCGGGGGAGTTTGGAATCGATGCGAAGATCTGGAGCATTGAGAACCCTAGACTAGAGAAGGAGGAGCATTACTATCATCCCGACCGCGAGAAACTCCCTGCCCTCGGCTTCAAGCCGACGAACGACCTCGATGCCGAACTGAGGCTGACGATTCCAAAGCTGATGAAGTACAGGAGCAGGATTGAGGAGAAGAAAGAGGCGATCATGCCCAAGATTAAGTGGAGGGGCTAGCCCCATCTTTCACAACGCGTTACCCTTTGGCTAGCTGTTGAGCCTTCAGTGGATCGCCTTTTTACTTTAACTATATATCTAGTCCATCTATATGGACAGAGCCATGGAGGGTGGAGTCGCAAGAGTCAGGCGTCTCCGCCTGGCTGGCATGGCCCTGATAGCCCTGTTAGTGTCCCTAAATGTTGCAGTTAACGTTGGGCTCACATATGGATTCGATGTGGGATTGTTCAGGGCGGTGAACTCCTGGTCCACGTCATATCTAGTGGACGATGTGATGATCGTTTTCACTCTCTATGGGAGAGAAGTTATCTGGGGTGGAGTTATGATTGCTCTCTTCTTCCTCGGGGGAAGGCGGGGGAAAGAAGCCGCTATAACCATGGGCTTCGTGTTCCTTATCCTCATTAGCGTGGTGTCCGGGTGGAAAGCGCTTGAAATGAGACCCGTCCCTACAACGTCCTCGACGGGGTTCGCTTACTGATCGGGAAGAAATCAGACTACGCCTTTCTCTCTGGCCACACAACGATAGTGTCCGGAGGAGTCGTGATCGCATGGTTATACTTTAGGAAGCGTTATGCAATTATACTGACAGTCGAGGCCTCTCTCGTCGCGTTCTCCCGAATCTACACCGGGGTACATTTCCCAACTTATGTCGCCGGCGGAGCCCTGCTTGGCGCTGGATACGCAATCATAATCGGTTCGTACCCGAAACTCACCGAATGGATCTACAAGAAGCTCCCGGCTCGGCTAAAGGCTTGACGCTTCACTGCCTGCTTAGGTAGATCAATATAGCGGAAGCAAGCGTCGTGAATATGTCGGGGAGGAAGTTGAACACGCTGAGTATGTTCACCTCCTGGAACCCATTCAACCATATGAGTATAGGGTTGCTCGTCACGGAGTAGAGCAGCAGCGTTGTTGAGAAAAGAAGGAGACAGAGGCTGAAGTTAGACTTCGTCTCCCGGTAGATGCCGACGTATATCGCGATTAGGTAGAGGAGGAGGCCCGTGTTAATGAGGGCGAGCACGGTGCGCCCCTTAATGTAGAAGACGAGTAGGTTACTGATCTCCTCGAGCTGTTGTGGGGTGAGGCGCTCGAGGAAGGGGCGGCCGGGGTTGCTGAAGACGGAGTTGAGCGTGTTCAATGGGCCGATTAATACAATTATGATCACGACTAGCAGACCCACTATCGTTATTGATGCCCACGGCGTCTTCTGCATCTTCTTCTCATTTTCTTCCATCGTTTTTCAACCTTTTCGCAATTTTATCCCAAATCTCTTCAAAATCTTCGAAGTTCATCTCGAGGTCCTGACTGATGAAGTAGACCTTGCCGTAGTGCTCCCCCACGGCGACGATGAGATGGTTCTTCTCGAGCACGTCGAGGTGGTGGCGGACGGTCCGGTAATCTACGCCTAGAAGGTTGCAGAGCTGGTTGGCGTTGAGCGGTTCATCCTTTATGGCCTCGATTATCTTCCCCCTGTTGACTCCCCCGCGGGACCCCCCGATCAGCCATAGTAGGAGCTGTTTAAAGGAGCGTCTTGAGAGGGCCATCGGCTGATCCCCGTCGGGTTAGAGTACAGTTTGCCGAACCCCCCTTTAAATGATGCATGCCCGGAAATCTGAGGAAATTATGGTATAATCCTGAAAAATCGTTTATGAATAGCTACGCTATTTGAACAGTTGTAATAGTCTGAACACGGTGAAGTTTGATGACTGAGGATAATCGTGAGGAGTCTCAGACGGGGACTTCTCCTGAGCAGCCAACCGAAACTACGGCACCCGATGCGACGCAGCCCGAGCCCAAGCCGGAGCCAGTTCCCGCACAAGAGACGAAGGTCGAACAACAGCCACACCGAAGGGGCAGCAATAACGCCCAACTCGGTGGAGTTGTGATCCTCCTCGTCCTGAGTGTTGGATTCTCTGGGTACATCTACTTCGACAGCAGCCGCAGAATAGGAGACCTCATCAACCAAGTATCTTCGTTGACATCGTCGGTTCAGGGTCTTAGCACGAGCCTCTCCAGCTCAAACTCGCAGATCACCCAGCTTAGCCAAGCTGTTAACTCACTCTCCCAGGGTGGTGGCGGTTCGACCAATGGAGGCACTAGCGATGTCTCGGCACTGTATAACGGCATGAAGGACAGCGTAGTTCTGATAAAATCAACCATTCCCCTTGGGACAGCGACTGGTAGCGGCTTCGTCTACGACACCGAGGGGAGGATCGTCACAAACAACCACGTGATTGACGGGGCGAACAGTATCACTGTCACCTTCATAAACGGGACCATCGTTCCCGCGTCGGTGGTTGGTGCTGACCCTTACTCCGACATAGCGGTGATCCAGGTCTCGGCTCCCGCAGCTCTCCTCAAGCCGCTGAGGCTGGGTGACTCTTCCGCACTGAAGGTTGGGCAGGAGGTGCTCGCCATAGGGAACCCGTATGGACTGGCGGATACGCTGACAACAGGGATCATCAGCGCTACTGGGCGTGAGATGGACTCCGCTAGCGGCTACCCAATCGTAGACGTGATCCAGACCGACGCGGCCATCAACCCCGGTAACAGCGGTGGCCCACTCCTCAACTTGAACGGGGAGGTGGTTGGGATCAACACCGCCATTCCCTCACAGACATCTTCCGGAATAGGGTTTGCGGTCCCCAGCAACACGATTGCTAGGGAGATTGAGAGCCTCATCTCCACCGGGAAGTACGACCAGGTCTACATAGGCATTCAAGGTACAGATGTGACTCCCGGAATTATTATCGCGATGAATCTTCCAGCGGGGATCCATGGCACACTCCTGACGACGGTCTCAGGCCCAGCAGCGGCCGCCGGCCTTAGGGGAGGGACGAGTTACCAGATAGTCGACGGAGTCTACACGACGATCGGCGGAGACGTGATAACGAAGGCAGACGGTCAGGTAATGAAGGGCCTTTATGACCTCATCCTCTATATGCAGAGAAACAAGAGGCCAGGCGACGAGGTCGCCCTGACGATAATCAGGGGCAGCACCCAAATGTTTGTGACCGTGACGCTCGGTGTAAGGACTGGCTAACCGCTTTTCTTCACGGGTAGACCGATACCCCTGAAACTGAACCCTTTCGATAGGCACTCTTCCGGATTGAAGACGTTTCTCCCGTCGACGATGATGGGTGTCCTCATCTTGGCCTTGAGTACGCCGGGCTTCAGCGCATGGTACTCCTTGTGACGGGTGACGATTATTAGGCAGTCGCTGCCTTCGATGGCCCTATCGAGGTCGTTTGTGATGTGCATGTCCTCGAACTCCTTTACGTAGGGATCGTGGACTATGATCTCAGCGCAGTTGCCCAAGAGTGCCTTGTAGAGGGGTTCTGCGGGTGTGTTTCGAGTATCGTCGCTGTTCTCGAGGAAAGCGACTCCGAGGATGGTGATCCGGGCGTCGCTCAGCTTCATGCCCTTCTCCGCGAGTGCCTCCGCGGTTAACTGCTTCATATGTTGAGGCATCGAGTCGTTGAGGTATCTGCTCCCCGTGATTATCTCGGGGTCGAAACTGAAGGAGCCATACGTGTCTAGGCCGTACTTGAGTAGCCAACTGTCCTTGGGGAGGCAGTGACCTCCTACGCCAGCGCCGGGTACGTGCATATTACGATAGGGGTTCGCGGAGGGGTTGGAGAGGTCGTTGGGTAGGCTGTTTACGAATCCACGGACGTCGTGGACGTTGACCCCAAGGCTCTCGCAGATTAGCGCAATCTCGTTTGCGAAGGCTATATTCACATCGCGATAAGCGTTCTCTGTAACCTTCGCGACCTCAGCGGTGAGTGCGTCGGTGGGGTGGATCTTAGCCTTTACGATGTGTTTGTAGAGCTCGATGCCGCGGTGCGTGGACTCGGCATCGACTCCACCGACTATCCGGTCATACATAGTGAGGTTGTGAATCAGTCTACCAACCATGACACGCTCGTAGCTGAAGAGTAGGCTGAAGTCCTTGCCCGCTTTCATGCCGCTATGCTTCTCCAATATGGGCTTAGCGATGTAGTTCGTCGTCCCGGGGGCGACGGTGGACTCTAGGCAGATGAGCACCCCCTTTCGCATATTGTCGCCTATGTCGGCTAAGACTTGCTTTAGGGACTCGTACTGGGGGATGTGGTTCTCATCAACGGGGGTTTGAACGGCAATGATGATAGCGTCGGCGTCACGGTATTCGGCTACTTCATCCGTAACGTGGAAGGTGCCCTTGTCGTGAACACGCTTGATTAGCTCGGATAGCCCCGGCTCCTCGGCCTCTATCACGGTCTTACCCTGGTTGAGGGCGTCTATCTTCCACGCCGATCTAGCGGATCGACGCTGCATACCGGTAACCTTGAAGCTGGGTACATCGGCGAAGAGCGCGGCCACGGGGGTCCCGACGTAGCCCATCCCGACTACGACGAGTTTCATATGTTGGCTTACATTGGCTGGTGGATAAATCGTTTTGTACTCTTGTCGATGGTTTCTGAAGGATTCTATTTCTTGGCGAGGATTGCAAGGACGGCCGCGCGCGCTGCGTGACCAGACGGGACTGTTCTCACATTTGATAATTAGGGGTTTACTAGCCATCTTACCCAACTAGTCCTTGAACGGGGGCAACTTCGTTGCGCACATGATGGTTAGCATACTTGAAAAATGGCGATTTTCAGTATATACAGATCCAGTATTTTTGGCTAGAAGTTATTGGAATGATTCATTTATCTCCTCGGCAATCCTTTTTGCCGCCTTTCCCAAGCGTCGTGATGGTTCACTCATCTCCGTCCAAGGTTCAACGACTAGCAGTCTGGTCTGGACGTTCAGAAATGTTGAAAGTCAGTGGTCGAAGGTGGTTAACGGGGACTCGTGTAGGTTAGTTGTTTTGTGCTCCTCTAAAGTGAGCAGGTGTGTCTCACCTGGTACATACCCAGAAAGGGTCGCATGTATGTAAAGTAAGTGAGTCGGGTTGAAGTGGCGTATCTGCTCCGTGTAGTTCTCGGGTCGATCCTCAGCCCTAATCACTAACATTTCGGTGGCTCTTTTTCGCTAACTCCTCAGTGATGAGGAGCCCAGTGGATTCGTCCCCTCGGACAGTCCTCCCGACACCAACTATGATTAGCCTTGACTCGGAGTTGGCTCCCCAGAACTCCCAAAGCTCCTCACTAAGATTACTATTCAGATCGGTCATGATGATGGATTCATCCTACCCAATTTTCTCGATTTCCCAATAATCGGCGAGCAGATTACTCAATTGGTTTATTACTTCATCCGTCCTCGGGAGGACCGAGGGATCGTGACTTGGAGGAGGTACGTCCTCCTTCTGAGTTTGTGGTAGCCCGTACTCGCCCGAGAATAGAGCATAGAGTCCCTTCTCCTCGCGTCCCTGGCTGTACCCCCCGCACAGAAGGTCCACGAAGCCACAGTTCGCTTCCTCGGCGGCTTTAGCGACCGCCCTACCTATCGACCAGAGGCCCCCGTAGCTCAGTCCGAGTTCAGCTAACTCGTCTTGGTAGTGGGGATCAGCGCCACCGTTTCTGATGATGACCTGGGGCTTGAATTGCTGAACGATGGGTTTGAAAACGCGTTCGATTACCATTGCCATGCATGCGTCGTCTGCCCTCCTAGGTAGGGGGACGTTTATTGTGTAGCCTCTCCCATCCCCCTCCCCGATCTGCTCGGGGAACCCTGTGTTTGGATAGAGGGTCATAGGATCCTGGTGAACAGTTAGATAGAGAACTCGAGGGTCAGAGTAGAAGATGTCCATCGTGCCGTTCCCAGCGTGGGCATCGGTGTCGAAAATCATGACCCGCTTCAAACTGTGTCGCTCAGTCATCGCACGGGCGCATATGGCGACATCGTTAAAGACGCACCACGCCTCCCCGTAGTCTCTCCCAGCATGGTGGAGCCCCCCGCCCACACCCTGAGCGATCGTGTATCCTTTCCTCGCGACGGCGTCCCCAGCAGTGAGGGCAGCCCCGACTATCAGCCTAACCGCTTTCACAATAGAGGGGTTAATCGGCGTATCATCTGAGAGATAGCCGTGTGCCTCTGCGACCTCATCGACCTTTTTTATGTAATCTAGGGTATGTACGAGGCAAAGGTCATCATTATCCGCGGGCTCGGGGACTATGAGCTCGATTCCAAGCCTATCAAGCACCCCCTCGGATTCGAGGAGGTGTATATAGCGTGGGAAACGGTCCCCCCTTAGTGAGTACTCCTCACCGAAGTCGTACTCCGCTATCCCCTCGTGGTAAACGATCGCGTGCTTGTCCACAACCGACTAAGAATAGCCTTTTTATTATTCCTTTAGCCTTGCCGGTCCTGAGCTGATCCTAGGTCGCCCGTTTTAATGCTAGACTAATCGTGTTATGTAGACGCTCCTGGTGCCTCACAATCAACTCGTAGCGTTTCAGGTCCGTTCGTTTCAGTTGGATGAGCCAGTCCTTTAACCTGAGGTTCCTTCGAAGCCCTACAGTCACTACAAGTCGGCACCGTCGTATTGCAAGCATCGAGAAGCGAGTTGATGGAGGTATTCATCCACCCGGGCTTTGAGCTATTTTCTTCGATGGATTCTCCACAATAGGCACACACCCTGCACTCTTTGCACCCAACCTCGTTCTGGAATAGGCACAGCCCATTATGGCAGCTTACGACCATCAAATCCCAGTGCAGAACGTTTCGTAATTAATATTATATATAATTGTGTTGAAGCTACAAATTGATAAACCATCTTTATCTTGATAGTAATCAATTTGGAATAGGAAAACACTGATAATTAACTACTATTTTTTTATTTAGTTAGTAAGAATATGAATTTATATACAGTATAAGTTCAGGCAGATGATGAGTCGCAATTGGTGATTTTCCCAACTAATTGAATGATTGATCAGCGACGTTTTAATCGTCGCGACATTTTCTCAGATACATCAGTTTTTAGGCGAATCTATAGCGTGAACATTATATTCCAAGCGATACGCACTTCCCACTATCGCACCCCGAAGAGGGCTAGGTCCAGAAAAATGAGCAGCTCAAAAGGAATAGTCTCCAAGGCGGTCGGCTTTCTGAAGCGGCAGGAAAGCGCTTACAGCGTGAACATGGTGAGGCGGAGCGTCGAGAACTTCGCCCTTATGCTCGTCCAGCAGTACCAATCAATCTACCTAATCGCACTCGGTGCCAACTCCGTTCAGGTGGGTCTCGTAAACAGCCTTGCGGGTGTCGGTACGACACTCACCTCCCTTCCCGCGGGGTGGGCCATCGACAGGTATGGACTTAAGAAGACTTTCAGCTTCGGCGTCATCTTCATGGCCGTTGGCGCCCTCATTTACGGATTCGCGAATAACTGGCTCCTCACTATCCCCGCGATGTTCATCTTCACGCTCGCAGCCAGAGTCAACCAGACGAGCTGCCCGGTCGTCTGTGGGAGCGCTCTCGTAAACGAGGACAGGGCTGTCGGGATGCAACTCTGTGATAGTCTTGCAGCCATATCGGGGATAATTGCGCCGATAGTCGGCGCGGCAGTCATAGCCGTCTCCGGTGGGATGAACGCGGAGGGGATACGCCCACTCTTCTTCATACAGCTCGTCGTCCTCGCCGTAGAGCTGGTCATAGTCCTGCGATGGTTCTCGAACCCGAAGAGCAGGCTCGGTGTGCAGCCTCGCAGGAGCTTAATTGGAGGCATCCGGGAGGTCATGGCGAAGGGAGTCGCTGTCAAGAGGTTCCTCCTCTATCAGAGTGTGATGACGGTACCATTCTACCTTAATGCTATCTACATCCCACTCTATGCGTCGCAGGTGAAGGGGGCGGACGCGTTCACCCTCGGTGGGATGGCGACTGCCTCACTCCTTGTGCCCTTGATACTGTCGGTGCCTTCGGGGAGGCTCGCAGACATCTTTGGTCGGAAGAGGGTTGTCTACCTCTGTATGCCCCTTTATTGCGCCTCGCTTGTGATACTGGCCCTTGCTCCCGTCGGCAACTCGGTTATGATCATTCTCGCCGGTATCTTCCAAGGTTTCTACATGCTGGGAATGGTAACTGGAAATGCTATGAGGGCTGAGCTCGTCCCCATTTCCCTGCTAGGTAGCTGGAGTGGACTCCTTGGTCTATTCGGCGGTGTAGTGGGCATCATTGTCCCCATATCCGCGGGGGTACTCTGGAACTCGATACAGCCCACCTCCGTGCTCCTCTTCCTAATCGCCTCCACCATCATAGGCGGCGTGGTCCTCACTTCAATCCCCGAGACACTGAAGCTGAAGAAAGAGGAATAGTCGATTTTAGCTAAAATGAAACATATATCCACAAGGGATCACCACGCCTCACCAGCGTGAAAACATGGAGAAAAATATGGATATGGTGAAGGTCGGCGGCAAGATTCTCGTCGGCTGGGACGGCTCGATGTCTTCGAACGCGGCCCTCGACAGGGCGACAGAGATAGCGAAGGCGTCGAAGGCTGCTATGACTGTCCTCTACGTCTACTATGATCCGTCAATCGCGAAATCTGATAAAATGATTGAGATGACGGAAAACTCTGAGGCAGACGTGGGCAATAGGGTGTTCCGGGACATCGAGATGAAGCTCTCGAAGGCGGGCGTCGACTACGACTTCCGCACCGACGAGGGAAACGACGAGGCTAAGGCCATAACCAGGATGGCGGAGGCTGAGGACTACGACCTCATAGTCGTCGGCGCTGGCGTGAAGCGGGCTGGCTCCGTCGCGGACAGAATCTCCGCGGGGAAGAAGGTCAAGACGCTCGTCGTCTAGACCCGGCGTTCAGGTTTTTATTCGAACGTTTCCAAAAAGTAGTTGATCCACTTTGGTGAACATTAAGGACGCTGAGGCCCCATTTGAGGAGATTGTGGGGCTCGCCGAGGCCTTCCGAAAGTCGAAGATTCTCTTCATGGTAACCTTCGCGAAGGGAGGGGAAGAACATTGCAGGGCGATGACAAACCTGAACGAGAACCCCTATGAGGTCATTTGGTTTCCGACCGCTACGAAGACGAGGAAAGTGGAGGACATCAGTTGGAATAAGAGGGTGCTTCTCCTCTTCCAGGCGGAGGAACCCGAGATGTACTATGAGCTCGAGGGAGAGGGCTACCTCGCCGGTAAGGAGGAAGTGACCGAGAAGTGGGTCTGGTGGTGGCTCTACTGGCACCCGCATCAGGCGGAGAGATACTGGGAACCTCGTGGCAGTGACCACCCTGAGAGGACAATAATAAAGGTCCGTCCTATCTCCGCGCGTCTTCTTCATGGTTCAATGGCGGAGGATATGAAGAAGAGTATGCCGAAATACTGAGGCTGAGGAGCAAGCTCAATAAGGAATCGTAGTAGTCTAGGGCTTGTGGTTACGCGCAAGCCGATCTCGCTTTCAAGTCTGGTGCCATTCATAGCTATGGGGAGTCTGTTCCTAATCATTGACCTCTTAGCATTGTTACTAGTGACACCATTTAGCGACGCGGGGCTCTTCGCCTTCTCAGACTCGGGGAACCCGCTTGATATCGTCTACTTCGTGGCTATGATGCTTGTCGCTACTGGGGTGATCCTCGTCCTCGCGAGGTTTAGGGGAGGCAAGCTAGTGCGGTGGGTGCTCACGGGAACGATCTGGTTCTCAATATTCTCGACGTTTTATTCTCTTGTGTTGTTCGTCTTCGACGACCCACTTGCCACGGGGTTATCATTAGTCGGGTCACTGGTACTAATAGCGGCGCTCGTCAGGTATCAAAGGTGGTACCTCATCGATGCCTCAGCGCTTCTGCTTGGTGCGGTCTCGACGGCCGTGCTCGGGATAAGCGTGAGTCCGCCTCTAGTTTCTGTGCTCCTTCTCGGGTTGGCTGTCTACGACGCGATCGCGGTCTACAAGACGGGACACATGCTGACACTCGCTCAGTCGATATTGAACTCGGGGTTGCCCCTCATGGTGGTTGTTCCCAAGAGTCTCGACTACAGAGAGCCGCAGGGGATCAAGATTCAAAAAGATGCACCGCCACCGGGCAGCGAGCGTAACGCATTCTACATGGGCCTCGGCGACCTCGTCATACCCGGTTGCCTCGTCGTCTCCATCTACGGGGCCATAGGCGCCGCTGGTCTGCCGATAGTCGCCTCAGTTATAATTGGGACCCTGATCGGCTTCGTCGTACTCTCAGCCTTCGTCGTAAGCGGTAAGCCGCAAGCAGGTCTACCATTCCTTTGCAGTGGAGCGATCCTCGGTTACGTTGTCTCGAGTTTTATACTACTCGGGCATCTAGCGGGGATGGGTTAAACTCCGATAGGATCTGGCCTAGTTCACATCGTGCGGGTCTGTAAGTTATTTTGGATTAAACTACTGCTTCTGCCACTTTGCACTCGTGTAGTAGACCTTCGGTGTCTGGACGTTCATCGGCGGCTGCCCTTTTGCCACTCTGATGACGTTCCACACGGCGGTCTCGCGCATTTCACCCATAATACCAGGCGTGCTGCCGATGTGCGGGACCATGCTGATGTTGTCGAGGGTCCTTAGTGGACTGTCCTTCGGCAGGGGCTCCGCCTCGTAGACGTCGAGGCAAGCGCCGCTTATACGCTTCTCTTGCAGGACCTTAATGAGCGCCTTCTCGTCGACAACTGGCCCCCTCGCGGAGGATACGAATATGGCCGTGGGCTTGAGAAGGCTCAGCTCCTTCTCCCCGATCATGTGGCGCGTCTCGTCGTTTAGCGGAACGTGGACGGTGACTATGTCGGATTGCTTGAGTAGAGTTTCTAAGTCTACTAGCTTGGCGTTGAACTGCTGAGCCCTGGCCTCCGTGATGTATGGGTCGTATGTCAGTACGTCCATGTTAAAGGCGTGCTTGGCGAAGTGTGCCATCCTGCTGCCGATGGCTCCTAAACCGATGATTCCGATAATGCTATTCCTGATCTCTACCTGCCTCTCAACTTCGACGCGTGACCATCCACCCTCGCGCATCAGGCGGTTGTGTGCACCGATCCTCCTAGCGATGTCGAGTATCATGCCGAAGTCTAGCTCGACAACACTGTTAGCGTTGACACCAGCGACGTTGCAGATGATTACGCCCTTCGCTGCCGCCGCGACTTCATCTATGTACTCGTAGCCAACGCTTGTGGTCTGTATAAGCTTCAGTTTGTCAGCCGCGTTGATCACGGGAGCCGTGATTGGGCCGCCGGTGATGATTACGTCGACCCCATTCACCTTTCCGAGGAGAGTCTTCTCGTCCCCGTTCTCGGAGATTTCAACGTCGGCGAGCTTCCTCAGCTCCTTTAGCCTCTCGGATTTCTGGATATCCTGGGCCCATCGGCCCGCGACGAATAATATCTTCATCAATTACACCTCAGTATGTCTTGTTTCCCTCTACAGTCTGCTTCCACTTCTTAAGGCTGAACTCGGGGTCCTTGTAAATCTTCATCGTGGCTCCCTCGGATTCCAGGAGCTTCTCCGCCCTCTCTAGGACTTCCGCCAGCTTCTCAGCTGGGAACTTCACTGCCCCGTGCATGTCCATGTGTACCATGTCCCCCGGCATAACGGTCATGCCACCGATCTTGACTGGCACACCGACGGCCTTAACCATGAAGTCGCCGTGTCCAGGAGTTACACCGGTCGAGTAGTACTGGAAGTTCAGGGGCTTTATAGCGTCGATGTCCCTCATAGGGCCGTTAGTTATAACCCCGATGACCCCCTGAGCCTTGTACTGGGTAGTCATGATCTCCCCGAATAGGCCGACTCTATTGTCGAGTTCAGGTGGGAACTGCTGTTCGGCGACGAGGACCACTGGCTTCCTTGTCTTGTCGATGTGCTCTGGTAGGGCCCACCTGCTCATGCCGGTGAACTTCTCGGAGCGTTCACAGAATACGACGGTGGAGACGTAGCCGACCTTCGGCCCCATCTCCGGGTAGACGCAATGGATTGTCGCGTCCGTGTACCACTCCCCGTACCACGCGTCGTAGAGTTTCATGCAGTTGTCGGAGCGTGGGTATGTAGCCACGACGTTGCTGATGGTCGGTGTATCGATCTTCTCGAGCTTCGTGATGATCTCTTTCTCTGTTAGGATCATGTTGGTTTCTCGTTGTAGTTAAGCGATATAATCGTATCTGATTTGTTGAGAGGATGTGAGTGTTTTAGAGGGGCAGATATTATTCTTACTTGAGGTATTTTTTATACCATTCAATGGAGAGTTTGGCGACCTCCTCCAGCTTCCCCCGTTCCTCGAAGAGGTGGGTAGCGCCATTCACGATCTTGAGCTCGGTGGTGGCACTCATGTGCCTCTGAGCCGATCTGTTCATCTCAAGCACTTCGTAATCTAGCCCGCCGACTATGAGTAGGGTCGGGGCTTTCACGTTAGGTAGACTCGGTCCCGCCAGGTCAGGTCTGCCCCCTCTTGAGACGATAGCGGTTACTAGCTCCGGTTTTTCAGCTGCTGCGATGAGTGCTGCTGAGGCCCCGGTGCTCGCACCGTAGTAACCAAATGGCAGTGTAGACCTTCCCCTGAGCCACTCTGCAGCCAATATGAGCCTCGATCCTAGGAGCTGCACATCGAATCGATATTCCATGGTGAATTCGTCCTTCGCGGATTCATCCTCCGTTAGTAGATCGACGAGTAGTGTTGAGAACCCAGCTTGGTTGAAGCGGTTTGCGACCTGGTTGTTCCTCGGGCTGAGTCTTCCGCTTCCACTACCGTGGGCGAATAGGATAACCCCGTTTGCCCCCGGAGGGGTGTTGAGCTCTCCGAGGAGCCTGATCTGACCAGTGCCAACTATTACGGATTCGAGCGTTTAGCACCGTCTCCATCTTCGAGTATCTTCTTCGTCTCCTCATCAGAGACCTGTGTAAAGTTAGAGTAGAACTGGCCGATGGCTAAGAAGTCCCTTGGCTGCAGGACTACGACGACCTCGTCTGCCACTAGTTTCAGCTCGCTGATGCTTTCTGGTGGCGCCACGGGGACGGCTACGACTATGGAGGAGGGCTTCATGCTCCTGAGAACTTTGATCGCCATCATCATGGAGGCCCCAGTCGCGACGCCATCATCGACTATGATCGCGACCTTCCCGGCTATTTCTACCGGTCTGTGGCTGCCTCTAAGCATTGTAACACGTTCGCGTGCCTCACGTTGCTTTGACCTGACCTCCTCGTCAATGTAGCTCTTGGGGACCGAGCTTGCCATGTCCTCATTGAGGAAGAAAGCGTCGGGGCTCGCAGCGCCGAGCGCGAGCTCCGGGTTGCCGGGGTACCCGAGCTTTTTTATTATGACAACCTCGAGGGGGGCATGCAAGCTCTTCGCAACCTCCCAAGCAACGACAATTCCGCCTCTAGGGATGCCGAGTACCACCACGTCGGGCTTCCCACGGTAACCGGATAGAGCCGAGGCGAGTTGAATCCCAGCGTCGCGCCTGTCTGTGAACATAAAGCCACACCGTATGCTCTTGTCGAGTCTCCGATTACCGGATGGGAATCGGCGAACATCAATCCTTCCCCCATTTGACCCTACCGAAAAGGCGTAGGTTTTTCCATAACGCTTATCCAGATTTCACCTAGAATTCGATACACAGGAGTTGTTTGAATGAGCGTCCTAAAGAAAGAGTATGATATTGGCGTGAAGCGTCTTTGGAG
>JADGNG010000082.1 GCA_017883585.1 Candidatus Bathyarchaeota archaeon
CCGAGTACGAGTACGCAGCGGAACTCTACTGGCCGGAGTGGCGGAAGGCGTTCATCGACATTCTCGACTTTGAGACCTTCAAGGGTGAGAAGCGGGTAACGAAGAATATACACCTTATAGAGACGTTCGGCCACACGCCGGGGAGCGTCTCCGTCCTCGTTGAGACCGCTGAGGGCCTAGTGGCGTGCATCGGCGACGCCGCTATTGTGAAGGAGGACTACCTTGAGTTCAGGGAGCCGATGGTCGTCACGAAGAACATTAGCGGTGCGACCGCCGTTGAGAGCCTGAAGAGGATCGCTGGTTACAAGCCTGTGCTCGTCATACCGGGCCACGACGCCCCGTTCAGGCCCTAGAAAGGTTTATAGTCTCACGTCCTCCCAGAAGACGGCGGTAAAGTATGCCGACGCACGGATCGCTGACGAAGGCGGGTAAGGTCAGGGCACAGACGCCGAAGATCGAGCCACAGCCTAGGACCCACCTCTCACCCAAGAGGAGGACGAAAGCAAACTACATTAAGAGGGTAGTTCACGCGCCACGCGATGATCGCCGCGGCGGCGACCGCAGGCAGCGTTTTTAGGCCTCTCCCAGCCTAGTTGGATTCTATTTTGGATCGAGCCCTCAGGGAGATCGTAGAGAAACTCATTCAAATTGATGATTCCTCTAGGTTAGATCTTGATCGGGTGAAGATCGAGGTCGCCCGCGCACACGGGCTGCCTCGGATCCCCCGCAACTCGGAGATACTTGCCACCCTCACTGAAGATGAGGCGAAGATTCTACTGCCCATACTCAGGAGGAAGGAGGCGAGGGCCCTCAGCGGGGTGAGTGTCGTCGCGGTTATGACTGAGCCTTACGCCTGCCCGCATGGGCGATGCGCCTACTGCCCCGGCGGCCCCGACGAGGACAGCCCCCAGAGCTACACGGGTTACGAGCCCGCTGCAATGAGGGGTGCCCAGAACGAGTACGACCCCTACCGGCAGGTCAAGGCGCGGATCAAGCAGCTGAGGACCATCGGGCATGTCGTCGACAAGGTCGACCTAATAATCATGGGTGGGACGTTCCCCGCATCGCCTCGCTCCTATCAGGAGGGCTTTGTGAAGGGGTTACTAGACGCACTCACCGACACTCCTTCAGCAGACCTAGCCGAGGCGAAGCTACACGCCGAGGACTCGGGCGTGAGGAACGTCGGCATAACCGTCGAGACCCGCCCCGATTGTATAACGGAAGCGGACGTAAACGGGATGCTGGAGCTGGGCGTCACACGCGTCGAGCTCGGCGTCCAGAACGTCTACGACGACATCTACCAGAGGGTCAACAGGGGTCATAATGTGCAGGCAGTGGTGGATGCCACAGCTCACCTCAAGGACTCCGCCCTAAAGATATGCTACCACATGATGCCCGGCCTCCCCGGCTCAAACCTGGAGAGGGACCTGGAGGGCTTCAGGACTATCTTCGAGGACCCCCGCTTTAAGCCGGACATGCTCAAGATATACCCGACCCTCGTCGTGAAGGGTACGCGCCTCTACGACTGGTGGAGAAAGGGCGAGTACAAGCCCCTAGAAACGGAGGAGGCGGCGGAGCTCGTCTCCAAGGTTATGGCGATCACGCCACAGTGGGTGAGGATAATGAGGGTACAGCGCGACATACCTCTCCCCCGGATAGACGCGGGGGTCGACATGAGCAACCTACGGCAGCTGGCCGAGGATCGACTCGTAGCGAGGGGCAGACGTTGCAGGTGCATCCGATGCAGAGAGGTGGGTCACTCCGCGAAAAAGGCCGATTCGAGTAGAGTCGAGATAACTCAAACAATCTACGAAGCCTCGGGTGGCACCGAGGTCTTCATACAGGCGGAGGACCGGGAAGCGGACGCCCTCATAGGCTTCGTAAGGCTCAGGATACCCGCCGAGCCCTTCCGACCCGAGCTGGACACCCACACTGGGCTCATCCGGGAGCTGCACGTCTACGGGCGTATGGTCCCCGTGGGAGAGCGCTGCGGGGATGCGTGGCAGCATAGGGGCTGGGGGGAGGCGCTGATGGACGAGGCGGAGAAGACCGCCTCCGAGAGGTTCGACATACAGAAGATGGTCGTGATGAGTGCCCTCGGGACGAAGCAGTACTACGCCCGCCTCGGCTACGAGAAGCAGGGTGTCTACGTCTCCAAGCCACTCTGACCCGCATCTCTTAATACCCGGAGCAGCGGTAGAAATCCCTGATTCTAGATGGCTGCCGAGACTCTCCCCGGTTACAGAGGGAAGCTCAGGGAGCTTCTCACCCACGCCAAGGTAGGCGTGGGGGACGTGGTCAAGATAAACAAGGGTGACGAGTCCTACGAGGGCACGCTACTCCCACGCATCGAGAGCGCCGACGACTGGCACCTGATAATCAAGCAGAAGACCGGCTACAACATAGGCATCGCCCTTGTCGATGACCTACGCGTCGAGAAGGTCGGCGAGGCTGTGAAGCCCGAGTTCAGACCGCCGCCGCTCCCACCCGTGAAGGAGGGGTTGCCAAAGGTCAGCATCATAAGCACCGGCGGCACAATCGCGAGCCGCGTCGACTACGTTACGGGAGGCGTCTACGCCGCAATGTCCAGCCGGGACCTCCTAAGCATCGTCCCGGAGCTCGCCGACATCGCCCAGATCGAGGCAGATATCCTCTATAGCGTCTTCAGTGAGAACATAAACTCAGACCACTGGGAGGGGATGGCGAAGAGGGTTAACGAGAAGATCAGACAGGGAGCAAACGGCGTCGTAATTACCCACGGGACGGATACGATGGGGTACAGCACCGCCGCGTTGACTCTGGCGATCCAGAATCTCCCCGTCCCAGTCATCTTCGTTGGCAGCCAGCGCAGCAGCGACCGCCCCAGCAGCGACTCAGCGACGAATCTTGTCGCGGTAGTCAACGCAGCGGCACACGCCCCCTTCGCCGAGGTCGTGCTCGGCATGCACGAGGGCACGAGCGACGACTCCATAATCTTCCACCCCGGCGCAAAGGTTCGCAAATGCCACTCGAGTGCCCGTTACGCTTTCCAGACTGTGAACGCGAGCCCCCTTGCCCGATTTAGAGACGGCAAGATCGAGATGATCGCCGAGCACTATAGGCCGCGCCAGGACTCCGAGTCGGTGATCATGAACAAGTTCGAGAAAAAGGTGGCGCTCGTAAAATTCCACCCGGGATTCAACCCTATAATAATTGACACGCTCACCGACGCGGGCTTCCGTGGAATCGTCTTTGAGGGGACGGGCCTCGGCCACGTCTCCGAGACGCTCTATGACGCCATCGGGCGCGCCGACAAGGCGGGTGTCCTAATGGGCATGACCAGCCAGTGCATCTGGGGACGCGTCAACATGAACGTCTACAGCATGGGGCGGGAGCTCACCCGCCGCGGCGTCGAACCCCTCGATGACTTGCTCCCAGAGACGGCGCTAGTCAAGATGATGTGGAGCCTCGGAAACACAGGCACCGCTGAGGAGGCAAAGAGACTCCTCAAGACAAACGTCGTGGGCGAGTACAACCCACGGACCTCGTATGCAAGGAGGGAGAAGTGATGGACTACAAGAAGATAGGGCTAAAGGTAGGCATAGAGGTCCACCAGGAGCTAGCCACCGAACACAAGCTCTTCTGCAGCTGCCCACCGAGGCTCAGTGAGGCAGAGCCCGAGTTCAGGTTCCTGCGCCGCCTCCGCCCGAGCCAGAGCGAGCTTGGCGAGTTCGACCCCGCCGCACTCTTCGAGTTCCTAAAAGGCAAGACCATACAGTACGAGGGTGATAGCGCCACCACTTGCCTCGTCGAGATGGACGAGGAGCCGCCAGGACCGCTGGACCCCGAGACGCTTGAGCTGACCCTGAGCTTCTCCCTCATGGTTAGGAGCAAGCCGGTGGACGAGGTCCACGTCATGCGTAAGACCGTCGTCGACGGCAGCAACACGGGCGGGTTCCAGCGCACATGCGTCGTCAGCCTCGGCGGAGGCATCGAGGTCGACGGTAAGTCGTATGGAATCCAGCAGATCAGCCTGGAGGAGGACGCCGCGAGGAATGTCGGGGAGGAGGGGAGTGTCGTCCGCTACCGTCTCGACCGCCTCGGGATACCTCTCATGGAGATCGTCACCGCGCCCGACATGCATGACCCGTTGGAGGTACAAGCAGTTGCGTTAAGGATCGGCAGCATACTCCGCGCCACCGGGAAGGTTCGCAGGGGGCTTGGCACGATCCGCCAGGACGTGAACGTCTCGATAATGAACGGGAGGGTCGTCGAGATCAAGGGCGTGCAGGACCTACCTCTGATGCCCACGATAGTCGAGTACGAGGCCCAGCGCCAGTGGACCCTACTGGAGATCAAGGACGAACTGATCAAGCGCGGCGTGAAACCTGAGCATATCAAGGACGAGCAACTCGATGTCTCAGCCGTCTTCAAGGCGACCGAGTCGAAGATACTCAAGGGAGCACTGAATCACGGTAGGGTCGTGAGGGCGGTGAGGCTACCCGGCTTCGCCGGCCTGACCGGTAGGGAGCTATGTCCCAACAGGCGCCTCGGCACAGAGATGAGCGACCACGCCAAGTTCCGCGGCGGCGTCAAGGGCATCTTCCACACCGACGAGCTACCCGGCTACAGC
>JADGNG010000083.1 GCA_017883585.1 Candidatus Bathyarchaeota archaeon
AGGCCTGCGTCGAGAAGGGGGGCGTCATCGGTGTGACGCCGTTCTTCGTGAAGAAGGCTGGGAAGAGCACCCTAACGGACGACCTCATGGACCAGCTTGACGTTCTCGTTGATGTGGTCGGCGTCGATAATGTTGGCTTCGGCAGCGACCTAGAGTTTCCCAACTCAATAACGCGTGGCGCATTCATCTGGAAGAACCCTAGAAGGATCGACGTTGACTACTTCACGCCAATGGACAAGTCGTGGGGTTACGGGTGGATGGAGAACATGCCCAACTTCACGATGGGCCTCGTAGCGCGTGGCTACTCGGACCAGGAGATCAAGAAGATTCTGGGGCTGAACTTCGTCAGGCTCTTCAAAAGGGTGTGGGGTTAGGCTTCTTTCCGTCGAGGATCGAATCTTATTTACTACTCCGGTCATTTTATTCATTGACCGGATATGGAAAGAAGGACTCTTATCGCGGCTTTCTTCGGGCTGATGGCCGCGCTCTCCCTTTGGCTTGTCATTTCACTCCAGTCCCCCTTTGCCGTGGGGGGGTTCGGGATAGTCCTCCCCAGAGACGGCACGACTGTTGTGAAGGACGCCGACATCGCGAGCTACAACTCGACCAGCCACGAATTAATTCTGACAAGCGATTCTGCCGAGAGGATAAGAGGGGTGAAGGCGTACCTGGAAGGACCCTTCACGATCTTCGTGGGTGGGGAGGAGGTACTCAGCGGTATATTCGTGCCACCGATAACCTCTCGCTCGTACCCATCAAGCCAGGTTGTGATTACATATCCGACGTTCGACTCGAATTATAGGGTTATGAGGATACAAATGGGGTACCCGTGGGATGATCCGGTTAGTCCGGATCCCAGGGACGACCCGAGGATCACTCAGTACTTCGGGGCCACGGACAGATTAGTTCACTAAATGTGTCGGTCTAGTTTAGAGGAAGAACTCTGGCTCCCTACGGCTGCTGTAATTGGCTACTAGCCAGGTCGCAGCCTTCTTCACGCCCTCGTTCGTCCAGATTCTCGCCCCGGTGGGGCAGGCCTTCACGCAGGCGGAGCAAGCCGAACAGCTCTCTTTCACAGTCTCGACTTTGTCAGTCATGGTGACCGCATTCGTCGGGCAAACCTCAGTGCAGGCGCCGCAGAGCGTGCACGTCTCCGCCGTTGTCTCGGGGGCCCGCGGGACGGGGTTCCTCTCCCTGTACGGCTTGTTCCCAGGGATCTTAACCTCGACTAGCTTCTCCATCTCCTCCACCTTTGCCTTGACCTTCTCGCCAAAGGCCTTCGCTTTCTCGAGGTCCTCCTTATCTGGGCGGCCCACCGCTATCGGCGTTGCGTCGTTTGAGAAGCTGTGTTCCCCGATGAAGGAGGCGCCCGCTATGGCCTTGAATCCCTGCTCAGTGGTGATATCCTTTAGCTCGATGAGGGCGTCCTCGATGGCCCTGTTACCGTAGACGGCGATGAGGACGGCAGGTGTACCGTTTCCCTTTACGGTCTTGAGCCTCTGGGCAGCAACGAGCGGGACGCGTCCGCTGTACACCGGGACGGCGAAGATCGCGAGCTCCCCTGCGGGAACGATGTGGCTCTTTCCCGCCGCCTCGGCTGGGGTCAGATCAATATGCTCGACACCGTTGATCCCGAGGCCCTTCGCTACGCCCTCGAGCACCTTCTTCGATGTGCCCGTGGGAGAGTAATAGATCAGATTAACCTTGCTCGGCTTCATGAACTAGAAACAGGTTTTTTATCATATTTAACCTAGAGGGTTAGCATGTTACACCAAAACTATTCAACACATTAGGGCCATGGGAAAACGGGATAGATCACCTTAAGTTCAGCCTATACGCCTCATCGCTGAAAACAGAGGGCCGATCTAATGAACTACAAGTGGACAGTTCTCACCGTCACCACCATAGGCGTCCTCATGGCGGGGATAGACTCCCGTATCCTCATAGTCGGGCTCCCCCAGGTCGCCGCGGCGCTCCACGCGGACGCGGAGCAGGCGATCTGGCTAACGCAGGCCTACACTCTTGGCAGCACGATCGTCCTCCTCCTCGTCGGGCGCGTCAGCGATATGTTCGGTAGGGTCAAGATCTATATAGTGGGCTTCGCCCTTTTCACCCTCGGCTCCGCACTCATCAGTCTCTCATTCGGCCCGACTGAGGTCATAGCCTTCAGGGTCCTGCAAGGCATCGGCTCGGGTATCCTCAATACAAACAGCGTAGCGATGATTGTCGACTCGACCCCAATCAGCGAGCTCGGGTTCAGCCTCGGCCTAAACATGAGTTCTTTCAGGTTCGGCGCCATGGCGGGCCTCACGCTGAGCGGTGTCCTCCTCGCCCTCTTCGACTGGAGGGCTCTGTTCTGGGTCAACATCCCCGTAGGCGTATTCGGAACGCTCTGGGCATGGAAGAGGCTCAAGGAGGTGGGGAAGATCGAGAAGAACGAGCCGTTCGACCTCATCGGCCTCATCACTTTCACGGTGACACTGACGAGCTTCCTCCTTGCCCTCACATTCCAAGCGTACGGCCTCACAGAGGTGAACACTGTCTACCTGCTCATGCTCATCTGCGTTGTGAGCCTCGCTGCCTTCTTGGGATATGAGAGGCGGATAGAGCACCCCATCCTCGATCTTAGGCTCCTAGCCATAAGGGAGTTCACCGGGGGCGTAGTCGCTCAGCTACTGAACACTGCGGCCTGGGGTGCGGTTCTCCTACTTCTCAGCCTCTACCTGCAGATCGTATTGGGCCTCTCCCCTTTCGACGCGGGCATCAGGCTGATCCCATTTGAGATCGTCGCCCTTGTAGTCGGGTTGACAAGCGGCAGACTCTCAGACAAGTATGGCCCACTCCCGTTCACGACGAGTGGGCTCCTTATAACGAGTCTCTCCCTCTACCTATTCTCCACGGTGACGATCAACACATCATATACCTATGTGCTACTGTATACACTCGTGTTCGGCTTGGGCACTGGGCTCTTCGGCTCCCCGAACATGAGCTCGATAATGGGGGCGGTCCCACCCGAGCGCAGGGGCATAGCCTCCGCCTTCAGGTCCATCATGTTCAGCATCGGGTTCACGATAAGCCTCAACCTTGCAATCCTCCTGATGGCGACGGTCATCCCTTACGGGTTGCTAAGCCAGATAATGACGGAGCAGGTGGCAGGGCTGACTGATACGAACAAGCTGCTCTTCCTCGACGCGATGAAGACGACGTACCTGTGGCTCGCGGCCTTCAACACGCTCGCCCTCATCCCCTCCATACTCAGGGGGAAGAGGGTGGCCCACCAGCCTCTCTCTCTAGCTGATGCCGCCCTCGAGTAGGCCCGGAGTCCCGGGATAACCCTTTTTAGCTCCTTAACCAAACCCCAAGAGACGGCTACGAAACTCGTCTTCAAGGTGCTAATCGGGGTCTTTCTCATTCTTATCGGCGTCCTCGGTTACAGCATGTGGGCGATGACTGCAGAGAACCCGTCGCCAGTCACAGCAATCAACCCGCAAAGCAGCGGCCAGAAGGCGTTTGTGATCAGACCCCGGCATAAGCGGGTTCGAGCAGGACATCGCCGGCTCATTCGCGAACGGTCTCACTACGAACGGCTGGCACGTCGAGGTGACCACGGTAAGTTCACAGACCCCCAACGACCTGAGCGGGGTACACCCTCGTTGTGCTCAGCTCCCCCATCTACGGTGGTGAGCCATCCATAACAATGCAGTCTTACATCACAAGGCTTGGTAGCCTCGCGGGCAAGCGGATGGCCGTCGTGCTGGCCGGAACCGGAGCGGGCTCCGAAGCAATACAATTGATGCATTCCAAGGTCACTTTTATGGGGGGAGACGAAGTTCTATCCCTAGTCGTTTATTCGATGGCCCCCAACCCCGCTCAGTTCAGATCCACGGCGTCGTCATCGATATCTTGCTCCGGCTCCTGTTGTTGCCGGTGCTGTAGCCGAAGAGTAGGTTAAACGGGTCGTCGTTGCCTGCGCTTGAGGTCATGGCGAGTATCAGTGGGGGATAACTACGTATCTCGACGTCGCCGATCTGCTTAACGACCTCGTATGGTGCAGTTTCGGTCAAACATATACCTTCTATGAAGTGTAATAGCTGAGCAATTTGATCTTTCTGAAGCTTGGGAATATCAGGACCGCGAAAGCGGCGACGGTGAGGACGATCAGGGCAACCATCGAAATCATGGGATTACTCGCCTGTTTTAGTGAGATCCCCGCGACTGCCCAGATGACGACGGCCCCGAAGGCGAGGTCGCGTCTACTCCAAAGCATGTATAGTGCGAGGGCAAGTGCGACGAACAACATGATGACCGTCCCAATTGACTGGGTTTCAACGGGGATCCCCGGGACTACAACGTTTATCGCAGACGCGACGCCGGCGATGGTGGCCACGGAAATCCACCCGAGGTACAGGCTCATAGGGATGTGGACAGCGAGTTTGAGCTCCTTGTGGGCCGCTTCACTCCCGCCGATGCCGAGCCTACGATAGATCGTGATGAGGTCCAGTAGGAGGAGCACAAGTAGCGTCGTTGAGACTAGGTACAGGACTGGGACCCCGTAGGAGTAGTGGAAGACCATCAGCCACGCGATATTGATGAAGGCACTCCCGAGGTAGAGCCACCCGACCTTGCCCAGGTAGGAAGCGGACATCTGGCTCGGCCTAACCTGATAAGCCACGAAGAGCAACGCCATCATGTATATTATCCCCCATATAGCGAAGACGTACCCTGGAGGCGTGAACAGGTTAGGGTATGAATCCGAGACCTGCGCTGTGTTCACGCCGTTCACCGGTAGCCAATCGATAAAGAAGTTCATCATTAGAACCAAGACGAGGGCCGCCACGTTCGCGACCTGAAGCCAGAGGTAGTGAGCCTTCTCCATGTGTTAACGAATAGAAACCAGTGACTATAAAACATGCCCAGCGGAGATTAGTCCATGGCCGAGGTGTTCACCATCGGGTACGGTGGGAAGAAGCCGGACTCGTTCTTCGCGGAGTTGGAGGCCCTGAAACCGGACATTGTCGTGGACGTTAGACAGGACCCATTCCACGCCTTCCTCGGAGTCTACACGCAAAGGGGGCTCATTAACCGCCTCGGGGAGAAATATGTTTGGATAAGCGATCTCGGGAACACGACGCGTGAGCTCCCCCCGAGCCTCGTCGACGAGAAGGAGGGCCTCAGAAAGCTACACGCGCTTATGGAGAGGCACAAGCGGATCATCCTCCTCTGCGCAGAGAAGGACGAGACCCAATGCCACCGCAGCTACATTAAGGCGAAACTTAAAGAAAAAAGTAGATTAGTATGATGAAGAGCCTAAAAATATCTTATCTAGTCGACGAAACAACATAAAAACGCACCTTTAACGACGTATAATCGACTATCGCGCGCGCAGCAGGATACTGAACTGGAAAGACCGTACAACATGCGTCTTCTTCGGCGACGGCGCGGGTGCCGTGGTGCTCAAGGAATGTAAAAAGGGTCAAGGGCTACTCGCGTCGACCTTGTACTCCAACGGTTCAGGCCACAGAGTGATAGAGATACCGCTGGGGGAAGCCGGATGCCGACGACACATGAGACCCTTGACAAGGGCCTCAACTACCTCTTTATGGATGGTAAAGCTGTTTGGGACTTTGCCACCGCCAGGTTCCCCGATGCGGTCAGGGATGTCGTAGCGAAGGCTGGTTACAGTCTTGACGACGTCGACCTCATAGTTCCACACCAGTCAAACATCAACATAATAAGGA
>JADGNG010000084.1 GCA_017883585.1 Candidatus Bathyarchaeota archaeon
ACTCTGGGTCATCATGCCAGTCTTCATAGTCTACGAGGAACTAAACGAGCGCAAGGCACTGAGAGAAGCCGAAAAGGCTACCACGGGCCAGGCCTAAACCCAACCCATATTCCAGTTTTATTTTTCTCACTAAAATGAGCCCAATCGGAACTGGGTATATTCTAAAAATGGTTCTGTGGGGCGACTACTCTGTTGTGAGGGTGTAGTGGACACCTACACCTTCGAGGGCCTTGTCGATCCTCTCGATAAGGTTCTCAAGCTGCTTCATTGTGGGCTTCTTCTCGACCCACTCGAACATGAAGTCATGGTCGCCGAGGAGCTGCTTCGCGTCGCTGATTATCTTCGCCGGCTCATAGCAGTCTACGTATGTATTCTTTAGGTTGTTGAGGTAGTTGTTCCAGTCGCGGTTGTCCGCCTGCATCCTGGTCGGGTATGGGATGCACTTATGGCTGAACTTGACCTCTTTCTCCTTTGACATCTCAACTGCCACGCCCTCAAGTGCCTGTAGGGCCTTCATGAGCGGGGGACCGTATATGCGAACATAAGTCTTAGCCAATCTAGTCGCCTGAGAATCCATGTAAACGATATAATATAAAATCTTGCACCGATTTTGCGGTTAGATGGTGTCTTCGGTCTTCTCGGACATCCTCTTCATAATGAGGCGGTACCTTCTGTACTTGTCGTCCATCGAGAACTTGGCGGGGTGGGGGGACTTGACAGGGCCGCCGCACTTAGGGCAGGCGTCCTCATGTAGGGTGTATGAGCCGCAGCGTTCGCATTTCTTTAGGAGCCAGACCATGGGGGATTCTACTCCCTTTTGAAGGAGATGGTGCCCTCGTGGGTGGACCACTCCTTCTCGGCCTGCTTGACGATGCGGTCGAGTGCGAACTCTGCTTTCTTGTAGTCTTCGGAGGTTACCTCGACTCGGTATTTTGGTGAGCCGAGGGTGTAGATATTTATTGTAGACTCAAGCTCGTCACCGAGGTCTCGGACCATCCTGAAGGCATCCTTGATCTCCTCGACGCCCTTGTTACCCATGGCTGTTACCTCGAAGAGACCCTGAATGGTTACGCCCTTGACGATTATCTTTTCCTTAGCGACGCTGGCGAGGGCACCCGCGGTCTTCGCCTTCACGCCTAGGTCTATGAATACGGACTCGCCCTTCTTAGCAGACTGCTCGAGGGCATCATAGAGGTTAACCTGAGCCTCGTTGAGCTTGGGGCTTATCTCGGCGTATAGGTCCTCGGGTGTGACCTTGAGGTCAGTTGCCGCCTGCTTGAGGAGGGTCTCGGCCTTGCGGGTCTTCTTCCACTGCTCAACCTTCTTCCTCCGGTCATCCTTGTTAACCCTGCGTAGGCTTAGGTCGACCTGGCCCTTGGAGGGGTCTACCCGGAGGACCTGGAGGACGACCTTCTGGTTCTCGCGGACGTGGTTGCGGATGTTACGGACCCAGCGAGAGCTGATCTCTGAGATGTGGAGGAGAGCTTCCTTGTTGTCGTACTCGTCTAGGGCGACGTAGGCGCCGTAGGTTTCTAGTCGGCTGACGGTCGCTACGACCATCTCGCCTGTTTCAGGCCACTCGGCGTGCCCTAGGCTCATCGGGGTGGTCACCCTAGAACTGCCATGATGGAGCCGTTTATCTCGGCCTTGCCACCGGTTGGCCTCGCGATGACCTCGCCGCATGTGCGGCATTTTATCTCGTGGGTCGCGTGGCTGAAAACGATCTGCTCAGACTCGCAGCTGAGGCATTTTACCCTGAGGAACCTCGATGTGGGCCTCGGGATTAGGTTGTCCCATTCCGCCATTTTACTCCAACTCCGCCTTCTTGAGCCGTAGTCCCTCACGCATCTGGCTATGTTTGCACTCCTTACACTGGAGCATTAGTGTTGTCTTCTTCGTGACCTTTGCCTGGTTGTGCTGCATGGGGAACTTTTGGCCTCCATAGCCCGTCTTGCGTATTGCCTGGTCGCGCTCACCCTTGCGGGCTCCGCGGCGCTTACCAGCTTTGTATATGGTGACAGTGAACTCAGTGTGTGTCTTGCATTTTGGGCAGAAGGTCCTGAGTGTCTTGGGAACTTTCATGGCTCCGTCTCCACTAGCTTGGCTATGCCCTTCCTTATTAGGTTATCCGCGTTCTGGGTTGGGAGGCTGGCGACGTCCTCGGCCTTGAATGGGCCATATGTTTTCATGTCTGTGCCCATTATAGCAGGTAGGGGTTGTGTGAAGCGGACGACTTTGAGGGTCTGTTCGCCTTTCTCGTTGCGTGGGGGTTGGGACGGGGGCTGAGGGTGAGGCGTCTGGGGTGGCGGGATAGAGATGGGGGCGTCAGCGCTGGGCTCTCGGCCCATGAGTAGCTGCTTCATCCCCTGTGTGTGGGCGGCGAGGAGCCTACGCAACTCGACCTGCAGGTGCTTCTCCTCGGCGGTGAGGTTTAGGGGCTCGACTGGGGCGCCGTTAAGCTCTGCCGTGACTAGCTTCTTCAGGCGCAACCTGTTCAGGTCTCCTAGCATCCTATCGACGTGGTCCCGCTCCTTCTCGATGAGCCTACCCTTGACAGAGGTTTTCTCAGATGTCCGCTCCTGCTCCCTTAGTTGGGTGGAGTAGGCCACCATGCTCGTGTAGAAGCCCTCGTGTAGGGGTTGTATGTCTGGCCTCTGCCTCTCCCGTCTCCATGATTCGAAGAGTGTCCTGTATTCGTCGGTCATTTATCTATCTTGGCCCCTTTCTTGCACAGCAGGAAGATTGCGGTGGCGAGTGGGACGGTGACTGATTCCTGCGTGTATGGTCCGTACTCGGCGTCCCCGATCCTCACTTTCGGCGCGTGCCTGACATATACCTTCGCCTCCCCGGTCCGGAAAGCAATGGCGCTTATAAGCGGGTCGTAGTCGGGGAGGGAGTCAAGCTTTATTGTCTGGACCTGCCAGCCCGTCTTACCATGTAGGGTGTTTGGGAGGCGGATGAGGCGGTGGATGTCCGTGGTTACGACGGTGTCAATGTCGGCTGCTTGCTCCTTGACCGCCATCTCCATGATCTTCTCGATGTCCGCCATGAGGCGCTCCTCGTCTCCGACTCCCACCGCTTTGAGGAGTAGACTCGGGTGGCTCTCCTCCAGTATAGCGAGGGCCTTGTCGCGCTCGTTGACAAGGAGGCTGGTAATCTTGCGCCCGAGCTTCATGGCCTTGATCTCCTCTGGGGGCGTTGAGGCTATGAAGTCGTAAACGGCCCTACCCGCCCTGCCCCGCCACCCTTCGTCAGCGAGGGTCGGTCTCCCCCCCTTTGAACGGGGGTTGAAGCCTAGGTACTCCGATTTTATACCGGTGCCAAGGATGTAGTCGACGATCTCGCGCCGCCCCGACTGGTCGAGGTTCCGTATTCTCTGGTTGCGGACGTGGACGTGGTAGCCGCGGTTACCGGAGAAATTGACTACGAGGTCGTTGGCGGGGCTGAAACCGAGGTCCTGTATAAGTATGTCGAGGAGCTTCTGGGTCTCGTACTTCGCCGCCTGTAGGCACCTCTCACAGAGCCAAGTCTCCTCCTCGAAGGCTGCCTTGCCGCATTTGCAAATCTCCGGCGGCTTCCCGGTGCCCTCCTCGCCGCAGTTCTTGCACTTCCACTTGTCGTGCTCGTGTTGGCAGGGTAGGTCGAAGTGGTCGGCGTCAATGTCGAAAACTAGGTCGGCGCCGCTCCACCCCTTCCCCGCCATGTCCGACTCGGGGTGCGTATAGTAGCAGGAGCTGTGGTAGCTGTGTGCTGGGCTGTTCTCAGTGAGGTACCTGCGGAAGGCGCTCTCGTCGGGGAAGCCTATGTGGCGGAACATGGTTTTCCCGCCGAACTGGAGGAAGGCAAACTCCCTCATTCTGATCTCGGTCGGGGCAGGTATCGTCCTTGAGTTTGACTGGTACCACCTATGGAACTGTTCAGCAATGAACCCGGGGCTACCCCAGTCGGACTCCATAGGTGATCAGTTAGAAGTATAGCTCGTGTTTTAAAACTGGTTTGGCTGGGAACCGGCTACTTCTTGAGGCCGTTGTGTGGGCACTTGCCGCAGAATTTGGGGTTGAACCTGACGATGTTGTTGTACTGCGTGCAGAAGTGGAGGCCAGTGTTCCTTACCTTGTCCTCTGAGGAGTCGGCCAAATCGTTCCTTTATTGGCTCAGCGCTGGGGTATTTGAGGGTTGAGGCGGAGGCTGGGGCTTCTGGTAGGCGAGTCGCCTCGCCTTTGCCCGGTAATAGGTTAGGGGGTGCTTGATCCGCTCGCAGATGTCATCCTTATTTCGACAAATGCCGTGTGTCCGGAGTGTGTCGCAGAGAGGCGGCGTGTACTTAGTGCGGTTCCCCCGGACGCCGGCTATGTGCTCGACCTGGTATTGGGTCATGGCGGGATCAAAGTCGCTTACGCTCGTGTAGAGGTCAACGAGGCTGTCGAGGGGCATGCCGACGGTGACTAGGAAGCTGGTGAGGGCAAAGCGCTCCATGTGGCTTGCTCTCCTGCCGGCTAGCAGCCCCTCCATGCAGTACCTTATGCAAGGCGGGAAGGCCTCGTTTATAACATCAGAAGGCAGGTCCTCGCCGCCTAGCCTCTTCCGGTTCTCCTCGAATACTTTGGAGACGCGGTCGAGGCGCAACTGGAAAGGCTCTGGGAGCGTGATCTTGATGGGCTTGGAGACCTGTTCCTTGATGAGGGTCTCGACCTCACCTTGGATCAGTCGGGCGACCTCGCGTTGCGTGAGCAGGACGTACCCGCTCTTCACTATCCGGTTTACGAGCTTCCACTTGTCCTCGTGGAAGGACGAGGAGGATCGCAGGTAGTCGTAGAAGTAGAGGCTGAAGTCGTAGAGGACGCTGTCGTAGGTTTCGCCAGAGTCTCTGAGGTCCCAGTCGAAGTCGTCCCTCGCCATCTGTGCGAGCTTTTGGCGCTCCTCGTCTTGAAGGAGGAAGTAGACCCTTACGGCTTCGGCTAGGGCGTAGCGCCTGCTCATGAATGGTTCTCCCTTGACGGAGGTGAACATCACGGCAACGGGGAAGCTGAGGAGCTCCGTCATGTAGTCGTCGAGGCTGTCATCGACGGCGCCGTCCTCTATCGCCTGAACTACTCGCTCCGCAGCCCTATCGAGAACCTTGGCGTATTGCGGGTCGGCGAGGTCGTCAAGCTGGAGGTTCAAGGCGTCCACTAGCTTCGCCGCGTCCCTTAGGAACGGGTACTTGGCGGCCTCCCTCTCCAGCATGTCCTTCAGCCCTCATGGGGTCCCGGCTGAAAAAAGGCTTCCCTTCCCCGCCCTGAGTTAGGTTTATTACGGCTGCGCAGATAGGATCAAGGTCCAAGAGGTTTCAGATTTGAAGGAGACCATCACCCTAGGCTATCCACATGACGCCCACTACAACCCTGCAGTTAGGGCTGGCGATTTCATCTATACATGCGGCCACATTGGGCTAGATGATGAGTCGGGAAAAGAGTTGACCACCATCGAGGAGCAGACCAAGGCGACGATGGAGGACCTGAAGAAAACCCTCGCGGCTGCTGGAGCCTCAATTGATGACATAGTCAAGGTAACCGTCTACATCGCTGACATCGACTACTACGAGAAGATGAACGAGGTCTACATGACCTTCTTCGAAGGACCTACTCCAGCGAGGTCGACTATCGTGACGAGTCTTGTGATGAACGAGATTCTCGTGGAGATAGAGGCTGTGGCTTACAAGCCGCGTGCCTGAGTCACTTTAGGTTCTTATCGGCGAAGTGCTTGAGGCGGCTCAGCCCCTCGGGGACCCAAGTCCGCCCGTAGCTTATGCGGAAGTTGTTCCCCGGGTAGTTGAATATCATGCCGGGCCAGACCATCACGTGCTCCTGCTTGGCGTACTCCTCGGTGAACTTCTCGACGTTCATCCCGATGAGCTCGGGGAAGCCGACGGTCGCGCCCTTAGGGTGTACCCATTTGAAGTGGTCGCCGTAGTCCTCGAAGAATTCCTCCATGAGGGGTAGGTTTTCGTCTATGATCTTGTGGCTGCGTGTGAGGACCTTGTCGCGTGCGCGTAGTGCCATCGTGGCGAGCAGCTCGCTCGGGGCTGGCTTGCAGGGAGTGGCGAGCCCATTCATCTCGTCGAGTTTATGGAGCAATGTGGGCTCCTTGATCGTTATCCAGCCTATCCTAAGGCCGGATAGAGCGTAGGCTTTTGACATGACGCCGAAGCTGACGGCGGTCTCATCCGCATCGACGGCAGGAGGTAGGCGGTACTCGAGCTTATGCTCGAGTAAGTGGTAGACCTCGTCGCCGACAAACGTAACGCCTTTCTCATGGCAGAGGTCGATGAGGGCTTTGTACGTGGAGTGGTCGACTGTCGAGCCGGTGGGGTTGTGGGGGAAGTTTGTGATGAGGAACTTGGTGTTGGAGTGGAACGCCTTTCGCACCTTATCTACGTCGACGCGCCAACCGTCGGGCTCTAATGGGACAAGCGTTACCTCGGCGCCCGCTAGGCTGGCGAGCTGGTAGAGTGCCTCGTAGGCGGGCCAGAGGACGACTATGTGGTCACCCGGTTTGAGCATGGCGGTGAAGAAGACCCAGATCGCCTCGTCTGCGCCGGCGAAGATTATGACCTGGCTCGGGTCTACGCTCTTGTAGAGCTTTGCGACCTCGGTGCGGAGTTTGATGCCGCCGGTTGTCTCTGTGTACTTGAGGGTGAGGTTCTCCCAGTCGCCTCGAAGCTCATCGTCGGCGAGGGTGATGACTTCGCTCATCTTCATGGGCTGGACGTCCGACTCGTGCATCGTCATGTTGGTGTACTTCTTCCAACCTTGCATCTGCTGCTCTAGCCAAAGCCTGTGTTCGAGGCGTTCAGGTCCTTGTCCGCCGGTGGGCTTGATGGTTGTCATGCCGTTGCTTAGTCTGTGGGGAGTCTCCGGTTAAGTCTTTAACGGGGGAATAGGTGTTGAAATTGTGCTACTTTTACTAGATCATTTCACGAACAGGGAATTTCTGCGGAGGCGTGCAGGACAGGGGAAACGCTCAATGTAATTGAGGAGCTAATCATGCAACATTAAGCCCCCTGATTGCCGACAATATTTGGGTAGGACATCGTCGTGTAGCAAAGCACTTACTGGTAATAGCCGTCGAAGGGGTTCGTCATATCTTGTAGTCTCTGGGCTCTGTATTCTCCTGTTATAGTTTCTGCTTCGACTCGATAAATACGAGATGTCTGTTTGATGTGGGAAGAACTAGCTTCGGACCATTCTGGTTAGCGACGGATCGCCTCTGGTTCATCTTGGGGAGCAGAAGGGGTGCATCCTGGTTCGTTTGCATCCGTAAACACATCAAGCAATCGCTTAGCATGGGTGTAGGGAGCCTCACTAGGCGGACGAACGTTACCGCATTATGCACACAAAGTGCACCAAGGCGAGCCGAATTGCGCGCGCGCATCGAAAACAAGCTGAACCCCCCACCAACAAACCCATCACCAAGAAACCAGCAGAGACCAGAAACCCGCAAACAAAACCATGGAAAAACCCAGATAATGCTCCTCCCTTGTACACCCCAAGCCCCTGATACGCCTAACCAGACCCGGAGACCCCAACCTCACAGCGGACAAAACAACAGCCAGCATCGAGATAAGGCTCAGCGAGACGTGGATCGACACCCTGCGTCAAACGCTCGCTCGTCAAGAATCTCAAACATAAGCTCAGAGATCCGGACATTACCGACCCAGTCAGCACACAGGACCTACTTAGGTGGGTACACCTGAACCAGGGCGGCCTCGCTCGCGAGCCGGCGCCTCAGCCAGTAGTCCCCCTTCATTAATTCTACGCAGCTCTTCCGGATCCAACGCTGGAGGGCGTCGCTGCCCAGTGGCTCCGCGTGCTGGCCATCCCTAGCCAGGGACTGGTTGACCTACTGTAAAAATTTATCCTCACCCTGTAAACCCTTGGGGGTAGTCTAAGGGCTCGTTGGCTGGCTGGGCTGGCTGGCATAGCTGATGCGTTTTTGCTGGCCCTGCCTCCTATAGCAGGGGACTCCAGGGGCTTCGGAGCTACATCCTCAGCTATACCGACAACCTCAGCCTTCAGCTCTAGCTACCCAACGGGTATCTGTACATCAGCGTAACCGAGGGACCTGAACTCCTCGTATTTAGCGGAGCTGTTTCTCATCTGAGTAACCATGCCAGCAAGGGACGGAATATTCATGCCAAGGCTGTCAGCGAAAGTCTTTTTATCGAGTTTCTCGAGGTCTGTGATGTCCAGGAGCGCCTTATAGTCCTCGAGCTTCTGCGCCTTATTGTTTTAGTGGCGCTACCTTGACCTTGGGGGTAGACGTTGGGGTAAGCGGGGCTGCGGGAGTTGAAGTAGGCTGAGGGGAGGGTTGAGGGAGGGGTGGACTAGGGATAGGCTACGGGTATCCGCGCGCTCGGCTGTTTAGAAACTCGTCCCAATGGACGCTCAACAATCGCGCACGCCTCGAATTGGAAAAAGCACGATTATATCCGAAATCGTGACGGCGCAAAGGCAGTTCCCAATACATGTACTAGGAAAAATACGAAGTAAAAAAGGCTCAAAAAATTTCTGACTAGTTAACGACTACGTTCTCGAGACTGAAGTAGCGCTTCGCGAGGAAGCGGATCTTCTTGATGTTCTCGCCGTTCTTACCAATGGCTATCCCCTTGTCGTGCGGATCAACGGTCACCATTGCAATCTTATGCCCATCCATCCTGTCAACGAGGCGAATATCCTTAACCTGCGCGGGTTTCAATGCGTTCCTGAGGAACTTGTCTGGGTCGTCCATGTACTCGAAGATCTCGACCTGCTTATTCGTCATTGCGCGGAAGCGCTTTATCTTCTCACCGCCCTTCCCGACGGCGAGGCCGACCTCCCCCTTCTTCACGGTGAAGATGAGGCTATCCTCCTCAATGATGCAGTCCACCACCGTCGCGCCAGTCATGTTCTGGAGCAGCTGGATGAACTTCATCTCATTCTCAGTTATCTTGACGTTGCTGAGCATCTTACTTCTTCACCAATTCGAGGATCTTGGAGTCGCCAGGGTCGAGTATGACCATGGCGCTCACCGGGAACGGCTTACCGCAAAGCGTCCCAAGGTCCACGCTATCCTTCGGGTGCTCCATCAAGGGAATCTCGGATAACTTCCCGTAGTTGTCAATCGTCTCCCTCGCGTCGCGGGGGCAGTTACTGCTGACTATCGCCAGCTTGGCTCTTCCTCTGCGCAGCTCCCTCACCGTGGCCTTGGATCCGAGTTGGACCTTGCCGGTGGAGAGTGCGAGTCTCAGCTCCTGATCTACGCTACTCATCGCGTTTTCCACCCATTGTCATGAACAGCTCAACGCTGCCCGTTCCGAGCGGCATCGACTGTCCGACGATGATGTTCTCGATGACACCTTTAAGCGGATCGGTTTCGCCGCGTAGCGCCGCCGAGACGAGGTGCTGGATCGTCAGCTCGAAGGCCGCCCTCGCGAGGACGCTGCTCTTCTCGCCGCTGATGCCGTGGCGACCGATCTGCTGCACCTCACCCATCTTCGTCATTATGTCTGCGACCAACATGACGTGCCTGATGTCGACGTCCAAACCCTGCTCCTCTAGCACATTGTGCGCCTCATAGATGAGGGCGTTGCGTGCCGCCTCGATGCCGAATATCTCGGCGATCTCGTGTATGTTGTTCGTCGTCGTCCTCATCGGGTCGACGCCGTCGATCTTTATGACCTCCTCGAGGTTGCTGCCGTCCGTCCTGATTATCCATTCTCCCTCCTCCTGGAGGGTTAGGACACGCTTGATCTCTGGTATACCCCTGATCTTCGCGGACCCTATGGTCTGAGTCAGGACCTCCGGGTTGCCGGACTTCTCCTCCTCGAGGCTGACGGTGTAGATGTTCTCCGACTCCTTCTCGAACTTCGTCGGGAAGGCGCCCTCAATCTCCTTCTCTGTAACGCTAAGAGACCCCATACGCGCCGAATCGATCTCTATCCTGACGACGTTTGCGTTGAAGTCCACGTTGACTCCGCTGACGACGTCGTCGAGAGTCGTGTAGGTGAGCTTCTGAGCGACCTCGCGTGCGAGCTTCTCGCTCTTCTTGTGTTTGTTGTCGAGGTGGATCTCCATAACCGGGGTCGATGGGGTCCTTCTTGCGTCGACGATCTCGATGAGGCGCGGGAGGCCGAGGGTTACGTTCTGCTCTGCGACACCTGCGTAGTGGAAGGTACGAAGCGTCATCTGCGTGCCGGGCTCGCCTATGCTCTGCGCGGCGAGGATGCCGACGGCCTCGCCTGGCTCGACGAGGCTGTAGTCGTAGTTCTTCATCGCCGACTCGACGAGGTGGTCGACGCCCGCCTTCGGTAGACCCGATGCCTTTAGCAGTGTCTTCAGCTCGTTCATTAGGCTGAGGGGCAGCACCGTCATCTGCTCGACCTTCTTGTCGATATAGTCCTCGGATGCGGCTGTGCCCTTCTTCTCGCTTAGCTTGGCGCGGTCGATTAGCTGGACGACGTTAACGGCCTTGCCGTGGTCGCTCTTACTAGGGTCAATGCCGTCCTCTCCGTACTGGAACTGGATGATATCGCCGATGCTGTTGCGGACCGTGCCGTCGTACTCAACGCGAAGGTGCTCCAACGCGTTGATGAGCCTGCGCTGCATGTAGCCGCTCTGCTGAGTGCGTACAGCCGTATCGACCAAGCCCTCGCGGCCACCCATGCTGTGGAAGAAGTACTCAATCGGAGTTAAGCCGTCTCGGTAGCAGTTGTAGACGAAGCCTCTCGCCTGAGGCGTAGGGTCCCCGTCCTTAAAGTGGGGTAGGGTGCGGTTCTCGTAGCCCCTCATGATGCGCTTACCACGAATAGACTGTTGGCCCACGCTGCCCATCATCTGGCCGATGTTGAGGCTGCTTCCTCGGGCCCCGCTTCGGGTCATGATGATGCCCGAGTTGCCCATGCCGAGCCCCTGCTCGACCGTCTCACCAGCCTTGTCACGGGCCTGCGCAAGCTCGTTCATGACCTTGATCTCGAAGGTCTCCGACATCGTCTGGCCAGGTAGGCGCTCCAACTGGCCGGTTTCGGCCTGATTTATGAGGTTCTCGACGCTCTTCTCCATCCTCCTCATGACCGAGTTGATCGTGTTGCGCTCCTTCTCGGCGATGTTTAGCTCGTCTATGCTGTAGCTGAAGCCGCGTATGGTTAGGAAGCCGTTGATGAGGCGCGTGATGCTGTTGAGGAAGTCGTGTCCGATGTCTGTGCCGTAGTCCTTGATGATGCGGTGGAAGATTGTCTCTGCACGCTCGGCTCCGATGCTGTTCTTGTCGATGACCCCGCTGAGGAGTTCACCGTGCTGAATCATGACGTATGAGTCGTACTGGCAGGCCTCCTTATCGCAGGTCGGGCAGTGGCGGCAGACGTTAGCTCGACTGACAAAGTTGAAGTCCTTGGGCAGGAATAGGCTGAAGATCTGCTTGCCATTCCACTGTTTCACCGGCTTCTCGACGATAGGCGAGGGTATCTCTCCGCGGTAGTTGGCGTGTGCAAGGAGTTTACCGACCTCCTTCGCGGATAGGAGCGTCTCTTTCCGGGTTAGGAGGTAGGCGCCGCTGATGAAGTCCTTCGTAGCTCCGATAATAGGCGCGCCATATCGTGGACTGAGAATCTGGTCCTGCACCTGCATGAGGAGCCGTGCCTCTGTCTGGGCCTCCTTGCTCTGTGGGATGTGTAGGTTCATCTCGTCCCCGTCGAAGTCAGCGTTGTAAGGCGGGCAGACGGCGAGGTGCATCCTGAAGGTCTTGTAGGGTAGCACTCTGACCCTGTGGGCCATGATGCTCATCCTGTGCAGCGATGGCTGCCTGTTGAATAGCGCAATGTCGCCATCCTTGAGGTGGCGCTCGATGATGAAGCCGGGTTCGAGGGTGTCGGCTATGCCGCTCCTGTCCTGGACGAACTCGAGCCTGATCCTCTTCTGGTCGGGGCGCACGACGTAGAGCGCACCAGGGTGCTTGTATGGGCCGTTGAGTGTGAGCCTCTTCATCTCGTCGAGGTTCCTCGGCGTGACGACGTCTGGCACAGTGAGCCTGACGGCGATTGCCACCGGGACGCCGACCTCGTTTATGTCGAGGTTAGGGTCGGGGCTGATGACCGTGCGCGCGCTGTAGTCGACACGCTTACCGGATAGGTTACCCCTGAACCTGCCCTCCTTGCCCTTGAGGCGTTGGGCGAGGCTCTTTAGGGTCCTGCCGCTCCGGTGGCGGGCCGGCGGGATGCCGCTTACCTCGTTGTTGAAGTAGGTAGTCACGTGGTACTGGAGCAGCTCGCTTAGGTCCTCGATGATGAGGGTCGGTGCGCCGGCGTCGATGTTCTCACGCAGGCGCTGGTTGATCCTGATGATGTCCACGAGTTTGTGGGTGAGGTCGTCCTCAGCTCTGACGCCCGACTCGAGGATGATGCTGGGCCTGACGTCCACCGGGGGTACTGGCAGGACCTGTAGCACCATCCACTCTGGGCGCGCGACCTCGGGCTCGAAGTCCACGAGGCGCAGGTCGTCGTCGGGTATCCTCTCGAACCACTCCCTGATCATGTTAGCAGTGAGCCTACTTGCGGCCTCCTCGCCCTCGACTGCGATGGCCTCGCCGCCCTCCTTAACCTCCTCATCCTCCTCGCCTGCTGCTTCCGACTCGAAGAAGGTTGTTGGCTTTGCGAACCTCACATTCGTCTGGGGCATGCCGCAGTGTGGGCACTCCTTGCCGCGCTTGTACTTCTTAGCCACCTTCAGGATATCATTGATAGTATCGTCGGTGACCTTGCCGAATAGCTTGAGGTCCTCCTCTCTCTTCCTCGTGAAGTAGGCGAGGCTCTCGTTCCCCTCGTTAGGGACGAGGATGCGGCCGCAGCCGCGGCAGGTGGCGGTGAGGAGTCGGTAGATATGTTTGGCGAATTCGACATGTATGACGGGTACCGCGAGTTCGATGTGGCCGAAGTGGCCTGGGCAGTTGAGTGCGATGTTTCCACAGGTCTGGCAGCGCTGGCGGGGCTCTAGTGTGCCCAAACGGTGGTCCATTAGACCCCCAGCGATCGGCGCGCCGTCCTCATCGTATGTGTCACTTGTCTGTATCTCAACCGCGCTGAGCTTCCTGACCTCATCCGGTGGGAGGAGGCCGAACTTTATGCTGTCGATGATCTTGCTCATTTTACTCGAACTCCTTTGTCAGCTGGAGGCTTGGGGAGAGGCAGAGGCTCTGCATCTCCTGCAGCAGCAGCTTGAACGCGTAGCTTATCGTCACGGGCTCTATCTCGCCCTTGCCCTCGCAGATGGGGCACACGTACTTGCGCTGCCTGATGTCGTAGTAGGCTTGCTTCCCACACTTTTCGCAGACGTAGATGCTATAGGCATCCGACTCCTCGAGAAGCCTGTCCTTGAGGAGCATGGCAGCGCCGTGGCCGACTAGGCAGTCGCGCTCCATCTCTCCGAACCTGAGGCCTCCGCCCCTTGCGCGGCCCTCGGTCGGCTGGCGCGTGAGCATCTGTACCTGCCCGCGTGCGCGTGCGTGTATCTTGTCGACGACCATGTGGTGTAGCTTCTGGTAGTAGACGACTCCGACGAAGACGTCGGCCTCGAACATGCGTCCGCTCTGGCCGTCGAACATGATCTCCTTGCCGCCGGGGTGGTAGCCCATCTTTACGAGCGACTCGGCGAGGCTCTTCGCGTCCTCGTTGTCGAAGGGTGTGCCATCCACCGGCTCGCCGCGAAGGCTTCCGGTCTTACCAGCGAGGCTCTCCATGAACTGACCTACAGTCATGCGGCTGGGGAAGGCGTGTGGGTTGATGATGATGTCTGGGATGGTGCCGTGGACGCTGAAGGGCATATCCTCGGGGTTGACGAGCATACCGATGACGCCCTTCTGGCCGTGGCGGCTGACGAATTTATCGCCCAGCTCGGGTACGCGGTTGCTGCGCACCTTGACCTTTACGAGCTGACTGCCCTCAATGTCCTTAGTGATGAATATGCCGTCGACGGTGCCCTCCTCTGTTGGGCGCACACCGATCGATGTGTCGCGGAGCTGTGGTCCCCTGACCTCAAGGCCGCCGTACTCCTCCATGAACCTGGGTGGGCTTGTGCGGCCGATGAGTATGTCCCCGCCCTTGACCTCGGCCTCGTTGGCGATGAGACCATCGTGCTCAAGCTGGCGGTAGGCTTCAGCGCCGTGATAGCCGCGTATGCCCTCCTCAGGGATGGTTAACTTGTCCTTTGCGCCTCCGAGGTACTGTTTGCACTCTGCCTTGTAGATGCGGTAGAAACTGCTATGGCCTAGACCACGCTCAACGGCTGCGCGGTTGAAGATAATAGCGTCCTCCATGTTGTAGCCGCTGCTGCTTAGGACCGCGACTATGTAGTTCTGGCCGCTTGGGCGCTTGTCGAAGCCTATGATTTCCATAGGCTTCGTGCCGACGGCGGGCTTTTGCGGGTAATGGAGTAGGTGGCCGCGTGTGTCGGTGCGGTCGCGGTAGTTGAGGACGTAGAGGCCTGGAGCCTGCTTTGCCATGGCTGCCTGGTATGTGTTACGGGGTGATTGGTTGTGCTCTGGGTAGGGTATGATGCTGGCGACTACTCCTAGAATGG
>JADGNG010000085.1 GCA_017883585.1 Candidatus Bathyarchaeota archaeon
ACCCAGTCATGAAGGAGTACTCCTCATCCTGCCAGAAGTCGAATATCTCCCCCTCGAAGAGCTTGAAGCCTATTAGCCCAAGAGCCTTGAGCGCCGCATCGGCGGGAGGTGCACCATTCTTCAGCGCGCCCCTGATGCCTTTGCCCACCTTCATAGTCAGCGACTCGGAGCCCGGGAAGGCGGACCTCTTCATGTCGCTTCCCTTCACAGCATGTAGGCCCCTTATCGAGCCCCCGGAGTAGGTGGAAATGCCCTCGACGAGTTCCTCCATCCTCTGGAAGCAGAGCGTCTTCTCGACGACGAGTATGTCACCCATGATGGTTGTCCAGACCGCTGGGGTACACTGAACATTCTCGAGGTTGAGTCCGTTCTGGGATATCTCGGGGGCTGCCCTGTGGCCGACAACTGTTGCGTCTACGAATGGCTTGTCCTTTTTCGCCATAGCGAGGAGCTGGTTCACGAACCCGGGTGCTACCTCGAACTGAACATTCGTGTACGACTCGCGACCAACCAGCTCCGCAAGCTTCTTCTCGGTGTTATCCTGGAAGTTGGCGTCGGGTATCTGGGACCACGTGTTAAGCGGACACCACTCCCTGTCCGCCTGCATTATCTGGTCCCTCAACCTCGCGCTCCAATCGATCTTGTACATGGGCTCCCGAATGAGCTTGCTCCTTGGGTTCGCCACCCACTTCGTCTTCATGGGAGTCTGGATGCCGCCACCTGTCCCACAGGCCGAGAACACGATCTCGTTATCGGGCACCTCTTCCAGGTCGATGAACTTCATCTTATGTCCCTCCTCCAGCACCTTCTGGACCATCACCCTGACCTCCTCAAGGGAGGGCGCCACACCTCCGCCGCCCGTAGAGAGGGCTGTACCACCTATCTGATAATCTAAGACATCCTCTAATGTCAGATACTTCATCAGTGTTACCAATTACCCCCCAATCGATAATGTATATAACAATTCAGAGCATCAATTTTAGCAGTTTATTTCTATCTTATGAAACATCACCAACAATAATCACTTTTCTGTATCACGATGAATAATGATATAAACCACGGGTCGAGCGTTCCAAGTAACATGAAGAAAATAGGCATATTGACGATCGGGCAATCACCCCGGCCGGACGTCATCGGCGAGTTCCTACGCGTCCTAGGCCGGGACTACGAGATAATCGAGAGGGGGGCGCTCGACGACTACTCCGTCGAGGAGCTTAGGTCGAGGAAGGTCGCCTCCGGTGAGAGGATACTAGTCACCAAGCTCAGGGACGGTGAGGAGATCAAGGTGTCCCACGACCTCGTCATCTCAAACCTACAGAAGGGCATCGACTACCTAGAGAGGAAGAAGATAGACCTCACCCTACTCCTCTGCACGGGCAAGTTCCCAGAGTTCAAGTCAAAGCACCTCGTCGTCCAGCCCTCCGAGATCGTCAGAGGGACGGTCACCGGTTCCCTCCGAAGCGGCAAGCTGGCCGTCGTCGTCCCCGCGAGGGAACAGATACCCAAGACCAAGACAGAAGTATTCGGTATAGACGTCGACGTCTACTACGACACGGCATCCCCGTATGGGTCCAAGACGGAACTCAGGGAGATGGCAATAAGAATCTCCAAGGAAAACGTGGATCTGGTATTCCTCGACTGCATGGGGTTCACCCACGAGATGAAGCAGATGGTCAGAGACGTGACGGGGAAGCCCGTTATCCTCTCAAACGCGCTTGTCGCCCGCGTCCTGCAGGAAATCGTTGAGTAACCTACGCACCCATTAAATCCTGACGCCCCCCCATAGACCTCCGATAGTTATGCTGGGAGCATCAAGACTCGGAAATATCATACCCGACCCAAAGGTCGAGAAGGTCCTCAGCGGATTCCAATTCACTGAGGGTCCCCTCTGGGTGGACGGGAAACTACTCTTCTCAGATATTCCCGCGAGCACAATCTACAGATGGACCCCCGGCGCCGATCACGCAGTGATCTATCGGAAGCCCAGCGGCCGAAGCAACGGACTCACCCTCGACAGAAGTGGCCGCCTAATCGCCTGCGAGCACGACAGGCGCCTCACCCGCACCGAGCGGGACGGTACAGTGAAGATACTCGCAGAGAGCTACGAAGGCAGGAGACTAAACAGCCCAAACGACGTCGTCGTGGCGAGGAGCGGCGCCATCTACTTCACAGACCCACCGTATGGCCTCAACGACAAACTGGAGGGAAAAGAGCTACCCTACCAAGGCGTCTACCGACTCGGAGTCCGCGGGAAGCTTACCCTTCTGGACGACTCGTTCGACCGCCCGAACGGCCTCGCCTTCAGCCCGGACGAGTCCAAGCTATACATCGACGACACGGCTCGGCGCCACATCCGGGTCTTCGACGTACGGAGGGACGGCTCCATTTGCAATGGCAAGATCTTCGCAGAACTCAAAGGCCCCAAGCCAGGGAACCCCGACGGAATGAAAGTCGATGTTCACGGCAACATCTACTGCACCGGCTCCGGCGGCGTCTGGGTAATCGACACATCAGGCGAGCCACTCGGCGTCATCGAAACCCCAGAGGTCTCCTCGAACGTCGCGTGGGGTGACAACGATTTCAAGACCCTGTACATAACCGCCCAGACCAGCATCTACAGAGTAAGAACAACCACAGTTGGATGCCCCTCACCTAATCTCACGCAAGCATCCTAGAACGTTAAAGTGGGCTCGTTTTTTTCAATAACCACTCATCTTGTATTCTAGAGGCATACCGACCACCTACCGGCAGCATCAAACGCAATTAATCGGTGACATCTAACTCTGGATAATACTTAGCTTAAACGGCGCATTAAATGGCATAATCAGCGGTCTAGAAACCCCTAATTGATAGCGGAATGCAATGGAACGTGCTTATACTCCAGCCTCCTTGATAGCTTTGCCCAGGTGGGAGCGGACGAAAGGTCCAAGCAGTGGAAGACCTGAAAGCCGCGGAGCCGTGAGGAGCGGGCTGCGAAGGAACTTGGCTGGCTTTGGCTAGTCGGGAAACCTGCACTCCCCAGCTGAAGACGCCAAAGCGTAGTCAGCGCGGTGACCTCGCCTGGACACCCCACGATTCTTAGAAAATCACCAAAAACTCCCCATCTTCTCAACAGTTATTATCGAGACAGCTAAGAATCTCAAAAACCACGAATCATTCCACACTGATTCACTGTAAATTAGATGAGTGTTATAAGCCGCCCATACCCAATATTGAGTTGCGTCACACCACTATAGGAGTTTGTATATCCGTTCTCCACCCTGAGCCTCGCCCCTACCTTCACGACCTCGAACTGCTTCTCCCATAGGACCATAACTATCCTCCCGGTGGCGTCCTCGAGCGCTGCGTTAGCCACCGTGAGCGTCCCACCGGTCTTCTTCGACCTCACCATGCGGGGGTACGATTTCTCCGCCACCTTCCCCTCGACGGTTACGTTACTCACACCGTCCCTCAGTGAGCCTATGGGCATGATGGCCTCGGCGTCCCCCGTCCGCTTCTCGTACCACCTATTCTTCACACCGGGCTCGGTTTGGTCCCAGCCGACATGGCTGAACCCGAGCTTCTCGAAGAACGCCGTTGTGCGGGTGTTCCACTCGGGGGCTCCGAGTGTCCAGAGCGAGACTTCCTGGTACCTCCCCATGACGAGCTCCATCGCCTTCGAACCAATCCCCTCCCTGTGGTGGTCCGGGTCGACGAATATCCTCTCCATTACACCATGGTTCCCACTCACATTCGCCATCACGCCACCAACTGTCTCCTCCTCAAGTAGAATGACGTAGCAGCCGAGGAACTTGAGGGACCTGGTGTAGAACGCGGGGGAATCGTAGCCCTGCGGGCCGCCGGGGCCTTTCGCACCGACATCTACGTCGGAGTCATACGCCCTCTTCGCCACCTCCGCGAGGCGCTCCGAGTCCATCTCCGAAGCCTCCATGAGAGCTACAACGCTGGGGGAATCCAAAGCACAACAACCTACCGAGAAGACGCTTACAAGCATTCTTACTCGTTAACCGGCATTTAAACCTGGGAACTCGGGTCACGTTCCCCCCATCGACGGCCATCTATAACATCCCAAGTAAATCATACAGATCTTCCAATCAAAACATGTTCGGAGACTACCAAATCAGTGTGGGCGGATCCAGCAGATCGTCGAAAGGCTCCGGGTTAAAGGTGCCATGACCCCAGAAAAGGCGATGACCTCCCAAGAACTCGGGCTTCCCCCGAGGTTCGACGAGGTCATGGACAGGCGCCTTGGCCAGCTCGGCCTATTCGTCAAGGTTGGTGACAAGTACTACCTCTCCGAGGAACGACTGAAAGCGGTCCCGGAACGTATTGCCTCCCGCAGAATCGGAGCACCGTAGCCCGAAGACCGCCAATCATAAACATACATCAGACATAGACTTCGTCAGTGGTCACATGTCCACCGACGATCAGAAGAGACTCTCAGGCAAGGTTGCCCTAATAACGGGTGCGAGCAGAGGATTAGGAAAAGCCATGGCACTCGCTCTCGCTGAGGCTGGCGCGAGCGTAGCACTCGTCTCAAGGGACGAGGAAAGCCTCAGGGAGGTCTCGAAGGAGGCGGGAGCACTCGGGGCAACATCCGAGGCATTTCAGACAGACGTGTCGAGGGAGGAGGACGTTGAACGCCTAAGGAAAGCGGTGATTAACCGCTTCGGTGAGGTGAACATCCTCCTCAACAACGCCGGCGTCAACATCCGGAAGCCCATCACCGAGTTCACCCCGGGTGAGTGGAGGAGCGTCATCAACACGAACCTCGTCGGCCCATTTCTCATGTGCCACGCCTTCGTCCCCCACATGAAAGGCAGGGGCTACGGGCGCATCATAAACACCACATCCACGATGAGCCATGTGGCCACCGCGAACCGCACAGCTTATGCAGCCAGCAAGGCGGGTCTACTAGGATTCACAAAGGCACTCGCCATTGAACTCGCAACCGAGGGGATCACAGTAAACGGCATAAGCCCCGGATGGTTCGAGACGGAGCTCACAAAGCCGATATGGAGCAACCCTGAGGCGAACGAGAGCCTAGTCTCACGAATCCCCCTCGGCAGATGGGGCGACGCGAAGGACGTGGCCAAGCTCGCGGTCTACCTCTGCTCAAATGAGGCAGGCTACATAACGGGGACGGACATCCTCATCGACGGCGGGTACGTCGCCCAGTGATCCTCACGGGATGTACTTGCCGCTGAGAGCACCCACGTTCTCCTGCGTGAGCTCCAGCCTCATCTCGACGCCTATCTTCGGGTGCCTACCCGTAACACGGAAGCCAAACCTCGCCCAGTACTCCACAAGCCTCCGGCCCGACTCGTCGAGGTCCTCCGTTATCATCTTCTCACAGCGGTAACCCTTCTCTATACAGTAGAGTGCCTCGAGAGCCGTAAGAATCGAGCCCACCCCCTTCCTCTCTATGAGCGTCGCAGCGCTGTCAGAGAAGTAAGCCCCCTCCTCGGGGTCGTCGAAGCCGAAGACGAACGCCATCGGCCTCTCGTCGACGTAGACTATGAAACAGGTGAAGCCCCGTTTCTTCGAGCGGATCGTCAGCTCCCTCTCGCTGTACCTGAGCTCGCTCCTGAAGCGCTCGTCCTCGATCTCGCTTATGATCTTGAGGAGATCCTTATTCATCTCATGGTAGACGGCAACCCTGCACGATCCACCGAGGGCGCCGCCGAGCCTCTCCTCTGCCTTCCGGAGGTAATCGGTAAAAGACGGCGCCCTTGAATCCATTTCCTCGTGTAATCCACTCTGTCACTTTTTATATCTTCCCCTCGCGGCGGCGTCAGTCGGGGTGCTCGAGGAAGCTATGTAGGACGCTAAGGGGAACGACTACGAAGTTCGAGTCGACTATCCGTCTCGTTGCGGTCGGTGAGTCGCCTCCCTTGTTGACCTCGTTGAAGTAGGACTCGAACTCGCTCAGCTTCGTGAAGTGGACGTTGTGGATCTGGGTTATGAGTAGGTACTCCTCCCCAGTCTCCTCCCTCACCCTCTGCTGCAGAAGGAGGCTCGAGGGCGGGTGCTCGACCTGGACTATCATGGTTTCCAGATCCGCGACGCGCCCTAAATATCATGCCCACACCAACCTCGTTAATCTTAAGAGCGGTTGGGCGAATAGAGCCCACATCATGGAACAGGTTACGGGGCTGACGTGTTGAGGTTAGACAGGAGGGACGCGGCGATCATCGTCGCCATCTCGGCGCTCTTCTTCATCGTCGCCGCCTTCAACCTCGGCCAGCTAACCATACCCTCGTCAGCCTGGCGTGTCCAAGAAGACTACGTGACACTCAACCTCGACGGCAACAGGACGGTCTCAACCGTCTACATGCTCGTCAACACGGACAAAGACATGACAGTCAGCATCTCAACCCCCACGGGGCAGGGCTGGGCGGCGAGGAATGGGTTCAACAAGAACGGGTACTACATTTGGCTGAACGCGACGATCAACGCGACGACGGACCGCGTCAGGTTCCGCTTCTACCTCCCCGCTGAAGACATACTCGAGATGGCCGTCGTCGACTCAAACCAACAGCTGGTGGGTATAAAGAGCGTCAAATCCGAGGCCGGGGACCTCACCGTGTCTAGGCTCGTTGACGAGCAGGGCCTCGTCGAGAACCCACCTACCTACAGATCCGAGACCTACTTCGACGAGGACCTCTTCGTACGCGCTGCGAAGGAGTACCTGAGTAGGAAGGAGCCGATCGCCGAGGAGACACACCCGCCGCTGGGGAAGCTCATCATCGCAGCGGGGATGGACGTGTTCGGCTTCACTCCATTCTCCTGGAGGATAATGGGTGTTATATTCGCGACGCTGATGATCCCAGTGATCTACACCCTCGGCCTAGCCCTCTTCAAGACACGAGCAGCGGCCACAATCGCCGCCTCACTGCTCTCCCTCGACTTCATGCACTTCTCCATGAGCCGGTTGGGAACCGTCGACACTTACCTCGTCTTCTTCGTCCTCCTCTCAACGCTGTTCTTCTACCTCAGCTACGAGAAAATGGTGGGCGGGTCGGGGCCCGATTACCGCTTCATACTATTAGGGGTGGCCTTCTTCGGCCTCGCCTTCTCGGTGAAGTGGATAGCACTCTTCGGATTGGTGGGAGAGGCGATCCTGTTCTTGGTGGTGTGGGTCTTCGGCCCCTCCTCCTATCCTGACACCCGAGCCCGTCTTGGCTCCCTAACCAAGCCCGTCGCACTGATCGCAGTTATGATCGTAAGCGTCGCCGGGGGCATCTACCTCACCTCGTTCATACCCTATGCCCTCATCGGGCATAGCCTTGCCGACATCTACAACGCCCAATGGTCGATGCTCGCCTACCACAGCGGGATGGCCGCGTTCACACACCCGAACGAGTCGTTCTGGTGGCAGTGGCCCACTATGCTCGTCCCCCTCTGGATCTACCTGAGGCAGCTACCGGGTAACCTCTCCTCATCCATCTCGGCTATGGGGAACCCCCTCGTATGGTGGGGTGGGATGGTCGCCATCATAGTAGCCCTCGTCGAGGGGGTCCGGAGGAAATGGCCATACCTCTTCCTAGGCGTCATCTACCTCACCCAACTCCTCCCATACACTCTGATACAGCGCTACCTATTCCTCTACCACTACTATGCTGAGGTGCCGATCATCTGCCTCGCGCTGGCAGGCCTACTCCACGAAGCGTGGTACAAACCCCGGCAGAGGAAGTACGTCATTATAGTCATCGCCGCTGGGTGCGTTCTATTCGCCGCCTTCTACCCTGTCATCTCTGGCTTCCCGGTTCCCCAGTGGTACATCGAGTACCTCCGCTGGTTTAGAGGGTGGCGCTTCTGAGGCGATCAAATTGAGCATCGAGGTTACTTTGGTCTTCCCCGCCTACAACGAAGCTGAGGGCATAGGGCATGCCATAGAGGCGGCTCTCGTGGAGCTTCGCAGAGTATCACACTCCTTCGAGATCATTATAGCCGAGGACGGCAGCAGTGACGGCACTGACGCAGAAGCCGATCGCCTAGCCGCAGCCCACTCCGAGGTCCGCCACCTTCACAGCACCGAACGCCTCGGGCGGGGAAGGGCATTGAACATCGCCTTCAAGGAGAGCAAGGGCTCCATGCTCGTCTACATGGATGTGGACCTCGCATCGGACATTACGCAGCTCAGGGCTCTCATAGACTCAATCAGGGGAGGCGCGGACGTGGCCACGGGCTCCCGCATGCTCCCCGGGAGCAGGGTCAAAAGGTCGCTCCGCCGCAGCTTCGCGTCATGGTGGTACAACGCTTTGATCACAGTATTATTCCGCACCCCAGTCCACGACCACCAGTGCGGCTTCAAGGCTTTCAGGAGGGAGAGTCTAATGGGGTACATCGACGAGGTCGAGGACACCCACTGGTTCTGGGACACGGAGGTCCTCATCCGAGCCGCTCAGCGAGGGCTCAAGGTCGTGGAGATACCCGTCGAGTGGTCCGAGGGGCCGGGGACTAAAGTGAAGCTCCTACGGGACTCCTACGGGATGGGGTCGAAAGCCATCCACCTCTGGTGGAGCATGCACAGCTGAGGCGACACCTGTTATTAACGCACGGTGCGCCATGGGTACTCGATGCCTATGCCGAGGAAGGACATATTCAACTCCGCCACGGTGGAGTCGATGCTCCGTGCACCGAACCTCAAGTGGCACACGAACCCGCCGGACGTCATACCAATGTGGATAGCGGCGCCCGACTTCTCGATTGCCCCAGAGATAAAGCAGGGGCTGCGCGATGCCGTCGAGATCGAGGATGTCTTCTACAACACGGACAACGCCGCTAAGGCTGCGATGGCGGAGAAGATTAGCAGGTTCAACAAAATACCGGTGACCCCAGACGACGTAACGGTCATACAGGGCGTCGACCCAAGCCTCTGGCTCGCCGCAAAGCACGCCTGCAAGCCGGGGGACGAGGTAATCCTCACTGACCCAATGTACGCCCCATTCAAGAGTGTCCTTGACGCATCTGGAGCCAAGGCCGTCCTCTGGGAGTTGGACGATGGGGACGGCTACAGGTTCGATATCGAGAAGCTGAAGATGCTCGTCACGAAGAGGACGCGGCTCATCGGCGTCTGCAACCCCCATAATCCGACGGGGCGAGTGATGACGAAGGAGGAACTCAATGCTATAGCCGACGTCGCAATCGATAAAAAGATCAGAATCGTCTCAGACGAGCTCTGGGAGGACATAGTCTTCGACGACAGAAAGCACGTCAGTATAGCCAGCCTAAGCCCGGAGATCGGGGACCTAACCCTGACCAGCTGGGGCTTCAGCAAGACCTTCGGCGTCGCCGGGCTCCAACTCGGCTACATGGCGACGACGAACAAGGATGCTATGGCGGACATGAGGAAACAGTCCACCGGCATCCAGCGTGGCTCCTCCACCCTCGCGAAGGCGATAGCTCCAATCATGCTCGGCACGACACTCGACTGGTGGCGCCGCGACATGATGAGACACCTAACAAAGATCAGAAAGCTCTGCGTCACGAGGATGAACAAGATGAACGGCATCACCTTCCCGGACCTCGAGGGGACATACGTCCCGTTCCCCCGATTCGACCTCGGCATGAAGAGCAAGGACCTCGCAGATACCCTCACGAAAGAGTACAAGGTCGGCCTCTCCGCGGGAATCGGCTTCGGGGCCAAGGGGGAGAGCCACCTCCGGATGTGCATAGCCACGAGCGAGGGCATAATGACGGAGGCCCTCGACAGGATCGAGGCCGCCGCCGAGAAGCTGTGCTGAGCACCCCCACTTTTTTACCCACGCGGGCATCATCAAACCTATGATCCCCGCCGTCATCAGGAACATTACGCAGACTACTCCGACGATTAGGACCCTGAGGATCGAACCTCGGGGGGAGTTCACATTCAAGGCGGGGCAGTGGATAGACTTCTACACCGACCTCGCTGGGCAGAGGAGGATGGCGGGGTACTCCATCACAAGCTCCCCGCTGACGCAAGGCCACTTCGACCTCGCAGTAAAGAAAATGGGGGAGAACCCCGTCACGCGGTACATCCACACCGAGGCAAAAGAGGAGGATGTCGTCCACATCGACGGCGGGAACGGGCAGATATTCTACGAGGCCCGCGACGCGAGGAACGTGGTACTCCTCGCTGACGGTATAGGCATATCTCCCCACATGAGCATATTCCGATACATATCCGAAGGCGACCCCGCGGCCTCAGTAACTCTCGTCTACAGCGCCGCCAGCCCATCCGAGTTGCTCTTCAGGGAGGAGATCGAGGAGACGACCCGACGCGATCCCCGAATGAGGGCATTCCTAACGGTAACCGGCGAGGTGAGTGACTGGGGCGGGCGAGTGGGCAAGATCAATGCCGACCTTATACGCGAGGCGGGCGTCAACCCCGAAGCCCTCTACTACATCTGTGGGCCAACGGAAACGATCCACGATCTGGTAGATATCCTCCATGGTCTCGGCGTAAGGAGGAAGCAGATGCGATACGAGCTCTGGTGGTAGACCCCCAGGGTAACCTCTTATTCACATACCCGGACATCTCAGAAGCGAAGGTATAGGCATGGATGGACGCCGCAGGCTAATGGAGGTCGCGCTTGGTCAGGTCCCCCCCGACACTATCATCGAGAACGGGGTGCTCGTCGACGTTGCCACGAGGAGACTCGTCGACGGAGTCTTCATCTCCATCAGCGGGGGCAGGGTCGCCTCAATCTCCAAGGAGAGGCAGAAGGTAGGACCTAACACCAAGATAATCGACGCTAAAGGCGCTTTTCTAGCCCCGGGACTAGTCGACGCCCATTACCATATCGAGAGCAGTCGGCTGAGCCCGCGTCTCCACGCCCAGATAACCCTCCCACACGGCACGACCACAATCTTCGAGGGAAGCCACGAGATATGCAACCCCCTCGGCCTCGACGGGGTCAGGTATATACTCGAGGAGGCAGAGGGTCTCCCCCAGAAGATATTCGTCGGGCTCAGCTCAGCGACGCCGCCCACCCCCTACGAAACCGCAGGCGCCTATATAGGCGGCAAGGAGGCGAAGGAAGCACTGAAGCTGGCAGGGGTCGCTGGCGTCGACGAGGTCATGGACTACACAGCACTCTTCAAGGGTGAGGAGCGGCTTCACGGCGTGATCGCCGCGGGGCTAGCCTCGGGGAAGGTCGTCGAGGGACACGGAGTCCCATCCCCGCCACAGGCAGACGCTTTCCTCGCAACCGGTGTATCCTCCACCCACTTCTCCGGGGACGGAGCGAAGGCCATCGCCCTTCTCGAGAGGGGATGCTTCCTTGAACTAAAGCCCCGTGACAGCAAGCAAGCGATACGCGAACTCGTCGCTGCTAATGTCGACTGGCAAATGGTTGGGATGTGCGTCGACGACCGCCCAGCCGAGAGGATAAGCCAGCTAGGCCACCTAGATTACGAGCTCCGAATCTGCATAGAGGAGGGACTCGACCCCATCACTGCAATCCAACTCGCTACCCTCAATAACGCACGCCACTGGAGGAAGGAGCACGAGGTTGGAATAATCGCCCCCGGTAGGCACGCCGATATCCTGTTCCTCACCGAACTCAACGCCTTCAAGGTCGACAGGGTAATGGCGGAGGGCGAGATGGTAGCGGAGAAGAGCAGGCTCACTGTCGACATCCCGATAAGGCCCGCACCCGCCTACGTCCTCAACACGATTAAGCTCAGGAAACCCCTCACCGCCAAGGACTTCGAAGTAAAAGCACCCGCAAAAAGCTCCAAGGTTAAGGCTGCGGTCCTGCGTCCCTACTACTTCAGCACCGACCTCTCCCCGATAACGAAGGAATTACCCGTCGAGAACAGCCTCGTTCAGCGGGACCTCGCCAACGACGTTAACAAGGTCGCCATCATCCGCCGAGATGGCGGGGGTATGGGGGTCAGCTTCTGGGAGCTTGGCTATAAGCACGGGGCCGTGGCGATGAGCGTCCTCCACGACACCCACAACATAAGTGTCGTCGGAGCCACCGACTCGGACATGGCCCGGGCCGTGAACCGCGTCGCCGAGATGGGTGGAGGCATAACCATCGTTCGGGACGGCATAGTCAAAGCGGAAGTGCCCCTTTCCATCGCGGGGCTGATGACCGACAGGCCCATCCCTGAGGTCGTCGCCGGCCTCGACAAACTCAATGAGGAGGCGGCCAAGCTGGACCCCGGGAAGCTCCTCGGGCCAAACCCTGTGGACACCCAGACCTTCATCTTCCTAACATGCTTCCCCTGGGGCATAGTCCTGACCGACAGAGGTCTCGTGAACGTGAGGACCGGGCAGCCGGTCCCCGCGGTCTGGTAGCCGCAAACAATTTCCCACTCGATGTACTCCCAACACCGATGCCTATGCTATCCAGGGAGGAGACCCTCAAGCTAGCAGAGACCTACGCCGGTCAAAGGTTCCTATGCTCTGAATCCTGCCTCATGGCCCTCGCAAAGTGCCAGGGCTTGGAAAGCCCACTGATTCCGAGGATCGCCACGGGGTTTGGCGCAGGCATAGGGAGGAGTGGCGAGATATGCGGCGCCGTGACTGGGGCTGTCATGGGACTCAGCATCAGGTATGGCAGGGACAAGGTCGAGCCGACCAAGGACCGTCGCCCCTACTGGTACGCTACCGAGCTCCTTAAGCGATTCAACTCGGAGCTCGGCGAGCTACGCTGCCCTGCCCTGCTCGGCCTCGATTTGGCAAAACCGGAGGAATATGAGGAGTACATCAGGAGAAACCTCTGGCTCCACAACTGCACAAGGTATATCCTGTCCGCGACGGGTATCGCTTGGGACATAATCAAGGAGAACGGGTGACATTCTCGAAGCTACCATTTAAGGTCCCGGTAAATCCCGCCCTCATCCTATTCCTCCTCTCCCCCGCCATCGGCGAGCTCCTCCTTGGCTCCTCTCCACCGGCCGAGTTCTTCACACCCTTCGGGCTCACGATGCTCCTAGGCCTCTATGGGAGCGGCGCGGTGCTGGCGAGGGAGCTCAAGGTCAGGTGGGGTAAGGGGATGGGCAGCCTGCTCCTCCTCGGAGCCGCCTATGGCGCCCTCGAAGAGGGGGTCATGGTGGCGAGCTGGTTCAACCCGGCTTGGCCCGACCTCGGCCTCCTGGGCGTCTTCGGGCGCTGGCTTGGGGTTAACTGGGTCTGGGCGGCCGAGCTCACAATTTATCACGCCATAGTCAGCATCACAGTCCCCGTTATTCTGGTGGAGCTAGCCTTCCCGAGCCGGAAGATTGATCGTTGGGTCAGCGACACGTGGTTCAAGGCCGTCGCCGCCGTTCTATTCGTTGATATCGTCATCGGTTTTGTGCTCTTCGGGTTACTGCTCAGATATACTCCTCCCTTACCGCAGTTCCTCATCGCCCCCGCTGCGGTGATCCTGCTCGCCGTCCTCGCAAGGCGGCTCCCAGCTGACTGGGCCCGCCGGGGAACGAGGCAGATGAGGAGACCCCGGTTCTACGCCGCGGTGGCCGCCATAGGCGCCATAGCCTCCGGCACAACGTTCCTAATTGTCCCTAACCTTCAGCCCCCACCCGTGCTCGTCATCGCCCTCGGCGTCGCCATCATCTATGGGCTTATACGGTTACTGACGAGATACAACTGGAGGGAGGCAACCGACCTACACAGGGTTGGGCTAACAGCCGGATCCCTCTCCGTATTCTTTGTCTTGGCCTTCTTCCAAGAGCTTGACAAGTCGAGGAAGGATAACACGTCGGGGATGAGTCTCGTCGGACTCGCCGCTCTGATCGCAATGACTTACCTGGGCTTAAGGGTGCGGTCGAGGACGAACTCATCAGTGCGACCAGTTACCACCGTTGAGACTGGTTCCGATCAGAAACCTTGAAACCGCTCCGCCCCACATGATGTATCGCAATGAACAAGGAGAGGGAGAGCCACTTCGTCCCCGCGCTCGTCGCGGTCGTGGGGGTTGTCGCCTTCGCCGTACTCGTCTACCTGCTCCTCTATGGAGCGAACTTGGTGATCAGCCGGATATTCGGCTCGGGCGTAGGCACACCCTTTTGATCGGACTCCGACCCATAGGCTCGATTAGTTGACTTACTCAACCGCCTTGATGAGTCTGTCTACGTTACGCGACAATTGAATATCTCTAGGACATGCCTCATTGCTGCCTCCCCTAGTGTCTCGTAGATGTTTGTCATCTAGTAGCCTAGTAGGCTTTTCGACATACTCGCTGTGGTCATATAGTCGTGCCTGGTAACTCGTGATGCTGTCCCCAACCACCTCCCCAGGCCCAGCGGGAGGTGATGGACTTCATAAAATCCTTCGTGATAGTAAAGATTGGAAAAATGAAATGAAAAAGGGTGCACTTAATCTGTCTCGAGCTGCTCGATGACGTGGAGGAGAGCCCTCGCCATAACGGCGTTCTCCCAGTTCTCCGTCTCGGAGACCATCTGGAGGCCCAGCTTGACCGCCTCGACACCGCTCTCCGGCGGCGCCACGGGGTCGACAATTATGTAGTTCTGTGCGATAAAGCTCACCCTGACCTCGACGAGCACGCCCGGCTCGAGGTCACCGAAGATCGGGTTCTCACGGTTAAAGAGAATAACGCGCCCATCCTTCATCCTGCTAATCAGGCTGTCCGCTTTTCCCTTAAGGACGAGGACCGTGAATTGGTCCCCAAGGCTCACATCCGTTTTAGTCTCATTGTTAGACAATTTAAATCTCGTATCTAATCAAAACCGCTCTTTTAATTAAAGATACTGCTCTTCTAGTGAAATTTTCATAGAAACTGACCTATTTTCGGGCCTATTTGTCTTGCGTCCCCTGTATAAAGAGGGCCCTCAATCCGACCTCCCACTATCACTTTTTAATCAATTTAACAATGTGAAAACTAGTCTGAGGGGTTTCATCCAAGTCTTTTCTTCAAGAAGGGGTTTAACTCTGGATTTCTCTCTGGCATATATTCATTCCCTCCACGCCCGACTAGGTCCTTTAAAAACACTGCTGAACAGCGCTTCCCACTTTCAGATTCATCGGGGTCCAAGGGGAAATGAACCTTGTTTCGAAAACATAACGTTTTTATCTATAGCCAGATGTATGGCTGTTGGCGCGTCGAGCGCCTTCCGCCCATAGTCGGCGGCTTCGATCCGACGGAGGCGTTTGGCCTCAGGATGAAGGATCGGCTCCAGTGGCGGAAACAGGTATGACGACCTGAGTAAAGGGGTCAAACCCTTCGGGTCGGATATGGGTCGGGTAGGTACAGAACTCTCCCGCATTCCTGTGTTAACAGACTTGCGGATTCATTCCGATTGATCCCGTCGGACCCCACTGCTATCGAGATGGGACTAAGCCATGCTAGTCGCGCGCGTCCAACCATGAGGACGAGCGGCAGACCGCTCAGTAACACGTAGCTAACCTACCCTCGGGACGAGGATAACCCCGGGAAACTGGGGCTAATCCACGATAGGTGTGGAGGCCTGGAATGGTTCCACGCCCAAAGGCACGGCGATCATGTTTGTCGTGTGCCCGAGGATGGGGCTGCGGCTGATCAGGCAGTTGGCGAGGTAACGGCTCACCAAACCTTTGACCAGTACGGGCCATGAAAGTGGTAGCCCGGAGATGGGCACTGAGACAGGGGCCCAGGCCCTACGGGGCGCAGCAGGCGCGAAAACTCCACAATGTACGGAAGTACGATGGGGTTATCTCGAGTGCAGTCCGATAAGGGCTGCTTTTCCATAGAGTAATATCCTGTGGGAATAAGAGGGGGGCAAGACTGGTGTCAGCCGCCGCGGTAACACCAGCCCCTCGAGTGGTGGGGACTATTATTTGGCCTAAAGCGTCCGTAGCTGGCTGTATCCGTCCCCCGTTAAATCCAGCGTCCTAAGCGTTGGACCGCGGGTGATACCATACAGCTAGAGGGTGGGACAGGTGAGCGGTATTTCTGGGGTAGGGGCGAAATCCTTTGATCCCAGGAGGACCACCAGTGGCGAAGGCTGCTCACTAGAACACGCCTGACGGTCAGGGACGAAAGCTGGGGCAGCGAACCGGATTAGATACCCGGGTAGTCCCAGCTGTAAACGATGCTAGCTAGGTGTTGGGTCGGCCACGTGCCGCCCCAGTGCCGCAGGGAAGCCGTTAAGCTAGCCGCCTGGGGAGTACGGCCGCAAGGCTGAAACTTAAAGGAATTGGCGGGGGAGCACCACCAGGCGTGAAGCCTGCGGTTTAATTGGAGTCAACGCCGGAAATCTTACCTGGATCGACAGCAGAGTGAAGGCCAGATTGAAGGTCTTGCTAGACGAGCTGAGAGGAGGTGCATGGCCATCGCCAGTTCGTGCCGTGAGGTGTCCTCTTAAGTGAGGTAACGAACGAGACCCGCACCCCATGTTGCCATCAGGACCTAAAAGGTCGCTGGGCACTCTTGGGGGACCGCTGCCGACAAGGCTGAGGAAGGTGCGGGCCACGGTAGGTCAGTATGCCCCGAATATCCTGGGCCACACGCGGGCTGCAATGGTAGGGACAGAGGGCTGCAACATCGAAAGGTGAAGCCAATCCCTAAACCCTACCTCAGTTGGGATCGAGGGCTGCAACCCGCCCTCGTGAACATGGAATGCCTAGTAACCGCGCGTCATAATCGCGCAGTGAATACGTCCCTGCTCCTTGCACACACTGCCCGTCGAACCACCCGAATGAGTTTCGGGTGAGGCGTGATCGAATGTTGGTCGCGTCGAACCTGGGGCTCGTAAGGAGGGTTAAGTCGTAACAAGGTGGCCGTACCGGAAGGTGCGGCCGGATCACCTCCTAAGACAGAACGACGCAGTGAATGCGGGGGAAGTAACTACCCGACCCAAATCAATCTCACAATATGCGGCTCCCGAGCACAGCTCGCGGGGCTAAGGGCGAGCCACGGGGGGATGGAATCCCTCGAAGAGGCTATGAAGCCGTGCACAGGTTCCGACTCCAGCTGTGGGACCGGGTCATGCTGATATACTACGCTACGTGGTGAATGGTTTGGCTTGGGTGCCGATGAAGGGCGCGGCAAGCTGCGATAATCCTCGGGTAGACGCACGCAGTCCGAGATCCGAGGGTACCCGAATTGGACTTCCTAACACCTTCGGGTGTTGCTCCGTGAGGAGCGGGAACCCCCTGAACCGAAACATCCTATTAAGGGGAGGAAAAGAAACCAACTGGGATCTCCTGACTAGCAGCGAGCGAAAAGGAGAGAGCCTAAACTGAATTCTCCAGCGATGAACTGGCGAAGATGTGGTGTATGGGACAAGGTTGTCTCTAGTCGACGAAGTAGAAGTGTTCTGGAAAGCTCCGCCATAGAGGGTGATAGCCCCCTATACGAAAGTCGAAAGTGACTGCTTTGTTTCCGGAGTAGTACGCCTTGGGATTGGCGTATGAAACTGGGAGACATCAGCTTCCAAGGCTAAACACAACCCAAGACCGATAGCGCACTAGTACGGTGACGGAAAAATGAAAAGTCCCCCGAGAGGGGCGTCAAAAGAGCCTGAACCCACGTAGTTATTGACGATTGAGGCCCGTAAGGTAATCCACATGAAGGAGACCGGGGTAACCCGGTATTACGAGTGTGGATAATCCGGGGTCTCATGCTTCGTTTAGAATCACGAGCCGGGGAGTTTACCGTTGTGGCAAGCATAAGGGCGCGACGCCCGAAAGCGCAGGGAAACCGAAATGCGAGCAGCCGCAAGGCAAGTCGCTTGGGTCTGAAAGGGCCCGGAGTCACAACGGTCAGACTAGAAAGCAGATGATCTATGCCAGGACAAGGTGAAGTCAGGCGAAAGCCTGATGGAGGCCTGCAAGGGTGCTAATATGCAAATTGCTCCCCTGATCTTGGTATAGGGGCAAAAGACCAATCTAATCTGCTGATAGCTAGTTCCCATCGAAGTATGTCGCAGCATAGTCTCCAGGGAGGCATCTGGCGGGGTAGAGCACCAATCGGAAAACACGGAAGGGAAACCTTTCACTTTCCTTTTGAACTCCGAATACGCCAGAGCCGTGGAACTGGGGAGACGGAACGCACGGGTTAAGCTCGTGCTTCGTGAGGGGAGCAACCCGGACTGGGGTTAAGGCCCCCAAGTGCTGGCTAAGTGACAAACTAAAGAGCGTCGTAAGCCTAAGACAGCGGGGAGGTAGGCTTAGAAGCAGCCACCCTTCAAAGAAATCGTAACAGATCACCCGCCGAGGCTTAGGGCCTCCAAGATGGACGGGTCTAAAGCCAGCCGCCGATACCCTAGAGGTCCGCGTAAGCGTATTCTGGTAGATGGGCGTCCCGATTGGGCAGAAGCAGGGCTGTGAAGTCCTGTGGACCGGTCGGGATTGAGTATCCCGGTGGTAGTAACAGCATAGTCGAGTGGGAATCTCGATCGCCGAAAGAGCAAGGGTTTCCCGGCAACGCGTCGTCAGCCGGGAGTTAGTCGATCCTAAGGCCAGCTTTAACATGCCTGGTCGAATGGGAAACAGGTTAACACTCCTGTACTACGATAGTACATGTGGCGACACTAGGTCCGCAGCGTAACACTTCGGGGTAAGTGGAGCAGAACTGTCATTCTGTCTAACTGTCCAACTCTGGGGAGTACCGTAATGGTGAGAACCAGAAGAAAACAGGAATGGCCTCCCGTTTAGGGGGGTTCTGCTGATCCCTGGAGTCCATGAAAAGCGCTGCGGAAGGGATCTATCGTAATCGTACCCAGAACCAACACCGGTGCTCAGGGTGAGTAGCCCAAGGCGTGTCGGGTAACTCTACGCGAGGGAACTCGGCAAATTAGCCCCGTATCTTCGGTATAAGGGGTGCCTACGGCATTCTCGCAAGAGGGTGCGGTAGGTCGCAGTGACTAGGGGGTTCCGGCTGTTTAATAAAAACATAGGTAACCGCTAGCCCGTAAGGGTGTGTACGGTTATTGAATCCTGTCCAGTGGTGGTACCTCAAACTTGATTTCAACCGAGCTAAGGGCCGCTAAACGACGGGAGTAACTCTGACTCTCTCAAGGTAGCCAAATGCCTTGTCGTGTAAGTTACGACGTGCATGAATGGATCCACGAGGACCCCGCTGTCCCCGCGTATAACCCGGTGAACCCACCTGCTGGACGAACAGTCCAGCGTCTCCCAGTGGGACAAGAAGACCCCGTAGAGCTTTACTGCAGTCAGTCGCTGGGGTGAGGTTACATTTGCAGAGCGTATGTGGGAGCCTATGAATACGGATCTCCGGGTCCGTAGGAGGCAACAATGGAACACCACACATTTGCGACCTCCCCCCTCACCGAGGCCATGTAGCCCGGAACAACGGCTGATGGGCAGTTCGGCTGGGGCGGCACCCCCTTGAAAAGGAATCGAGGGGGCCCAAAGGCTAGCTCAGGAGGGACAGAAACCCTCCGTAGAGGGTAAAGCCAAAAGCTAGCCTGACCGGAATCATCCACACTAAGTGTTCCGGAGGCGAAAGCCGGGCTTAACGAGCTATCGTGTCCTTTCAGATGAGGGCCGGTAGTGCCAGAAAAGTTACCTCGGGGATAACAGGCTTGTCGCGGGCGAGAGTTCGCATCGACCTCGCGGTTCGGTACCTCGATGTCGGCTCTTCCTATCCTGGCCTTGCATAAGGGGCCAAGGGTGAGGCTGCTCGCCTATCAAAAGGGATCGTGAGCTGGGTTTAGACCGTCGCGAGACAGGTCGGTTTTTATCTACTGGGAGTGCAGGATGTCTGAGGGGAAAGGGCCTTCAGTACGAGAGGAACGAGGCGCTGGAGCCAATAGTTTACCGGTTGTCTGACAAGGCATGCCGGGCAGCCACGCTCCTGCGGATAAGGGCTGAAAGCATCTAAGTCCGAAGCCGCTCCCAAAAATAGACATCCGTCCGGAACGAAAGTTCTGGTGAAGGGCACCCGTAAAAGACGGGTTCGATGGAGAGGCGGTGTACGTACCAAGACTTCGGTCGAGGTACTCAGCCGGCCTCCCCCAATAGCCCGAAATGTCAGCATTCATGACTCGATCCTACAGGAGATATCGGAACCTGATCCACGGCTTCTCACACTTCTTAGAAGCAAACACCCCCAGTTGATACTGGGTTTGTTAATTCGTTAACTTTGAAGTGCTTAGTCAGTAGTGGATTTCGGAGTCGGAACCATCTTCCAATCATTTTACCCGCTTACTCGATTCATACTCACAACTGAATTATACCAAATAGATGGCTCTATCTTCAACAGCGGGTGAGGCTTGTGGGCAATGGAGCGAACCGTATTCATCTCCTCATGGGCAACGAGGCGGTGGCCCGTGGGGCCTTCGAGGCCGGCGTAAAATTCGCTGTAGGCTACC
>JADGNG010000086.1 GCA_017883585.1 Candidatus Bathyarchaeota archaeon
AGGACCGCATCCTGAGCATAAATAAGATGCTCGGCACGAGCGGTGAGCAGAGGAAGAAGCTCGAACTGACCGCCCAGACCCTCAGATAGCGCCTCAAGAAGGGCCCAACCAAGCTCGACGACTACTTCAAGATCATAGAGGAGCTCGAGAAGACCCAGACCGAGACCTTCGACGGGTGGAGCGGTGAGCTCATCACCCAGAGGGGAGAGGCCGAGTCTAGGATCAAGCAGCTCAGCAAGCAGCTAAGCGACGCCGAGGTCGCTGTGAGCCGAGTAGTCGAGGATATGGAGGTTCTACGTGTTAGAATCGACGCCGCTACCGACCAGCACGTCGAAGGCAGGATACAGCTCGCCCTACTCAAGGACAAGAGGGGCCGCCTCAAGCGCCACATCGAGGAACTGAAAGCCGAAATCGACCACGCCAACACGGAACGTCGCGACGCCGAGGCGGAGGCACAGATCAAGGGGCCCAGAGTCGAGACCGGCAGAACCGGCGACGACGTCCTAAACGAGATCAGAAAGACCTCCGGCATACTCATGGGCCTCGCCGAGGTCCCAGAGGACGCCGAGGAAATGTACGACTCCTACGCCAAAACCTACAAGGAGATACAGGAGAAGGTCGCCCAAGTCCAGGAGGATCGGCGCCAGGTCATGGTAGAGATCGAGGAACGCACACGCAAGTGGGGAGACGTCATACACAACCTCCTAGACGAAGTCAACGCTCGCTACCAGAGCCTCCTCAGCATGCTACAGGCACGTGGCGAGGTACGCCTCACCAACCCCTCCGACATCGAGGAGGCCGGTCTCGAAATATTCGTCAGCTTCAAGGGCGGGCAGTTGAGCAAGCTCGACCCCTACACCCACAGCGGAGGCGAGAGAAGTACCACAGTCATGGCCTTCTTGCTCGCCCTACAGCAGAACGTCCTCAGCCCCTTCCGCGCGGTGGACGAGTTCGACCTCCACATGGACCCCAAGAACAAGGAGGTCGTCTCTGAGTTCATCGTCTCGACCATGGAGGGGACAAAGGACCAGTACATGGCCATCACTCCAAGCCAGGTCACATTTAAGGGAAAAGACGTACACATCATCATGGTCCACAAGACTGAGGACACGAGCGACGTCAAGCTGGTGCAAGAATGAGCGGCAGGAAACGAGACGAGCTCGACGGCGTCATAAGCCTCTGCCGCGCCGTGCAAGCGGGCAGCGTCGAGCCGTTCGCAGTCGACATCGACTACATGCTCGAAGTCATACGCAGGTACTACCCGGAGACGAAGAGCCTGCAGGACTTTTGCACTGACGCCGCGGCCATAAGGGGCCTCAGCGACGTCCTACAGAGCCAGAACGACTGGATACAGCACCAGAGCACCACCCTCTACAAGGACCCGTTTCTACTCAACCAGCAGATACTGCGCATGGACATCTCAGCCATCGCCGACAGCTTCCTCAAGAGCTGGCACCCGATGGTGCAGATGGAGCAGCTGAGTGCGAGCACACTAGCGGGCAGCCTCGGCTACTGGGGGGACCTCATCCCCCTCGCCGAGAGGTGGAAGGTGTCGGATGTCCAAATGGTGGACGCGGGTACGGCGACGCTCGACGAGGCGCGCGCCCTCGGATACCTCCCCGAGGAGGGCTTCGCAGAGATCATGGACTCCTTCTGGAAGGAACTTGAGGGTCGCGTCAGCAAGGGTGGCCGCATCGCGTACTGGGATTGGATAGGGGCGGATACCTATGAGGAGACGGTGAAGAGGAGTTATCTTACAGTCTTCCTAGTCGGCTACGGCTACGCCAACATAGAGTCAGATCGCTTCGGTGAGAAGGTGGAGATCATACACAACGTGGAGCCGAGCCCCGACCCGGAGCAGGGTAAGTTGAGCATACTCACGCTTGTCGACTACGAGGAGTGGAAAATATGGCGAAAAGGGTAAGATCAGAGGCCGGCTACGCCCGGAAGATTAAGGACTCGGTACACCTACTATTCTTCCAACACCACAGGCTACCAGGCGTACGCGGCTGGGAGCTCCGCCAAGAACTCGGCCCGGACTGGGAGAACGTCCTAGAGGTGCTCGACAAGCAGATTCAGCCGATGGATCTGCAAGTAACACGCGTGTTGGACGACTCCAACATCATCGACCCTGATCAGGCTCAGCTCGCCGACGCCCGATTTTACATAACGATGAGAAGCGGTATCGACCAGAAGGCTGCGAAGACGATCGGTTGGCGCGTGGATGATATCGCTGGGTTGGCAGTCGCTATAGCATATATAATCTCGAAGCAGGGCAAGGCACCTCGCACCGACGTTGAGAAACTCCTACAGGAGAAACTCCCAGGCTGGCGCGTCAAGATGAGCATAGATCGCTATATCCAGCAGGGCTATCTCGGAGAAGATGAGAAGGGTGTTCTCTACATGGACTGGAGGAGCCGCGCCGAGGTGGACCAGAAACAACTCGTCGACCTCATAGTCAGCTTCGGAAAGAAAACGGATACTGAGACACCAAAGCCGAAAACCGAAGAAGACTAGTCTACTTCCAACAATATTTTGTGTCGCAGTAGGCATCCCTCTTCATGAGGGACTTTGTCCTCTTCAAGCTCACCCGCCTGCAATAAGCAGGTGTCGTGTCGAAGTCGGGCTTGCAACACATTATCTCCCCAAGGTCCTCAGCGCACATATCTCTGAAGACCTTTGCGAGTATGCACTCCGTTGTCATGAACTCTATCTCGTGGTCGTTGTCGATGGGGTATGTGATTGTAAATAGGTTCCCGGCGAACTGGTTCTCGTGTAGCCTTTTCATTAGCTTCTTGAACTCAGCAAAGTTTTGGATTGGCTGTTGTTCCTCCAATTGGTGGGAGATCATAACGAGGTCCCCCTCGACGCGGCTCATGTAGAGGATCTCGTGAGCCTTCTCCTCGCCGAGCTCCCTCTCCATTGTCTTCGCCAGTTTCACCGTCGCCTCGAACGCTTCCCGCATCAATGTAGCGTAGCTGATATTAGCGTCCCTGTCGAACTTGTGTATCATCATCAAGGCCGAATCCTACTCAATGATGCGATTGAATTTACAACCCTTTCTATAAAGAAAATGAAAAAAGGGGGCTCAGGTCAAAGAGAAGGAGAGGTCGAAGGTGATTGTAACGAACAAAGAATAAACCAACTGTTGAACACATCTTTTCCAAACCCCAACAGCTTGAGAAAGAGGCACTTATATTTTAGATTTAATTAATATAAATTTTAACTGTTAAAAACGATGAATTGCCCCTGATTAGGCCTTAAAATGAGGATAATAGTAAGTTTTTACTGGATGAGCGTGACGTAGAGCCGATTCCTTTTTGAATAAGAGGCGAGGTGAATAGTAGGCGTAGGTCTGAGACCCCTAAGTGGTGTAATTGCTGATGTCTGGCAACGACCTCAAGCTCGACCAGCTTGAAATAATGGCTTCCGATCTCCGAAGAAAGAGGAGCGAATTATTCGAACACGTCAATCGCTGGCGCGACGAGCGTGACAGGATCAACGAGTCCGCCCGGAAGATGCGGGAGGAGGCTATAAAACACAAGGAGGAGCGCGACAAGATCAACGCACAGGTCGCCGAGGTGAAGAACAAGCTCCAGCCTCTCTACGATCAACTTGACGAGAAGCGGAAGAAACTCGCCGGCATAGAGCAGCAGGTTCAGCAGGGCTACAGGGAGCTGCCCCGGAAGAAGCGTGTGGAGCGTGACCTGAACACCGTAGAGTGGGAGGTCATGACTACCCCGACGAGGGAGCTACTCGACAGGGAGAGGGAACTCGAACTCGTCGAGAGAGCGAACACGCTGAGACGTAGATTAAGCACATTCAAGAAGCCTCCGAAGCGGACCGAGGCCACGATGGAGGCCACCGCCGAGGCGAAGGCCACGGAGATGAACATCCGCCAGATACGCGACGAGATGAACACGCTCCGCGAGGAGAGCCAGAAGCACCACGAGTCGATGCTCCTCTTACACAGGAAGGCCGACGAGGAGAGGGAGAAGGCGAACCAGGCGCACGCCAAGTTCGTCGAGTACCTCGGGGATGTAAAGAAAGCCGAGCAAGAGCTCGACGATATAAGCCTCCAGGTGCGTGGCATCAGGGACGGGCTGCGCGCTGACGACATCAAGGGCGAGAGGGACAAGATGGCGAAGGTCAACGCACGCGTCGAGGCGCTACGCGCTGAGGCTCAGCGCAAGATGGCGGCGGGCGAGAAGCTCAGCTTTGACGACCTTCAGTTCATCTACGGTGGGAAAGCCGAGAGCGACGACGATGAGGAAGAGTCCCCAAAGTCCTCCCCAGGCAGCCGGGCTCCGTCTAAACAATCATTCTAGCTCAAGCCGGTGAACCCGACCATTTTCGCACACTAATTTAGGCCTAGGTTTTATCAAGCCACCGAGGTGATACATCTCAGGTGCCCCTCTTGGCAGGCAAACGCGTTTGGGATGTGATAGTCGATGGCCTGAAGGTGGAGGGGGTCGGCCACGTCTTCGGCCTCCCCGGCCACCCAGCCGCGCTTTACGACTCGCTCTACGACTCCGACATCGAGCCCGTGTTGGTAAGGCACGAGGCCTCGGGCTCATTCATGGCATACGCCTACGGGAAGTTGAAGAGGAGCCCGGGGGTCTGCTTCGCAAGCCCCGGCCCAGGCGTGTCAAACCTCGTCCCAGGCGTTTTGGAGGCGTGGAGCGGGTGTGTCCCTATGCTCGCGTTGGGAGGCTCCGCGCCACTCGAACACGAAGGAGAAGGTGCGTTCCAGGAGGCTCCCCAGATGGAGCTCTTCAGGCCTATAACGAAGTGGGGCTTCAAGGTGTCCCAGGCGAACCGTGCTACGTGGGCGCTGAGCAGAGCGCTCACACTCAGTGTAAACGGTAAACCCGGCCCCGTCTACCTCGAAGTCCCTTTCGACGTGGGACAAGAGAAGGTGAAGGATGCGTATTATCACCGGTCGATACCATTCGTCAGGGCGAGACCCGACCCCGACGCCGTGAAGAGGGCTGCCGAGCTCCTCCTCGTTGCGGAGAAGCCAGTGATAGTCGCGGGAGGTGGAGCACTCTACAGCGGCTGCTCGGCGGAACTCGTGAAGCTGGCTGAACTCTTCGGGACGCCGGTGTTGACGACGCCGAGCGGCAGGGGGATCATCCCTGAGACACATCCGCTGTCCTTGGGCCAGGTCGGCCTCTATAGGACGAGGCTGGGGCGAGACGCGTACCAGTCCGCGGACCTCGTTATCTCCCTAGGGAGTAGGAACGAAGAGTTCCAGACCGCCGCGTGGCGCTACTACCCTGAGGGAGCCGCCCTGATCCAAGTGGACATAGATCCATCGGAGCTGGGGCGCAATTTCCAGCCGGCTGTGCCCGTCGTAGGTGATGCGAAGCTGTTCCTTCGGGACCTGCTCGTCTACTGCCGCGGGCGGGTGAAGAGAACGCCCCTATCAAATATGCCGCGTGTAAAGGGCGTAGTGGAGGCGACAACCGCTTACATTGCCGAGGTCAGCGAGGAGTGCGGGGACGCATCGAAGCCGATCAAGACGAAGAGGGTCATCTACGAGGCGTGCCGTGTCTTCGGGCCGAAGACTGTGCTCGTGAACGAGAACGGGAGCCAGGACCTGTGGAGCTACTACTGGCCATATTGGGCCGTGGGGGCTCTAGATGGCTGCGTAGCACCAGCGGAGCAGACCTGCATGGGACTCGCCGTCGCGGGTTGCATAGGGGCGAAGCTAGCGGCCCCCGAGAGGCCTGTCGTCTGCACGACCGGGGACGGCGCCTTCCAGATGTTCATGAAGGAGATGCCCACCGCGGTGCAGCACAAGGCTCCCGTCACGTGGATCGTCCTCAACAACTACAGCCTCGGGTGGATCAAGCTCCACGAGAGGGCGAACAGGGAGAGGTACATAGCGGTCGACTTCGAAGCCCACCCCGACTTCGTCAAGATCGCACAGGCCTCCGGCTGCTACGGAGTCAAGGTCACCGACCCAGAGGACGTGAAGAAGGCGTTGAGGAGGGCGAAGAAGGAGAACGAGCAAGGCGTCCCAGTGATGGTCGAGTTCGTCGTCGACCCGTGGGACTTCCCAGAAGGCTTCAAAGAGTTCCAGCCCGAGCTCTTCAACTAGCCCCGACGGTCTTTTATCGGGTTTGACCCACCTCTACGCATGCGCGACCTCAGGACCTACCTTGAGA
>JADGNG010000087.1 GCA_017883585.1 Candidatus Bathyarchaeota archaeon
CCCGATGCATTCAAAAACGCAGATGCATCAGCCTCCATCATGGTAGACCTCTTCAAACCCTACGAGATCGGGGGTCTGGTCCTCAGGAACCGCTTCGTCCGTAGCGCCACCACCAGCGCATTCGCCTACGAGAACGGCGTGGTACGCCCAGAGATCATAAAGCGCTACGAGGGCCTCGCGGAGGGGGGAATCGGCCTCATAATCAAGGGTCATCTATATGTCGATCCTCGCGGGAAGGCACACGCGGGGATGGCGGGCATCCACAACGACGAGGTCGTCCCCAAGCTCCGCGAGCTAACCGACGCCGTACACCGCCAGGGCGGCGCAATCCTCGCCCAGATCAACTACGGGGGGTATCAGGCGAACGCCGGCGAGAGGATGGGCCCCAGCGACTACGCCGGTGAGGGGTGGAAGGCTCGCGCCATGACTACCAGCGAGATATGGGGAGTCGTCGACAAGTTTGGCGAGGGCGCGGTGAGGGCCATTGACGCTGGCTTCGACGGCGTTCAGCTCCACGCAGCCCACGGCTACCTCATCAGCGAGTTCCTAAGCAAACACGCCAACACCCGCTCAGATGAGTGGGGTGGCGAGCTCAAGAACAGGATGCGCCTCCTCAACGAGGTCTATGAGGATGTACGTGGCCGCTTAGGACCCGACGCCCTCATTGCGATGAAAATCAACTGCGACGACTTCAGCAGGGATGGCTTCACTGTCGACGAGTCCGCACAGGTCGCCCAGGCAATGGCGATACGCGGCATGGACATGATTGAGGTCAGCGGCGGAGGCATAGGCCGCGAGGATAAGTACATGGAGCGCGCCCGCCACAGTGACCCAGCCCTTAGTGAGTCCCGCTTCGGAGGCCACTGCGAGAAGATACGCTCTGCTACTAAGCCGAAGCACCTCGCACTCGTGAATGGCTTCAGAACAAAGGCGGCGATGCAGGCCATCGTCGACAGGGGCATAGCCGACCTCATCAGCATGAGTCGCCCATTCATAAACGAGCCGGACCTCGTCAAGAGGTTACAGGCCGGGCAGGAAGAGGCAACATGCATTCGGTGTGACGCCTGCGAGTCGGACAGCGTCTTCAGCAAGGAGATGCTGCGCTGCAGGGTGGCCTGAAGCTCACGGTGGCGGGGGTATATGTCCCCCGCTGAAGACTATAATCCCCTCAACCGGCGGCGCCACACGGGCCATACCAAAAGCCGCGCCAGCCACACGCATCCCCCCATCCGGGAACATCATGAACCTGAGCCCGAAAGTCTCGTCTACCCTGAAGAGGACCTGATCTATGAGTCTCATTGGCTGGGAGAGGTATCCACCAGCTAGGATGAGAGTGCTCCCGAGGAGTACGGCGACGGCGAACGTCTTGGCTGCATCACCCCGCGAGGTAGTCTTCCCCCCGATGTGCCTGAGGCGTGTGTCGAGATTGGGGTGAGCCGTGAACGCCGACTTTAGCAAGCCAATCTGGGAGTAGACGAAGAGGCTCGTCGTCCAGGTCGTGAGCATGTTCGGCTTCGACTCCGCCTTGACCCTTGATATCTTGACTAATGCGCTCTTCAGCTGCCTCTTTCGGGACATCAGTTTAGCGCCGACCTCGTCGGCCAGATACTCCCTCTCCCTAGAGATCATAGAGGTCGCTAGGTAGGCGAATGGATTATAGAAGAAGACGAGCTTCAGCGACGTGACGACGACCATGAGGCTGAAATCCCTGTTCTTTATATGGGCCAACTCGTGCGCCGTGACGGCCTCGAGCTCCCTCGGGTCGAGTGTGTCGAGTATGCCCATGGTGAACACGACCATGGCGTTCTTTCCCCTCCCGACGGTGAAGGCATTCGGCTGCAGATGTTCCGTCAGCCCCACGCGTGGCGTCTCGATCCCCATCCTATTCGCCACCTTATCGACTAGGTTGCTGAGGCGTGGCTCCTCATCTGCGCCGACTTCGACCACTCCTTGCAGCCGCTTGACGATCGATATGCTGAAAATGTTCGAGATGAGGAACGTCACCGCCCCGAAGACGAGGCCGACGATACAGAGTACGCCGATGTAGTTCACCTCCATTACCCTCTCGATCTCTATCTGTGGCACCTCCGGGAACTGGGTGAAGACGTGCCCCATCATAATCCTCGTGAACCAGACGGACGGTGTGAACATTAGATACATCACCAACGGGGTTACGAGGGCCAAGCAGAAGAAAAGGCTCTTAACCCGTGGGTTGTTCAGATGTATAACCCTCATCAATATGTAGGAGACGCCTAGGACGACAGCTGAGGTTAGTACCACTTGGAGTAAAGGAGGCATCATAACAATTCTAAGGACCTCTCCAATCAAGTCCATGGTGTCTACTCCTTCTTTTCTTTAGGTTCCGTTGTATTCATCTCTACTAGGTACGACGTGACAGCTTCGCCGAAATTCTTTACAAGACTGTCCATTATATACTTAACCGCCGAACGCTCGATCTCGGAACGGCTCATCTTCGGCCAGTAGACGTATAGGAGGCCTCCCCTTCCCTCAACGACCTTTCTGTCAAGGATGCCTTTCTCGTAGAGGGTATTCATCGTGGACATGACCGTGGTATATGCTATCTTCCTCTCTCCCTTCATCCGCTCGTAGACCTCCCGCACTCTGACAGGTTTCCCGATCTTGTAAACCGAGCTGAGAACATCTGCTTCGAGCGGTCCGAGTATAGCCTCGAGGTCTTTCGCATCCGGCTTGTAGCCAGCGGGAGTATAGCTGTCGTTCGACATCCTACTACCTTCCTTAGTAATTACTATAGCAGATAAAAACCTTTATATCCCTTCTCCCATATGCACCCAATAGCTACTAAGATGCTTAGGAGGTAAGAGTGTGAAGGCTGTGATCGAGTTAAAGAACCTCACGAAGAAGTACGGTGATTTCACAGCAGTAGACCATGTGAATTACACCATCGAGGAGGGCGAAATATTCGGGCTCCTCGGACCAAACGGGGCGGGAAAGACCACCACGATCCTGATGCTCCTCGGGCTGATACCGCCCACCGAGGGGACAGCTATTGTGAATGGCGCTGATATCATCGAGAAGCCACTCGAGGCGAGGAGAACTGTCGGCCTACTACCAGAAGGCGCAGGATTCTACGAGAACTTGAACGCGAGGCAGAACCTCAGCTTCTACGCTGAGCTCGCCGAGGTCCCCTCGGTTGTCGCCAAGGAGAGGATCGAGAAACTCATCGACATGGTGGGACTCGGGACGAAGAGGGACGTGAAGGTAGGGGCATATTCCAGAGGAATGAAGCAGAGGCTCGGTATAGCCCAGTCCCTCGTCAGGGACCCCAAGATCCTCATACTCGATGAACCCACGCAGGGGATTGACCCCGAGGGAACACGGGACTTCAGGGAACTAATCAGGATGCTATCCAAGGAGAAGAGAATGACGATAATCTTCACAACACACGTACTCTACGAGGTCAACAAGCTCTGCGACAGGGTTGCCATCATGAAGAATGGAACAATAGTTGGCCTTGGCACCATATCAGAGCTCCGCAAACAGGTCAACGCCACGGAGGGGGAGGACTTCGAGGATGTCTTCCTCCGGTATCAGGGGGTTGTCTGATATGGCCGGATTATTCACGATGGCGAAAAAGGAATTCCTCGACATAATCGGGGAGAAAAAGTTCCTGCTCATCTTTGCCACACTCCTAATAGTTGTGCTCGTATCCACGTTCGAGGGTGGCCTCAGCTACAGCAGCTCGCAGTCATCAACCGTCACGACTGTGACCGGTAACTCCACGAGGCCAGGTGGTGGAGGCGGTGGGCCGGGTACATTCGAGGCATTCGGCTCGGCTCAGAGCCTGTCACGGTCCCTAAGTAGCATGATCACAAACTTCAGCTTGGTCGGTGGAGTCTTGGCAATTGCGATTAGCTTCGACACGATCAACAATGAGCGCCAGAAGGGCTCGCTGAAGACCCTTCTCTCTTACCCAATCTACCGAGACACTATTGTATATGGAAAGTACCTAGGTGGCCTTATTGCAGTAGCATTGGTGGCGACCATAACTTTCCTTGCAGGGATAGGCGTCTTCGTCAGCGTTACGGGTCTCGCGTTAACCATGGACACCGTCATACGTCTCCTCATCTTCTTTGGAGTCTCACTCATCTACATGTCCATATTCCTGGCCGTGGGGTTGCTACTGTCTATAGTACTTCCTCTCCCATCTACATCCCTGCTCGCATCGATGATAGTGTGGCTAGCCTCAATACAGCTCATACCAAACGTCGGTTACGCCATCGGCCAGATACTCTATCCAGTCAGGTTCAGTCTTACAAATGGAAGACCGAGCTTCGCCACACAGGCCGGGTTTACAACCATCCGAGCAATAATCTCAGGCCTCTCCCCGTCCACAGCCTATGAGAACATCGTTAACTCGATACTCACCACTAGCCAGCTCCAGTTCAACAGCGGCTCACCGACGGTCATTTCCATAAACGTCACACAGGCAATTGCGACATCTCTCCCGAGCCTTATTTACTTCGTCGGCCTCCTCATCGCAATCTTCGCCGCCGCGTACGTGATCTTCACGCGCCAGGAGATCCGGTGACCAACATGTCCACTCAGAAGAAGACTGGTCCATTTACTCGTGTACTAGCCCTCACGATTCTCTTGGTGATGCTATCTACGCCTCTCGCGATGGTCCACTCGGACACAAGCTACACTATAACGGGTACGATCGTCGACTCGGTCGGTAACCCACTAAGCGGTGTTACCCTAAACGTCTACTCAACATCAAACGTAGTCACGAGCAGCAATCTCATTGGCCAGTTTGTAAAGAGCACGATGACCACTACAGACGGTGCGTTCACACTAAGTCTTGACCGTGCCGCCTATACGGTGATCATCAGCAAACCAGGGTACCAGTCAGCGACCCTCACCGTGAACCTCAACACTGCGACGGAATTCACCTACGACGTAAAGAAACTGGTCCTTAACCAGAGTATCAGTACACAGGTTTCTGCGTCCACACTTGAGATACACGAGGGAGAGACACTGAAGATCCCCGTCAGTATCAAGAATACAGGGGACACCGAGACTGTAACAATCACGTCGGCAGCTGGAAGCGACTACACGATCGCTATCCTAAACCAGGATGAGCAACAAGTCCAGAGCGTCTACGTCCCCGCCGATGGTACTATCACCGTTAACGTCGAGGTGACAGCCCCCCTCAAAGCAGTAGACTCAGACCTAACGATAAAGGTAGTCGGAAACCTTGAGACCGACACCACAGTCCACCTCAAGGTCGTAGGCGCCGATGGCACAGTACTCAGCAGCACGTACCCCGGCAAGGTAGTTATGCCGAGCGACATCTTCACATTCGCGGTCGCTGTGAAGAACCCATACTACTACACTCAGACATTCACCATCCACCTCAGCGGCCCAAGCGGCTGGAGCCTCTACTCTGCCAACGACAAAGGCGAGAAGATCAACTCCCTAACCATCGACCCTGGTGAGTCAGTGAACATCCAGGTTACCGGCAACGTACCTAGCAACTCCACGCCAGCCGACTACGCCTTCACAATGAAGGCGTCGGCAAACGGGAAAACGGTGTCGTTGCCGCTGACCGTAACGGTTAGTAACGTAAGCGCGGGTCTGACCGTGACGTCGAAGTACCCGTCCCAGACTATCGCCCTTGGTAAGGCGACCGTTTACCCACTCACCATCACAAACCCAGGGACTAAGCAACTAATTGCTTTGAAGGCGGAGGGCGTCCCGAGCGGTTGGACAGTCGCCTTCCTCACAAGTGAGGGCAAGCAGATCAACTCGATACTAGTCGACGCTGAGTCATCGGAGTCGGTGAATCTTCAGGTTACCCCTGCACTGAGCAGCGACAAGAACTCCTACTCCTTCGCAGTAACGGCGCAGGGTGACTATAGCAACGGGAAGATCGCACTAGACGCTAGCATAGGTGGCTCTTACGGTCTCACGATGGCAGTGGATTCACTCTACTTCGCTACTAACGCGGGTTCCACCTACACGGAGACCGTCACTCTAACAAACACCGGCTACTCGTCCCTTAACAACCTCCAGTTGTCACTCACCTACCCGAGCGGGTGGACCGTTACTGCTACACCCATAAAGGTGACAACTCTCGACTCCAACTCTAAAGCGACGTTCACGCTGACCATCACACCCCCCACGGGTACAGCTGCGCAGGACTACCTCGTCCAGCTTACTGCGACCTCGGACGAGGTTGAGACCTCCCAGCAGTCCATCAGGGTGACGGTGAACGTCGAGTCATCTTGGAGCATATATGGGATCATACTTCTAGTTGTGGCCGCTGGGGTTTTTGCCCTCCTGTACAGGAAGCTCAGGAGGCGGTGAATAGAAGGGACAAACCCTAAACTGAAAAAGATCAACCTCGTTCTTATAATAAAATATTTTTAAAAACACACCTCATGTTCGGTAAAGAGAGTACTCCTATGCGCGCGCAGGCCTGTTCAACCTCGATCCCATCTACCAGCTTCGCCTCTGAGATTATCTCCGCGGGCTCAGAGAGGAGGGTCGCACCATCTTCGTGTGTACTCACATCCTCAAGATTGCGGAGAAGCAGGGTCGCCGTCATAGATTGTGGGAGGATTGTAGCCGAGGGGACCATCGAAGACCTGCGATCTAAGGAGGGTGAGGGTCTGGAGGAGATTTTCATGCGAGCCGTAGATAGTGTGAACGCACTTGTCCATTAGCCTGGACACGCGCCTCCTTCTCGACGCGCGCGCATATCTTAAAAGGTACATAGGCCAATCAGTTTTAACTACTTTCTTCCCGCGTTCTTCGGGAACCCACTCTTCTTTATTCTCTTCTCCATGTACTTTTTTGGTTTCTTCACCTTCTTATTCTCAACGGTCGCTACTGCCAAGTTTATCCGGTTAGTAAAAGTTGGCGGTGGTTAATAATGACATACCTGCTCAGTAAAGAGAGAAGCCTCCCACTAATTACATATACATATATATTAATATGTTAATGTGTAACCCCTTGCTGAAGTTGTTTAAAAGAGGGAGAAGCCTCGAAGAAGGTTAACGAGAAGCCCCGGAAACCGGAGTATAGGGAGAAGATGTTCCACTACGGCAACACCATGCCGCACACGCGGTACCTGTGCTCAGAGCAAAGCCCAGAGATACCGCAGATGAAACTCTGTTAGGATCAAAGAGACTGGGGGTAGCTTTTTTCAAACTACCAAGGTGAAACAAGCAGATAGGAGCTAGAAAGTAATAACATATTTAAATTCGTTTCAACTTTAATTAATCATGTCCAAGAGCGATGCGTCCCTAGAGCGGCTCGTTTCCACGGGAAAATGCAACTGCATTAATGTTGAGGAGTACGCCGCCCAGCTCAGGGGCCTTGCTGAGGGTAGGGCGAACCCAGCTGACGCGAGGAGAAGGGGCAAATTCTACAAGGCACTCGGCGAAGAGACCCGCCAGAGGATGCTCGGCCTCCTCCAGACGCGCGAGATGTGCGTCTGCGAACTCATCACCGCTTTATCTATGACTCAGCCGACGACGAGCCACCACCTGAAGATCCTTGAGGAGGCGGACCTGGTAAAGAGCAGGAAGGAGGGGAAGTGGGTCTTCTATAGCCTTGCCAACCCCAAGCTCGTGGAGCAACTACTGGGAGTTAAGATCTAAATTCCACCATCCCAACCACTCTAGTTCTTGAAGGTGAAAACTTCATCTTCTACGCCTCCTGGTCGCTATTCATGGCAGGGAAGGGCAGGGTTAAGGTCACTAAAGGTGGGTCCTACCAGGTCTCTGGCGGGCTCCCCCTGACGAAGATGGTTATCGAGGCGGACTCCAATGGAATCGCCCTAAGCTGGCGGCGGATAGAGACCTACCCGGAGAAGGAGAATTATACCTTATGCCGATGCGGCAAATCCAAGAACAAGCCCTACTGTGACGGCTCACACATGAAGAGCGGCTTCGAGGGTACCGAGACTGCGGACCGCTCCCCCTACATTAAGGGGGCGAAGTTCTATGATGGCCCCGAACTCAAGCTAACCGACAAGCGGGAGCTCTGTGTAGGTGCGGGCTTCTGCACACGTGCTGGCAACATCTGGAACCTCACCACCAACAGCGACAACCCAGAGTACAGGAAGACGGCAATACAGGAGGCGTCGGACTGCCCTTCAGGTCGCCTAGTCGAGTGGGACAAGAAGGGGAAGGCACTTGAGCCCGTTCTCAAGCCGGGGATAGCCGTGACAGAGGATCAGGATGGCGTCGCAGGCCCCCTCTGGGTGATTGGAGGCATCGACATCGAGGCCTCCGACGGCTACGTCTACGAGAAGAGGAACCGTGTCACCCTATGTCGATGCGGGAAATCCGAGGCCTGCCCCCTCTGCGACGGCTCCCACCTCGGGGAGTAGGGGCGCAGGTATCAAGTAGCCCAATTACACATTCACCCTGATACACATGATAAAGCAGGGCCTTGAGTACGAGGTCGTGGAGGGCTGGGGGAAACTTCCCGCTGGCTGGGTCTACACTCAGGTCGCCGGCGTCGCCGTCGACTCAAGGGACAGGGTCCTAATCCTCTGCCGAGGTGAGCACCCGATCATCGTCTTCAGCAGGGAGGGAGAGTTCATAGAGAGCTGGGGGGAAGGCATCTTCGCAAACGCCCACGGCGCCTACGTTGACGCCGAGGACAGCTTCTACTGCGTGGACAACGGCGACCACACCGTCCGGAAGTTCGCCAAGAACGGTGAACTCCTCTTCACCTTAGGCACCGAGGACAAGCCCGCGCCACTGGGGAAGCCCTTCAACAAGCCCACCGACCTCGCCCAGGCCCCAAACGGCGACCTCTACGTCAGCGACGGCTACGGTAACAGCAGCGTCCACAGATTCACATCGGATGGGAAGCTTATCCAGAGCTGGGGGGAGCCCGGGACGGGCCCGGGGCAATTCAACCTCCCCCATGGCGTCTGGGTTGACGGCAAGAGGGTCTACGTGGCTGATCGCCAGAACAACCGCGTCCAAATATTCAGTCCCGAGGGGGAGTACGTCGAGGAGTGGGGCAACCTCCTGCGCCCCTGCGACATCTACTTCGACAAGCGTGGCAGGGTCTATATCGCTGAGTTAACACACCGGGTGAGCATCCTCAACAAGAGGGGTGAGGTTCTCGCCCGTATAGGAGGAGAGAGGAGCTTCGCTCCCGGCCAGTTCGTCGCTCCCCACTGCGTCTGGAAAGACAGCCACGGCGCCCTGTACATCGGTGAGGTCCTTGAGGGACAACGCATCCAGAAGTTCGTCCCCACCTGACTCCGCAAAGCTGATTCACGGGTTCGACGATGTACAGGGTGTGAGCGTCAACAGCCTCCCACTATACGCGGACGACAGCCATCTGACCGAGTTCGACGCCACCGTCGTCAAAGCGGGGCCGAGGTTCGTCGTCCTCGACAGGACGGCCTTCTACCCCGACTCGGGCGGGCAGCCGAGTGACATCGGTATCCTAAGGCACTCCGGTGGTGTAGCTCTGGTCTCGAAGGCCGTGAAGAGGGGGCTGGAGATTTTCCACTATCTCGACGCAGACATCCCCGTCGGCACTGCTGTCCACGGCGTTGTCGACTGGCCGACACGGAATTGGAACATGAGGCGCCACTCAGCCGAGCACCTCGTCACCGGACTCATCGAGGCTCTGGTTGAACCCCCGAAGGTCTTCAGCGATCTTGAGAAGCTTGAGTACCAGCCATCCAGCCTAACAGCCGAGATGGTTAAAGACGTCGGCCGCCGCTTCGACGAGATAGTGGACGAGGATGCCCTCGTGAGGATCTACTACGAGGATAGGGCAAAGATAAACGCCTCGGGCGACCCCCGCAAGATCAGCTTTCTCCAGAAGATACCCCGGAGCGTAAACCGCCTACGAATCGTCGACATAGGCCCCTACGCCTCGACGTTCTGCTTCGGCACACACGTGAAGAGCACATCGGAGATCGGGCACCTCGCGGAACTGCACCTCGAGGACGCGAAGAAGGGTAAGAAGGTTGTACACTTCAGGCTGAAAATCGCCTAAATTTTCAACCTTCACCCGCCGATTCTAGTTAGTGGTACACATTGAACCCTGTTGGATGGCTCCTCGAACCCAGTGACCCTAGTGTGCGGTTCTGGACACTACAGGATATTGAGGGGTCAAGGCAATACTTTCAGCGCAGCAGACCGGGGGCTGGTGGGTCGGGGAGAAGAACATGTACCTCCCAAAATATACCGCGACAACGCATTCACTCCTCATCCTCGCCGAGCTGGGAGCGAAGAGGACCCCGGAAATTGAGAGGGAAGTTGAGCAGGTCTATCGCTTCCAGCGCGACTCCGGGCACTTCCTCCCAGACCTCCCCATGACTACGAAGGGTAAGGCGAGCGCGATGAAGGAAGGCTGCTGCTTCGACGGCAACGTCCTCTACTACCTCATCCACTTCGGGTATCTCGACGACCCGCGGACGCGGAAACTAGTAGACTTCAACGTCGGGTACCACGATGGCGTGAACGCAGGTTGGATGTGCCGGAGCTACACCATCGACCCCTCCGCTGTTTTCCCAAAGAACTGCTACATGGGCGCGGAGAAGATGCTCCGAGCCATCTCAACGGTCCTGCAGCCGAAGAGGAGCCGAGAGATACCGGCAATCATCGACCGGGAGGTGGAGAATATCCTCGAGAACGGCGTCTATCGGTACCTCCGCAACCCCGACGGGACGCAGAAGGACAAAGCGGGCTGGAAGCGCTTCGGCTTCCCCCTCTTCTACCAGTCAGACGCCCTTGAGGTCATCGACACCCTCACGCGACTCGGCGTCCACGACGACCGGATGCAGCCAGTGGTCGACCTCATGCTCAGCGCGCGGCAACCCGACGGCTCGTGGCTGCTTGAGAACACATACAATGGTAAGATGTGGGTCGACATAGAGGCGAAGGGGAGGCCCTCGAAGTGGGTCACATTCAGGGCCCTGAGAGCTTTCAGGCGCTTCGGACTCGAGGCTTCTGGCTCACATAGGGCAGACTAAGCTTAAATCAATGTGCCCTCCCACCATCTCTATCCCTTTGGGATAGGTATTTTGGCTGCTGAGGCTCGTTCACGGACCGCCGACATCCTCTCCATCTACGTGCCGGCCTTCTTCATCTTCCTCGGGATGGGGATCGTCTCCCCTATCCTCGCCATATACGCCGAGACATTCAACGTCACATACGCCCTCGTCTCCCTCGCCATCTCGATGTATGCCATCGGGCGGTTCATCGCGGACATACCCGTCGGGGTCCTCGCGGACCGCTTCGGCAGGAAGCCGCTGATGATCTGGGGCACGATAATCATAGCACTAAGCTCCTTCCTAAACGCCACGGCGGTGGAGTTCTGGCAGTTCCTCATATACCGCCTCCTAGAGGGGGTCGGCGCCGCCATGTGGATCACGAGCAGGCAGGCCCTCCTCGCCGACATCCTCCGCCCAGAGGAGAGGGGGAGGATACTAAGCTACTTCAGCTCCTTCATCCTAATTGGCTCCGCCGCGGGACCTACCGTCGGTGGTATCGTCGCGAGCGCATGGAACATCCGCGCCCCATTCTACATTTATACGGCTGTCAGCGTCATCAGCCTCGTTCTCACGTTCATCTTCATCAAGGAAACAAACATGATCCACACGGTCCACAACACCGGCGGCTCCGGATTATCCCTGGCCGCCGCCAGGAGGATAATCGGCAAGAAGAACTTTATCATGGCCAGCCTCGCCACCTTCACAATGTTCTTCCTCACCGCGGGTATCAGGGATATGATCGTCCCCCTCTACGCCGCGAACGTCGTGCACCTCGACGAGGCAGCAATAGGCTACATACTGAGCTTTGTCACGGTCATCAACCTCCTGCTCACGATACCCATCGGTTACATGATCGACTCACAGGGGAGAAGTCTGTAATACTCAAGAGCCTCTTCGTGACCTGCGGCGCATGCCTCGTCTTCAGCTTCACGAACAGCTTCTGGACGATGGCGTTGGCCGCGATCGTGCTAGGAATCGGTACAAGTGGTGCCCAGCAAGCGCCTCAGGCCATGGCCACTGACGTGACCATCGACGACCCCCACGGTCTCTCTATGGGTATCTATAGGATCTTCGGCGACATCGGATTCATCGTCGGCCCCACGCTCCTCGGGTTCCTAGCTGACCGCTTCGGCCTCACGATGCCCTTCTACTTCATGACAGCGCTGCTCTTCATCAACGCCGTCCTCTTTTTGAAGGTCGCAACGGAGACTTTCGCGAAGAACAAGATGAAGAAAAACGATGACGCCCCCGTCATCGTTGGCTAGCATCCCGACTAAGCCCATCTATTTAGTTTATATTCAATACCCTTTTAGGGTCGAGTTCTTCCATTTTCCTAGGGAAGTAAAATGGACATACTCACGATAGGGATAATCGGGGCGATAGTAGTCATCGTCCTGATACTCGTAGGACTCTACTTCTCGTACTACAACAGGATCAGGCAGTACGAGAACCAGATCGATGAGGCCTGGAGCCAGATCGACGTACAGCTGAAGAAGCGCTACGATTTGGTCCCGAACCTCGTTGAGACAGTCAAGGGATACGCCGCTCACGAGAAGGAGATCTTCGAGAAGGTCGCCCAGGCTCGGGCGGGCATGATACAGGGCACGCCGCAAGAGAGGATGGACTCAAGCAATATGTTGACCTCCACGCTCCGCCAGCTCTTCGCAGTCGCCGAGGCCTACCCGCTACTAAAGGCCAACGAGAACTTCAAGCTTTTACAGGAGCAGCTACAGGGCATAGAGGATAAGATCGCCTACGCACGCCAGTTCTACAACACCAGCGTGCTGAACTTCAACAACCTCATTACAACGATCCCCGGCGCGTGGTTCGCGGGCGGCCGCACCAAGCATGAGTTCCTCAACATCCCTGAGGGCGAGAGGCAGGTACCGAAGGTACAGTTCTGATGGCCCGGCGAACCTTCTACGACGAGCAAAGGAGGAACAGCAGGGCCAGCCTCCTACTAGTGATAGTAGTGTCGCTGTTCCTCTTTGGTCTCATCTACAGCTTCGCCTATATATTCGCGCCCGAGGCGCTGGTACTCGTTATACCCTTCAGTCTCATAATCATCGTCATCTATACTTGGAGCAGCTACGAATATGGGGACCGTGTTGTACTCGCATCGACGCATGCTCGGCTCGCTGAGGGCAATGAGTACGTTTACCTCAACAACGTGGCGGAGGGCTTGGCGATTGCTGCTGGGATCCCAGCGCCTAAGGTCTATGTCATGGATGACCCTGACATCAATGCCTACGCAACTGGGAAGGACCCGCAGCATGCGAGCATCGCCGTGACGACGGGTGCCCTCCAGAGCCTCAACAGAGAGGAACTCGAAGGCGTCGTCGGCCATGAGATGAGCCATATCAGGAACCGCGACGTCGAGTTCATGACCTTGGTTGCGGTCCTCGTTGGCCTCGTCTCGATTCTGAGTCACATCATCCTCCAGTGGGCATGGTTAGGCGCTGGCACGCGTCGACGTGGTCGCGACAGGAACGGTGGATCGGGCATGGAGGTCGTTGTATTGGTCTTGGGGCTCATCCTCGCAATCCTCGCGCCAATAGCCGTGGTTCTCATCCAACTCGCGATAAGCCGGAAGAGGGAGTTCATGGCGGACGCGAGTGGAGTCGAGTTAACGCGTTTTCCCGAGGGTCTCGCATCGGCACTCGAGAAGATTAAAAATAGTAACCAGGGCAAGATGAAGGTAGATGAGGCGGTCAGCCCTCTCTTCATCAGCGACCCGAACAAGAGCGGCCTCGACAACCTCTTTGCTAGCCACCCGCCCCTTGAGGAGCGGATTAAGCGGCTCCGCGAGATGTAGTCCTCGCAGCTTTTTTACACCCCCGCACCCATCCTTGAACCAGTGTTCTGAGTTGGTCAAGGCCGTTAACGGGTTGGTAAAGCTCCTCCGTGAGGAGGGGACCGAGTGGGTATGCACATTCCCCACGAACGTATTCGTGAACGCGTGCGGCGAGGAGGGGATGCCCCTCATGATGGTGAGAACGGAGAGGTTTGCCGTCGCCGTGGCGGACGCCTACAGCAGGGCAACGAATGGTAAGAAGATCGGTGTCTCAGCCGTGATGGGCGGGTTGAACGCGGCCGGGACCGAGATGGCATATGGCGCCCTCGCCCAGGCGTACGAGGACTCTTCCCCCCTCCTCTGCCTCACCGACGGCGTCCCCAATGAGGCCGCCTCGAGGGAACGCTTCAACATCGAGGACGGGTTCCGTAATGTGACGAAGTGGAGCGGTTTCATAAACCAGGGGCGGCGAGTCCCCGAGTTCGTGCGCCGCGCCTACACCCAGCTACGTAGCGGGCGCCCGAGTCCCGTCATGCTCCAGCTCCCACGTGGCCTCGAGGACTACGATCCCGCTGAGCACCCATATACGCCGGTGAAAGGATGGAAGCCCTCAGGCGATCCCCACGACGTGAAGGTTGCGGTAGATGCGATCCTCCACGCCAAGACTCCAATGATCTACGCGGGGCAGGGGGTCTTCTTTGGGGACGCCTGCGCTGAGCTGAAGCAGTTCGCCGAGATGACGGGCACTCCCGTCCTCACCACGCTAATGGGTAAGAGCTGCTTCCCTGAGGATCACCCGCTCAGCCTCGGCGTACGAGATGTACCGGCCGAGAGGTGGCTTAAGGGCTCGGATCTAGTCTTCGCGATTGGTACAAGCCTCGGTACGACAACCTTCGGCCACGAGGTCCCAACGAGGGGGAAGACAATAGTCCAGTGCACCATCGACGAGCAGGACCTAAACAGGGCAACGAGGACGGACCATGCCATCGTCGGAGACGCGAAGCTCGTCCTCCATCAGATGATAGCCGAAGCGGAGAGGCACGGCGCCAAGCCGAAGCCAGTCGAAGCGGAGGTCGCCGCCGCGAAGGAGGAGAAGATGAAAAAGTACCGTCCTCTCATGGAGTCGAACGAGACACCAATAAACCCATACAGGGTCTACGCGGAGATCATTAAGACCGTCGACCCGATGAACAGCGTCATCACCCACGAGTCGGGAAACACACGCGACCAACTCACCACCGTCTACGATGCCGTCACCGAGCACGGCTTCATGGCCTGGGGCAACGTCTCCACCCTCGGATTCGGCCTCGGCGCAGCGATGGGAGCGAAGCTCGCATACCCGAACAGGCAGGTTGTGAGCGTCACGGGAGATGCCGGGGTGAGTTACCAGATGGGCGACTACGAGGCGCTAATTCGCCACGGGCTGGGGATAACGACCATCCACATAAACAATGGTGGCTTTAGCGGCTACGGCCCAGGCTTCTGGGGGAGCGGCCACACCCCGTTCGCCTGTGAGGTTACGAAGCAAGACGTCTACAAGACGGCGCAGATGGCGGACGCCCTCGGGATGCACTCCACTAGAGTCGAGAAGCCCGATGACATCGCCTCAGCACTGAAGGACGCCCTCAATGAGAACACGAAGGGGCACCCCGCTTTCATAGAGGTCCTTTGCAGCCGCCACCCCGTCTACGGGGGCTGGGTCAGGCCACCGGCCCACTAAGCGGATACCCCCCACTCTTTTAACCCGAAGATGGATTCTTTCTACTCATGTTTAAGTCTGGCGTGGACGAGAAGGCTGCTACGAATCTGCTCAAGGAGCTCGTGAAGATCGACTCGGTCAACCCGACACTCGTGCCCGGGGCGAAGGGAGAGGAGGAGATCGCCGAGTACGTCGCGAACTGGCTGAAAGGCATCGGCCTCAAGGCAAAGGTCGACAAGATAGAGGCGAAGAGGGCAAACGCCGTTGGCACCCTCAAGGGAGCCGGTGGCGGCAAGAGCCTGATGCTCAACGGCCACATCGACACCGTCGGCTACGACTACATGACCATCGAGCCCCTCAAGCCGGTGATCAAGGATGGGCGGATGTACGGTCGCGGCACATTCGACATGAAGGGTGGCCTAGTCGCCAGCCTCGCTGCACTGAAAGCGGTCGTTGATTCGGGCACCCAGCTCAGGGGAGACGTAGTGGTGGCCGGGGTATGTGACGAGGAGTATGCGAGCATCGGAACCGAGAGGCTGATGGAGAAGACGCGTGTAGACGCTGCGATCGTCGGTGAGCCGAGCGCCCTGCAGATCGAGAGGTGCCACAAGGGCTTCGCGTGGATAGACATCGAGACGAAGGGCCTAGCCGCCCACGGTAGCATGTGGGAGACCGGCGTCGATGCCATCGCCAAGATGGGCAACGTCCTTACGGGGCTCGAGGCGATCGGTGCCAAGCTGCAGAAGAAAAAGCACCCCGTCCTCGGGCCCGCCAGCGTCCACGCCGGCACCATCAAGGGCGGTCTAGAGCTCAGCACCTACCCCGACAAGTGCCTCTTATCGATAGAGAGGCGCACCATCCCCGGGGAGGAGAAGAAGGACGTCGAAGCCGAGATGGAGGTGCTCCTCAAGGGCATAGCGGAGAAGGACCCTAAGTTCAAGGCGAGCTACGAGATCACCTTCTACCGCGGCCCCATGGACGTTCCGGAGACCGCGGACATCTGCCAGACAATCGTCGCCTGCAGTAAGGAGGCGATCAAGCTCACCCCCGCCTTCGTAGGCGGTTCCGGGTGGATGGACACCCAGATCATGTGGCAGAAGGGCATACCCGCTGTCGCATACGGCCCATCAGGCGAAGGCGCACACGCAGCCGTCGAGTGGGTTGACCTCGACACCGTGATGGACGCGGCGAGGGTGCAGGAGTTGGTCCTACGTCGCTTCTGTGGCGTCAGGATTTAGAATAATTTTCGATTCCTATATTTAAAGAGAAACTAGAATAACCGGCAGTAGTGAGCATGTATTGATGACGAGGCTCACCGTGGTCGACGCCGCGCGCGCGAAGCTGCTCCTCCCCGTGACGTATCCACAGACCTCGCCTGGGTTCACGACGAAGGTTGCGCCCCTCTTCTCTGTATTCGCCTAGTGGTCGTGCCCGTGGACGACGGCGTCGTAGCCGCCGTGCGCGATTATGGAACTGAGGAGTGCGTCGTCATGGCCGTGGAGCAAGGCTATCCTCCTTCCGCCGGCTTCCACCTCGGCGAAGTTGCCGACTATCTCTTTCCCGACAGCGGCGTAGACCTCCCTGAGCTTCTCCCTCTCGGCGCAGTTATTGCCGTAGACACCGATCATTTTCATCTTGAGGTCGGCGTAGGGCTTCGCTGTGAAGGGGCTGATGTAGTCCCCGGCGTGGAGAACTAGGTCGACCTCATGCTTGTTGAGCTGGCGTATCACCTCCCTGATCTTCGATACGTTGTCGTGTGTGTCCGATATCAAGCCGAGGCGCATCAGTCCTTCCTCCCCGCGTGGTAGAGGATGTCCCTGACCCTGAGTATCTCGAGGGTGCTCGTGCGCCCCGGCGCCTCAAGGGTCGATCCGGAGACGATCATTATGATGTCGGGCTCCCTGATCACGCCGTCCTTCAGCGCCCTGTTTACGGCTCTAATTATCAACTCATCCCTGTCGTCGCTCCACTGGACGTCTAAGGGCTCAACACCCCAGTAGAGGCGGGTCCTCCTCGATATCTTCGCCTCGCGGACGACGGCGAGGATTCTGGCAGATGGACGGTACTTGCTGACCATGAGGGTCGTGAAGCCGCTACGCGTCACGGTGAAGATGGCAGCGGGCTTCACCGACTCCACGGCCTGTGAGGCGAGGCTGCCGATTATCTCGGGTATGGGCTGCCCCTCCCGCGGCCTCTGCGCCTTCCTGAGGGCACCCCCCGACTCGACGACGCGGCTAATGTTCTCCATGACCCGCACCGCCTCTATTGGATGAGCACCTGTCGCCGTCTCCTCGCTGAGCATAACCGCGTCCGCGCCATCGAGGATCGCGTTGGCGACGTCGCTCGCCTCTGCCCGCGTTGGGCGTGGGTTCTCGACCATTGACTCAAGCATCTGCGTCGCCACAATGACCGGCCTCCCAATTTCATAACACTTGGTGATTATCTTCTTCTGGAGCAGCGGGATGTCCCAGGGTGGTACCTCAATGCCGAGGTCTCCGCGGGCGACCATGACACCATCGCTCGCGTCTATAATTTCGTCGATGTTTGTGATGGCCTCACCGTGCTCGATCTTGCTTATGACGGGCTGGTCTCCATCTGCCTCATTGATGGCCTGTTTAACCGCCTCGACATCCTTCTTGCTCCTGATGAATGAGGCCGCGAACCAGTCAGCGCCGACCTGGACACCGAACTCGATGCCCTTGACGTCCTGCTCCGTCGGGGGGTGAATGCTGAGGCTCGCTCCGGGGACGTTGACCCCCTTGTGGCTGCTCGCCTCGCCTCCGCTGACGACCTTCGCCTCGAATCCCTTGAAGTCGGCGTCCACCTTGATTATATCGAGTTCAATTAGACCGTCGTTGATGAATATGTGGCCCCCGGGGCGTACCTCGGCGGGGAGCCTGTCGTAGTTCACCGGGAGCGTGAGACCTTCACCGACGACGTTCTCCGTCGTGAACCTGACACTGTCCCCCTGCTTCAGCTGGACGGGTTCCTTCAGCTCCCCGATCCTGATCTTCGGGCCGGGGAGGTCTACCAGAATGGCGACGTTCCCCAGGCTCCTTATGGCTCGGATCGTTTTGCGGTGGTCGTCGAAGCTCCCGTGGCTCAGATTGACCCTCGCCACGTCCATCCCTGCCGCGGCCATCTCCTTCAGGATGTCCGGTCTCCTGCTAGCCGGGCCGATGGTGCAGACTATCTTGCTCCTGACGTAGCCGTCCATGTCCCTTCAGGGCATCTATCGAGCGCTGGGTTCTTATCCTCTGCGCCTTGGATACCGTGGGGCTCTAGTTTGCGCTGTGCCGTGATCTTGCACGCACCCATAGGGGGAGGGAAGACGACGACCGCTAAGATGGCGGCCGAGAGGGCTCAGGCGGATGGCGTGAATGTCATGGGGATTCTAAGCCTCCGCGTCATTGAAGACGGCAAGTACCCGAGCTATGATCTCTGGGAATTGGACACCAACGAGAAGATGCCCCTCGTGAAACCAGCGGCTGAGGCCTCGGGGGAGGGATGGGATTCCTTCCGCAACCCCGTCTTCGTCTTCTCAAAGAAGGGTCTCTACTCGGCTAACCTCGCTCTACAAAGGGCAGCGGAGAAGATGAAGGACGGAGTAGTCGTCTTCGTAGACGAGTACGGTAGGATAGAATCTCAGCACAAGGGGATACACCCAGGAGCAGTCATGGTCGCAGAGGGCTTGAAGCGGGGAGGCGTCGCAATCTTCCTCTGCCGCGAGGACAAGGTCGAAGAGGTCGCCGCCCTCGTAAAAGGGAAGGCATCTAGAGTCTTCAACCTCGAGGCAGGGGACGCAGACGCCTTACTGAATATAATCCGTGACTGCTCCAAGCTGTAGACTCTAAATACACCATCGCCGCTTACCAGTATACGGTTGGCGCCATGGAATACGATAAGATTCTCAGCGACCTCCTCCACAGGGACGAGTACCTGCTGGTGGGGAAGAGGACGGTTCGCTCCGACGCCCTAGACAAGCTCCTCGGGAAGGCGAAGTTTACCTCCGATTACATACCCCGGGACACTATGGTTGTGAAGGTCGTGCGGAGCACGGTGCCTCACGCCCTGCTGAAGCGGGTGGATACTTCCGCGGCCCAGCGGATGCCCGGCGTCGTGGCAATTCTCACCGCTAAGGATGTCCCCGGTGAAAACGAGATAGGCTACGCACTCCCCGAGCAGGCGTTCCTGAACGGGGTGAAGGTCCATTACGTCGGTGACCCCATCGCTCTCGTCTGCGCTGTTGACGATGTGACGGCACAGGAAGCGGCTGAGGCGGTGGTCATCGAGTACGAGCCACTGCTCTCGGTCCTCGACATAGACGCCGCACTCGCCGACGGGGCGCCGGTGATACATAAGGACAACAACATCGCGGTCACCACCAAGATCCGGAAAGGCGACATGGTCAAGGGGTGGAAGGAAGCCAGCGTCGTTGTCGAAGACACATACTGGTCGCCGTACCAGGAACACATGTGCCTTGAGCCCGAGGCCGCCTACGCGGTTCCAGATGGCGCAGGTAAGGTGACAGTCATAGCGTGCATGCAGAGCCCCCACCTCGTCAGGGATAAGGTGGCTAGAGTCCTGGGATGGAAGCTTAACCAGGTCAGGATCATACAGGCGCTGACGGGCGGTGCATTCGGGAAGAAGGACGACACCGGCCCGCTGATAAGCGCATACGCCGCACTGGCAGCCGTGAAGACTGGCAAGCCCGCCGCGTATATTATGGACCGCAGCGAGGTTGTGGCTGTCACCCCGAAGCGCTTCCCGGTCCGATTCAAGTACAAGTCGGGCGCCGACAGGAGCGGGAAGATGACGGCCGTCGAGGTCGACATCACCCTTGAGGTGGGCGCCTACGCCAACAGGGCACCGTTCTGGCTCTGGAGGCAGACGGCCCATGCTTGCGGCCCCTACGAGGTCCCGAACGTAGCCGTCGACGGGCGCGCCGTCTACACGAACAAGGTCTACGGCGGCAGCTACCGCGGCTTCGGCAACCTCGCCCTCCACTTCGCCGCCGAGCAGCAGGTCGACAAGCTCGCCATCGAGCTCGGGATGGACCCCGTCGACTTCAGGATGAAGAACATCCTGAGAATCGGTGGGCACACTACATGCGACCAGCTACTCGACAACAGCGTCGGCATCGACAAGTGCCTCGAAGGAGTCGCTGCAGCCTCAGACTGGGCGAAGCACAGAGAACCCGTACGCGTCGGGACGAAAGTCAGGGGCTGGGGCGTCGGTTGCGCCTACCACGGTAACAGCACTAGCCGCAGCACCCCGGACTGGAGCGCCGCGGCCCTCATGATACATGAGGACGGCAGCCTCACCTACCGCACCGGGATATGCGAGATAGGCCAGGGGAGCCCCTTCGGCCATGCCAAGATCGTCGCCGAGATCATCGGCGCCAGCATCGAATCAATCAAGATTGAGCAGCCCGACACGGACACGACCCCTGACTCCAAGCCTACGCATGGCAGCCGGGGCCTTATGATGGGCGGCACAGCAGCCGCTGATGCGGCGATCCAGCTCAGGGAGAGGCTCGTCCGTGTCTCGGCTGACATGCTCAGCTGCCCCGAGGCACAGGTGGAGCTACGCGACAGCCAAGCCTACAACAAGAAGAAACCCTCCGTGAAGATACCCTTCGCGGAGATCGCGGAGCAGATGCACATCCGCGGCGAGAACCCGGGCAGCTACGGCTTCTACACATCCCCCAGGAGGTTCTTCGACCCCGAGACGGGCCTCGGGCATAACTACGCCGTCTACACCTTCGCCGCCTCGGTGGCGGAGGTCGAAGTCGACACCGAGACCGGGCAGATAGAGGTCACTAAGATATGGCCAGCGATGGACGTGGGTAAGGCGATCGACCCGCTCATCATAGACGGGCAGATACACGGCGCCATAAGCCACGGCGTCGGCTTCGCAATAATGGAGAACCTGCAGCTAAGGGACGGCGTCGTCACCACCACCGGCTTCAAAGACTACATAATCCCATCGGCACTCGACACTCCCGAGATAGATGACACCATAATCGTCGAAGAGGCGTACAAGCACGCGGCTTTCGGTGCGAAGGGCGTCGGCGAGCCGAGCATCATCAGCATAGTACCCGCAGTGGTCAACGCTATCTCCCACGCGACGGGCATCAGGTTCAACACTATCCCGATAACCCCTGATCGCATGCACAAGGCGCTCAAGGAGGCTGGCAAGATTTGAAACCGCTGACTGGATTCGAGCTGCTTCGTCCACCAACCCTCGTCGGGGCGCTTGAGATGATGTCCACGTTAGACGACGCCATGCCTATCGCCGGTGGCACGGATGTCGTGCCCGCCTTCAGGGACCTTGGCCCGAAGCCCGTCCACCTTATCGACCTCGGCCTCATCGAGGAACTAAACGGTATCGAGGAAGAGGATGATAAGATACTCATCGGCCCGACGACGACACACTCTCAGATTCTAACGTCGAAGCTGGTGGAGGAGGCGGCGCCCGCGCTCCATGACGCGGCCCGATGGATCGGGAGCGTCCAGATCAGGAACAGGGGTACCGTAGGCGGGAACCTATGCAACGCGTCCCCCGCAGCGGACTCAGCTCCACCGCTCCTCGTACACGGAGCGGAGGCGCATATCTGCAGCCTTGAGGAGGGGCACTGGATACAACTACAGGAGCTGTTCAAAGGGCCAAAGATGACTGTGCTCGAGAAGAACGAGATACTCGGCGGCATCAGGTTCCCCTGGGTGAAGGGGGCAGGGAGCAGCTTCCAACGCATAGGCAGGCGTAAGGGATTCACGCTTAGCGTCGTCAACGCCGCGGTCTACGCGGAGAGGGACGGAGACAGGCTGAGGGAGGTTAGGATAGCCCTCGGCAGCGTCGCACCGACACCCATACGCGCACCAGCAGTCGAGAACAAGATCAGGGGTATGAGGATGAGCGAGGATTTGATCGAGGAAGCTGCAACTGCCTCCATTGCGGTGGTTAAACCCATCGACGACGTGAGAGGCACCGCCGAGTACCGCAGGGACATGGTGGGTGTCCTCGTCAAGCGCGCCATGCGTGAGGCGTGGCGCCGCGCTGGAGGTGAGCTATGATGGTGAACTTCGAGCTCAACGGCGGCGAAGTCTACGTCGAAGCGCCCGCGACGATGACCTTACTCGACATGCTACGCCAGGAGCTCGGCGTGAAGAGCGTCAAGAAAGGCTGCGAGCAGGGGGAGTGCGGCGCCTGCACAGTGCTGGTCGACGGCTACCCCATGACCTCTTGCATAATACTCGCCCCCCAGGTCGAGGGGCGCCACGTCTGCACCATCGAGGGACTCGTTGACAATCCCCTGCTGAAGGAGCTCAGAGAGGCCTTCATGGAGAACGGGGCGGTCCAATGTGGCTTCTGCACCCCTGGGATGCTACTGAGCGCCTACGCGCTGCTCAGTGAGAACAGGTGTCCGACTGAGGAGGAGGTTAAGACGGCGATAGAGGGGAACATTTGCCGCTGCACAGGGTACGTCGCTATAATCGAGGCGATACTCGACGCGGCGGAGCGCATAGCTCCCGATTAGCCGCTTTTCTCCACCTGCACGAAGATTGTGTGTGTCCGGGTGGCTCGGCTCGGCATCGTGGGCTCGGTGGGGGCGAGGACGTTCGGTGACCCGCTCGTCTCCACGCTGTCCTCGTCGAATGTGGGCCAAGCCCCCTCCTGAAGGCAGACGACGCCCACCATTATGTTGGGTGTGACCATCGCGGGAATCCTGACCTTCCCGATCTGGTTGTGGATCAGTATGGCGTCCCCGTCTGCGATGCCCCTCGCAGAGGCGTCGGCGGGGTTGATCCAGAGTGCGTGCCTCTCCCGCTCCCTGAAGAATGGGATGTTCCAGTTCTCGCTATGTACCCGGTAACGTGACTTTGGTGAGATGAGGCGAAGGGGGTGCGACAGGTCCGGTGCCGCGGCGCGGCAGGTGGGTATCGCGGGGTAACCCGTCTTAGCGTAGGCGTCGGAGCGTATCTGGACGAGCCCGGATGGTGTCTTCAGAGGGTTCGCCTTCGGGTCCGCCTTGAATGATGAGAGTGAGACGCGGTGCTGGTCGACGCCGAAGTAGATGCCCTTCTCCTTGAACTCGGCGGCGTCGGGGATTTCCGACTCCGCGATGAACTTGTCGAGCCACTCCCCCTCGGTGCGCCCCTCGGAGTAGGCAGGAAGGAAACCGAGCCTCTCCGCGAGCAGGCAGAATATCTCGTAGTCAGTCTTCGCCTCCCCCGGGGGCTCTGCGACCTTGTGGCTGAACATGACGTGGTTACCGCCGTCCGCGATGACGATGTCGTTTCGCTCTAGAAACATGGCTGCGGGCAGGACGATGTCGCAGTACTTCGCGGTGGGGGTTAGGAAGAAGTCGTGGCAGACGCTGAACTCGACGGACTGGAAGGCGCGTATGACCTTGTGGGTGTCGGCCGCGGTGGATAGGTAGTTGCCACCGACGTTGTAGAATGCTTTAATGTTAGTCGGGTAGCCGCCCTTCCTTCCTTCGAGAACGGCGTCGGCCCACTTGTATGCGGTGACAGAGGCGTCAGCTGGGTTGTCGAGGGACGGGAGATTGCCCATCCTTGGCGTGGGGAGTGTACCCCAAGTGAGCGCTCCACTTGAGCCACCCTCGACACCGAGGTTAGCCGTCGCGACCTGCAGGGCAATCGACATGCGTATCGCCTCCTCGCCACCGAGGGTCCTCTGAATGCTTAGTCCGGGGATTATAGCTGTGGGTTGGCTGCGTCCATACCTTCGGGCGAGGTCCCTGATCTCCGCGGCGGGCGTCCCGCAGATGCCCGCCGCCCACTCCGGCGTCTTGGGCACACCATCGTCTCGCCCGAGGACGTGGTCGCCGAGCTCATCGAATCCGTAACTGTACTTCTCCACGAAGGCGCGCTTGACCATCCCCTCAATGATGAGGACGTGCAGGACCGCCATCATCATCGCCGAGTCGGTGCCCGGGTAGATGGGTATCCACTTTGTCGCGAGGGTCTTCGCGGTGAGTGTCCGGCGGGGGTCGATGAATATCACGGGGACACCGCGTGCCTTTGCCTCCCTAACGTGGGCTTCTAGAGCTCCCTCGAGGCGGGCCTCAGCTATGTTCGCACCCCAGAGGATGATCATTTTCGAGCTTCGGAGGGTGCCCGCGTCGATGCCCGCCGCCCTTGTACCGAGGACGAAGGGGGTCGTGTACTTTCCCGCGGCGCTGCTGTAGCCGTCGGTGATATCCGTGTACCCGCCGAGGAGGGCGAGGAACCGACGGGTTATGTTGACGGTCTCGTAGAGTGCGCCAGTGGAGGTGCCGGCGCTGCCGAGCCTGAATATCGAGGCGGCCCCGTACCTATCCTTGATCTTAATGAGTCTCTTGGCCACTAGGTCGAGTGCCTCCCCCCACTCCGCCTCTCTGAACTGGCCCGATCCCCGAGGCCCGTTGCGGATGAGGGGCTTCACCAGCCGGTCAGGGGCATAGAGGACGCGTGTCATCTGTAGTCCCTTTATGCAGCCTGCCATATGCGGGTCGCCGTTGGGGTTGTTCGTGATCCTGACGACCTTCCCGTCCTCGATGTGGGCAAGCAGTGGGCAGCCACCTCCGCAGTCAAGTGGGCAAGCGACGGGAAGCGTCCTCTCAATCATGTCGAATCGCTCGGCGTTTTGATTGCTCAGTGGTTGCCCCTTGAAAATGTTATCGGCGTCGCCTGGTTGGGATGGGCTTATCTCCTCAAATGGTTCAATGGAGGGGCATGGTAGATGGCAGGTTCTGGATGAACCTCGACCGCCTTGTGGCAGACTGCCGTATAATAGTCGACAATCCCCGCGGGACACACGACGGCGACTCATCCACGTTTGTTTATCCCGTCGACTGCGGCTACCTTGAAGGCACCACCTCGATGGATGGGGAGGGCATCGACGTCTTCGTCGGCTCCGACCCCGAACAGAGGATCGACGCAATCGTATGCGCTGTCGACCTCGTGAAGAGGGATTCAGAGATTAAAGTTCTCATCGGCTGTACCGAGGAGGAGAAGCTGGCGATCGAGAGCCTGTACGAGGCCTTTCCTTCGATGTGTGGGTTGCTCTTGAGAAGATAGCCCCTGAATACTAACAGTGGTTTTTAGGCTCCGAAGTCGAAGGCCTGATCATGAGTGGTTCTGTGGGCGTTCTCCGAGAGATCGAAAGGCAGGCTTCGAGGAGGTGGCTCCCCATAATCGGCGCGGAGAAGGCCGGGATAGTTGCTGGGGTAGTTGATGAGGCGAAGCCGCAGTGGGCGTTGGAGGTCGGTGCGAACATTGGGTACTCAGCTATCGTGATCGCGAGTCACATGCCTGAGGGCTCGCAACTGACGACGATCGAGATAGACAGGGCGCACGCCAGGGAAGCCGAGGCGAACATAAAGAAGGCCGGCCTTGCGATGAGGGTCCGCGTCCTCGTCGGCGACGCCATCGATCTAATCCCCTCCGTCGATTGCCCCATTGACCTAGCCTTCGTGGACGCCGAGAAGTCCGATTATGGGAGATACCTCGCCCTCATGGAGCCGAAGCTCCACCCCGGCAGTGTGATAATAGCCGACAACGTTGGTGCTTTTCCCCGCGCCATGGCGGACTACCTTGACAGGGTTCGCCGATCGGGTCTGTACGAGAGCAAGTATATCTCAGTTGGCTGGGACGGCCTCGAGGTTAGTCGTAGGTTGTCCCCAGCGTGACCGCTTATTAATGGGTTCGAGGATCGTTTGAGTGGATGAGCGACCCGGAGATATTCAGCCGAGCCAACGAGTTCCTCGCCAGGGGGCAGAGCGTGGTGCTCTGCACGCTGATCTTTAAGGAGGGCTCGGGGCCCCGTGAGCCGGGGTCGAAGATGCTTGTCACACCCGACGGTAAGGCGTTCGGCACCATCGGTGGCGGGGGAATGGAGAGGCTCATCGTCACCCAGGCGCTCGAGGTGCTCGCAGAGGGGAAGCCCCGGACGCTTCACTTCGCCATGGGGATACCCCCCGCGAGGGGATGATTGCCATCGACTCGAAGTGCGGTGGGGAGGTCAAGATATTCATGGATGTTGTCAAACCTGAGCCAAGGCTCATAATCATGGGGTCAGGCTGGATAGCCCAGGCCACGGCCCGTTACGCGAAGGACTGCGGCTTCGAGATAATAGTGGTCGATGATGCTTCGACGGGCAAGCAGGAGTACTTCCCGGGGATGACTGTTGTCAACAGCAAGTATCCCGAGTCCCTCAAGGGGGTGGAGATACGCTCCTCGGACCTCGTCGCTGTCCTACACGGCGAAACCCCATTCGAGCTAGCCGCCCTCCGTTACGCCGTCAAGGCGAAGCCCGCATATATCGGCCTACTAGGAAGCGGCAATAAGGCGAAGAAGCACAAGGAGCAGCTGAAGTCGGAGGGTTTCGACGCGAAGGTGCTTGACGCCATGTACGCGCCTATCGGCCTCGATATAAACGCCGAGACCCCCGAGGAGATCGGCGTCAGCATCGTAGCCGAGATGATAAAGAAAAAGCGCGGCTAGCGGAGCAGGGGCAGGTTCCCCACGAGCTTGTTGACTGATTTCTTCGGCCCGTAGAGTGCTACCCCCAGATACTTCAGCTCCCCTGCGGAAGTTGCCGACAGCTTCTCCGTGTAGTCCTCGTACCGCACCTCCCTCTGAGCCGTTTCGGTGAAGTCGACGACGAGGAGACCCTCTACCTTCATCGCCTTCTCCCTGATCGCCTTGATCGTGTCGGCGTCGGCGGAGAGGATCGGCAGGGGTACGTTGAGTATGCCAACGTGGCTCTCCCCAGAAGCGTCGGCGACGTCCGGGCCGATTATCTTCTCCAGTCTCCTCCCAAGCGTGGCCCCAAGGAGGCCTGCTGTGTTCAGCCTGAGTCCCAGCGAGAGCCCCAAGTCGATGACCATGACGCATTTCGTCGACTCGTCTGTAATCCCGTTTATAGCGCTCATCCTGTCACGGATGGAAAAGTAGGCGATTTAACATTAGCGCCAGCTAAGGCATCGAGGGACGCAGCCGAAACATGAGGGAGAAGGGGTACCGTCGATAGGCTCAGAAAAGGGCCAATTCACTTAAAGGAGCAATAAAACGGTTCCATTGGTGCACGGATCTACGCAAAACAAGCGTCTATTCCCTGCCAAGCTCGTAGAGTCGCTTTGCGCGCTCGAAGTCGGTTGGCGTGTCGAAGTCCAGCGTGCTCCACTCCCCACCCTCGACGTCCACATGTGCACCAGCATGAGCGTCGACGACCTCCTTGAGTGTCCCCGTCAGTGCCAGTATCTCCCCGAAGAGGCTCGACCGGAAGAGGACGGGGTGCCCCCTCTTCCCGCCGTCTGTCGGGCTCACTATGAGTGCTCCGGGAACATCATCCATCGCGGCGATCATCCTGCGGAGGAGTTCCGGTGCGAGACCAAGCTGGTCGCCGAGGACCAGGAAAGCTGCGTTGACGCCGCGGATCGCCCTGAACCCCGCCTGGAAGCTTGTTGTCATCCCCTTCTCGTGGTCGGGGTTGTGGGCGACGCGTATGCCGTGGGCTGCTGCTATTACCTTGATAGGTTCTGGGTTGTTGCCTGTCACGATGACGACCTCGTCAACCGCCTGCGTCAGCGAGTCGAGCAGCCTGTCGAGGACGCTTCTGCCCCCGACCTCCAGGAGAAGTTTGTTCGTGCCCATGCGGCTGCTCTTACCCGCGGCGAGGACGACCGCCCCGGTCCTCAACCGGGTCCCTTCATCTTCGC
>JADGNG010000088.1 GCA_017883585.1 Candidatus Bathyarchaeota archaeon
CGGTTCAAGTCCGGCCCGGCCCACCATAATTTTTAATTTAAAATAAATATGGCTAAATAGTATTCGTCATTAAATTAATTATTGTAGAAATCATTTCCTTTGATTCGATAATCAATCCGAGAGCGCATAGATCAATAAGAGTATTTATCATGTGCATATGCGGTGGATGCGTCTTAGATAGCAGCATTGAAAGTGGGACAGGGGGATGACCCGCACGATGGTGGTCCGTTTGTGCCTTTGTGCTAGAACCGTGTAAATACACTAGAGTAAACAAGCTGATTTCTTTTTATTGATACTTTAGACACTTCAAGGTATTCAACCTTGAGTAAGAATAATTTGTTTTTCCATTTTAGGGAGTCATAAGTCAGTCAGATGCTAATCCTGAAGCTCCTTACACAAATAATTCTATTTTCAAATTTGAATGCGCACCCCAGCGAAACACTAACTAACTCATTAAGAGCAAATACGGGTTTTTAATTGAAACTATACTCGCCTTAATCATTGCTATCTTTATCTTAAATACGCTAGCGTATCCCTCAATTTTGTTAGAAACAATCTCAATATAGCTATTCCGTCTCTTGCAGAGAAAAATAATTTGGTTCGTCATTAATCTTAACAGAATCTAAGGAAAATAACTCATTCATCCCAATGCTTCTCCGGTTCTAAATACTAGAAATTAACCTGCAACCTTGGGTCTAATCAAGACTGCATTTTAACCAGAATACGCTAGCGTAATGACTTAACCCATAGATAATAAGGACTTAAGGGATGTCGAAAGCCAAAATATTTAACAAATTATTAAGATTCATGGTGCTTAATGTGTTTAGATTTCACTTTATATTCCCTCATGAAGTCGGATTCAATTAAATGCTCCATAAAGTCTTTTCTCTTCGGAATAGATGCTAGGACTTCCAATAAAGATTGGATCTCAGGATCCTTCGAGTTAATTCTTCTGAGCACATTATCCCTTTTGCTTTTACCCATAGCCTCAAAATACTCGATTAATTCTAAATCATGTTTGATAGTGTCAATTATTTGCATCGTGAGGTTAAGTTCATCGGTTAAGTGAAATTCACAACTACAGAGTTTTGATATCTCAAGAAGTGACTTTGTTATTTCCTTCTCTTCAGCTCTTTGTTTCCTATATTGCTCCAGTTCAAACCTATCCTCCACGTTGAGGACGAAGTTCATTGTTCGTGTTTCATTTGGGGGTTCTTGAGCGTTCGCTTTTTCTGATATTCCCAGCTCTTTTCTCAACTGCTCTTTCTTGAGCGAGCCAGTTTCCAGGAACATTTTTATGACTTTAAGAGTCCTCCCCGCTATTGCCTGTTCTATGGGATCACCTTGACCCAGGATGCTCGTCTTGTCAGCGACATATATTCCCCCTCTCCCAGTGCTGCCGTAGGTGACTACCTTTAGATCTTGTTCGAGCTCATCTGGGTCATACAATTTTATTGATGAGTTTTTCCCGCAAACGGGGCAAGCAAACTGGCTCATACTTCTCATATTATTATTTCAATGATCGCTTGAATCTTTTACGCTCTAAAACACCCTCTTTGGAGGTTGTTATCAATTTTCTGAGTCGAGTCCTAGTTACTAATGTTCTTACGTACAAGCATTTCAAATTCGCGCACACGACAAAATCGAGATTCATTCGCAAAAGAAGCCTAAATTAACCCAGATTCAACAATGTATATGGCACAACAATTTTTAGTGATGTCTTTTGTCTGTCAGATTTGGATACCACGCAGATGACGAGATGTACCAGCCAAGCCGCCTGCTAGACTTCGCTACACTCGCGGAGCGGCAGGGATTCGAATTCATCTGCATAGACGACCACTTCCACCCTTGGTTTCACAGGGATGGCCACGCTGGGCACGCTTGGGTCTGGCTAGGTGCTGCAGGTGCGAGGACCCGCAGGGTTGGGCTAGGCACAGGTGTCACCACGTGCATCCACAGGTACAACCCGGCGATAGTTGCCCAGGCCTTCGCGACCCTCGACGAGCTCTACCCGGGGAGGATATTCCTCGCCATCGGCACCGGGGAGGCGATGAACGAGATGCCCATGGCGAACCCAGGACAGAATTGGCCCCCACACGAGGAGAGGCTGGAGATGACGGCAGAGGCCGTGACCATCATAAAGGCACTCTGGAAGGGTGACTTCGTCGACTATGACGGGAAGTACTTCAGGCTTAGCCAGGCGAGGCTATACACGAAGCCGAGGGGTACGATACCACTCTACTTCGCTGCATCCGGCCCGAAGGCCATCAAGGTGGCAGGTCAACTTGGGGACGGCCTCCTGACAAACAGCGACGAGGAACGTCTGCCCAAGCTCGTTAGGCTATTCGAGGAGGCGGTCAGGGAGAGCGGGAGGAATCCTGAGGACCTGCCGAGGATGATCGAGGTCAGCGCCTCCTACGACGAGAACTACGACAGGGCGCTTGCCTCGACTAGTAGGTGGCTTCCTGTCCCAAACGGCAACAACATACCCGACCCGCGGGAACTTGACAGGCTCAGGGTCCGTGTCGACCCCCAGGTGCTCGCGGGGAACGTCTATACTGACATGGACGTCCTCATTGGGAAGATCGAGAGGATCATTGCTTATGGTTTCACCGAGGTCGAGATCGGCAGCAGTAGCCCAGACGAGGAGAGGTTTATTACTGAGTTCGGTAAGCACGCTTTACCCTATCTCAAGGAGAGATACTCCGATAAGTGAGGGCTCTGTTCGAGCTCCATCCAAGCGTAATAGACTTTAGTAGGCTCTCCTGCTCAATCAGTATGAGCCCTTCCCTAGTCTCCGCCATCGATTGGAGGGAACGCGACGGGCTCTATACCTGTAATCTCCTACTACACGACCACGGCTACACGCACATCCCCCTCAAAGCAGGCTCGGAACTCAGCTTCAAGGTTCAGCCGGGGCGCCGCTGCGTCGGCTACCACAAACTCACAGAGAACGGGTGGAGGAAGCTCACGACTTGTCCGACGTCCTCCCTCTCCTACGGTTACTCTCAGTGTCCCTCGTGTCAGGCGAGGGACTCGGCTGCGCCTTGTCTTCGCTGCAGGGGTGATAACTGCACCGCACTTGAACTCGTTAGGGACGCTTGCATGGGCTCGAGGGCTTTCGTCTATCTTGCCGCGTTTAACGCGAAGCTTAAGGTCGGTGTAACCCGCGAGGATCGGTTCGTGACGCGCTGGGTCGAGCAAGGTGCCGACGCTGCGATGCGTGTCCTCACGGGAAACGGGTCAGAAGTAAGGAAGTTGGAGCATATTATTTCCACCCAGCTCGGAGTACACGAGTCGGTCCGAGGCGAGGCTAAGGCATCAGCACTCGGCGGCGTGGATAAGACGAAGCTAGCACTCGCACTCTTTGAAACCACGAGGGAGAAGGCGCATACTCTTGCCACCAAGGAGCAGCGCATCACCGAGAACCCCTGGATACTGGCCCGATACTACAACATCCCGCCGATGAATCAGAGACCCATCCGCCTCAAGGTCGAGGATAATATTACGGTTGCAGGTGAGATAGTTGGGGTGAAGGGGCCGACTATGCTGCTGAGGAGCGGCAGTGTCTACTACGTCATGGGCCTATCCGCGCTTTTGGGGCGGCTAGTCGAGTTTACGCCCGGTGGAGTCATGAGTCAGTCAGGGCTCGAACCCTTCCTCATTAGGTCGACCTGAGGCGCGCGACTTAGCCTTCGGCTTATTGTTTAACTTAAAAGGAACTCCTTCTTAGGACTCCTCTTTGGATGGTCCCCCACTACCGTTTGGCATGAGTTGTTTCGCCTATATGGGGACGAAGGCTGCAGTTCTGTATCCGCTTATGCGTTGTTCATAATTTTACCACCGTCTGATCCCTGTTAGTGTTTATCGAGATTAATCGTTATGTAGGTATCCGCTTGGTAAACCTGGTTGTCACTAACAAATACGGGTAGGTAATGCTTATCCGGTTCACAAGTCTTTGGGAGCACATGGAGTACGACAGGGTCGGTTCCCGCGGCCACCTCTTCACGTGGATGAAGCCTTACCACACTAATGTATACGTCATAGACGCTCCAAAGCATGTCTTCATAGTGGACACCTTCCTCGGACCGGCCCCTATGGAGGAAGTTAAGGCGAGGCTCAACCGTGAAGGAGTCGTTGGGAAGACCATCGTCGTCTTCAACACTCATGCCGACTACGATCATTACTGGGGTAACCAAGTCTTTGAGGGATCACTGATCGTGGGGCACGAGTCCGCGCTGCGCCGCATAAGAACACAGGGAGAGGAGGGACTCAAGGAGAACCGTGGGCAGATGATGGGAGAGGTCCACCTCACCCCGCCGAACCTCCTATTCAGGAAGAAGCTAACCTTCGCCGAAGACCACGTCGAGTTCTTTCACACCCCGGGGCACACTGGTGACTCCTCAAGTTGTTACGACTCTGTCGACGGCGTCCTGCTACCCGGGGACAATCTCGAAGCACCGTACCCCTACGTGAACCTGCTCAATCTTAAGGAATACACTCAGAGCCTTGAGGAGTATGTGAAGCTGGGAGCGAAGACGATTATCCCTGGGCACGACCCGCCCCAGAGCGACGGGAATCTATTGAGACAGAATCTTGACTACATCCGAGGCGTAGCCTCTGGTCACGTCGACCTCGCCGCGATGAACCAGCGCGAACTTCGGGCCCACTATCCAAACACCGTCCGCCTCGCTGAACTGTACCTTGAGAAGGCCGATAATAACAAGACGAAGGCATACTACGGCGAGGCGCTGAGGGTACTCGATCTGCTGGGGTCGAGCCCGGAGAATGTTGATAGGCGCACGGAGATCGCCACCCGCCTCAAGAACCTCGGCTAGGGTAATGCTTCTAAGCCCCGTCCCCAACCCTTCAGGGGATGCTCTCGGATCTTTCCCCCGGGGAGAGGCGTAGCTTCTGGGGGGCCGTCGTAGTCTGCGTTGCAATATTCTTCGCGGACGCGAGCCACAGCGTAGTGATTCCGATCTTCCCCGCCTTCGCTGAGGGGCTCGGCGCTAACCTCGCAATGATCGGCGTTTACGGCTCCGCCGTCGGGGTCGCCATGGTACTCCTAAGCGTGCCAATCGGGAGTATCTCCGACAGGATCGGGCGCCGCGGGGTGATGACCCTCGGCTACGCACTATTCATCATCGTGCCCCTTATCTACACCATATCCCGGGAGCCAATACATCTCCTAGCCGCCCGCTTGCTCCTCGGCATAGCCCAAGGCTCCACGTTCAGCATAGGCTTCATCTGGGTCTCAGAGGCTGCCCCGGCGAGGAGGCGCTCCCTCCTGCAGGGGCTCTACATGACGACGATGGGCTCCGGCTTCACCCTCGGCCCAATACTCGGCGGCTTCGCATCCACCATATGGGGTTACTACACCGCCTTCGCTATAAGCAGTCTACTCGGAGCTGTAGGCCTAGTCTGCCTAATCTTCGCAGGGAAGGAGCCCGTAAGGGAGGCGCCCATGAACCGTGGCGCTAGTCTTCGGGAGGCAATCAGCGACGCCCGAGTCCTCGCCGCCGGCGTCTCTAACTTCGTAAACGCCCTCATGTACTCCGCCCTCATGACATTCTACCCCCTATACGGGGTCCTCGTTGGTCTTACCTCCTCGGAGATCGGGCTCAGCTTCGCCATCCGTGGGCTCGTGTCAACGGTTATTAGGTTCCCGACGGGCGCCGTGTCCCGTGGGAAGACCGCAATAAAACTCATGACTCTTAGCCTCGCCATATCCGCACTACTCTACTTCGTCCTTGCCACATCCACAACACTCGCGGCCCTCATCATAATCCTAGCCCTACTCGGCATAGTCTATGGCATCTTCCTCACCTCGGGAAACGTCTACGTCACCCAGGAGGCATCATCAGAGCACAGGGGCGCTGCTATGGGGGTCTACTCGAGCTTCGGGAACGTGAGCAATGTGCTTAGCCCCCTAATTCTTGGGGTGATCGCACAGATATGGGGTCTTCAAGCGACGTTCGAAACGGTAGCCATCGTGGCCTCGGTAGGCATCATCGCGATCGTGCTGATATCAAGGCGCCAACAGAAACCCTAGGCATCTTGACACAGCTATCGTGACAGCGCCCTCAGGGACTCGAAAGCCCTGCCCGCGTCGTCCTCCCTAAGGATTAAGCTCAGCTCCTCCCCGGCTAGGCTCGCCTCGATCGCATGTACACCGTTCTGGGAAAGGACGTCGATGATCATTGTGAGCCCTCCTTCGACGCCGTCCATAGCTGGAGGCGTCCTGAGGTGGAGCTCCGCGAACCCGCCGCTCACCTCGACCAAATCCTCCTTCAGCTCCTCGGATACCCTCTCCGCGTCGGAGGAGTTTGTGAAGAACCTGATCCCGCCCTGTGTCTGGTGGAAGCTCAGCATGTAACTGTCGAAGACACCCAGCTTCATGATCCTCTCCATGATCTCGGTGTGCCGAACGGGCGGGGCCTTGATTAGCACCTCCGAAATGCCGGTGACGAGGTTCATCCTGCTTCCCGCGAGTGGGCTCCTCGGCTCCTCCGGCTCAATGAGCTGGTTGCTCAGCCTCATGATAGCCGTCACGATGGTGTTGGCGTCGACGTCGTCGCCGAACGTGCTCTGAACCTCACCCTGAATGTAGCGGGCCAAGGCGCTGTAGTTCACGACCCTCATCCTCAGGCCCCTGTAGAGGTAGGGGTTACGGGTCACAATCACCCGCACTACATCTTGAACGCTTGAACGCCCCGACACATGTCTTCACCGTCACCTATTGATTTAACGTTTATGACACCTCCATTAAAACATTACCACGTGTCAAATATATGACAAAATGACACAATATTTATTAGGAGGCCATACACACCCCTGAGCAGTGAAAAATATGACGTGGAGAAGCAGGGGGAACCCCTTCGGAGCACCATGGGACGACATACTCAGGGACTTCTGGGGATTCGACGAGAACATGAGCGAACAGTGGGACGAGATGCAGAAGGATCCCGACGCGAGGACGTGGTACTACGGGTATCAGGTCAACATCGGCCAAGACGGCAAACCGCACATGAAAGAGTTTGGCAACGTCAAGCCGAGGGGAGGCCACCTGCAGCTGGGTGTTCGTGAGCCCCTCGTAGACGTATCTGTCGACGAGAAGGAGGGTATGGTGAAAGTCGTTGCCGAGATGCCCGGCGCGGACAAGACGAGCATCAAGGTCAACGCCACCGAGGAGAACGTGACCATCACTGCGAACAACTCGGGAAAGCCCTATAGCGCCGAGGTCCCACTCGGTGTTCAGGTCGACCCCGACACCGCTGACGCCAGCTACACCAACGGGATACTACAGGTCATCTTCAAGAAGAAGAGCCCGGAACCCCCGAGAGGCTTTAACGTCCAGGTAAAGTAGACCTGTTTTTCAACGATTTTCGAGGAGGAATAAACATGGAGAACATCACACTTAGAGTGACCGAGGCACCGCAGAACGTCGCGGGCAGAGGCATAGCCGTCGTAGACCCCGAGCTGGTAAACAGGTTCGGCTGGCGCGCCGGCGAGGTAATAGAGATAACGGGTAAGAAGAAGGCGTACGCCCTCATTTGGCCCGGCCAGATGAACGACTACGGGAAGGGTATAATCAGGATAGACGGCAACCTACGAAACGACGCTGGCGTCAGCTTGGACGACCGGGTGACGGTGCGTCGCGTCGAGGCGCGGTCAGCCGAGAAGCTAACCCTCTACCCGACTGAGCCCCTGAGGATCGAGGGCGGGGAGGGGTACCTAGTCCAGCTTCTCGTGGGACGCGTCGTGTCGAAGGGCAGTGTCATCCCCTTGAATATCATGGGGCGGCGCGTGGACCTAATCGTCACCTCTGCGCAGCCGCAGGCAGATGCCGTGATAATCGACGGGGACACCGAGATAGAATTCACCGACAAGGTCCCGAAGACCCAGGGCAGCGTCCCGAAGATCAGCTACGAGGACATAGGCGGCCTAAACAGGGAGATATCCAAGGTCAGGGAGATGATAGAGCTCCCCCTGAAGCACCCCGAGATATTCGAGCGCCTCGGCGTCGAGGCACCGAAAGGCGTGCTCCTACACGGGCCACCGGGCACAGGCAAGACTCTGCTTGCCAAGGCGGTCGCCAACGAGACTCAGGCCAACTTCTACAGCATCGGTGGACCCGAGATAATGAGCAAGTTCTACGGGGAGTCCGAAGAGAGGCTCCGCGAGGTCTTCAAGGAGGCCCAGGAGAACGCCCCTAGCATCATCTTCATCGACGAGATAGACAGCATCGCCCCGAAGAGAGAGGAGGTGAGCGGCGAGGTGGAGAAGCGCGTCGTCTCCCAGTTGCTGACAATCATGGACGGGCTAGAGGGACGGGGTAAGGTAGTCGTCATAGGCGCGACGAACCGCCCCAACGCCCTCGACCCCGCCCTGCGTCGCCCAGGCAGATTCGACAGGGAGATCGAGATAGGGCTACCCGACCGCAACGGGCGCCTACAGATACTACAGATACACACCCGCGGCATGCCCCTAGAGAAGGACGTGAAGCTCGACGCCATTGCGGACAGGACACACGGATTTGTCGGCGCCGACCTCGAGGCAGTAAGCAAGGAGGCCGCCATGAGCAGCCTCCGCAGGATACTCCCCGAGATCGACCTAAGTCAAGCGAGCATACCTGCCGAGCTCCTCAACAAGATAATCGTGACCATGCAAGACTTCGAGGACGCCATGCACGAAGTCCACCCAAGCAGCCTACGCGAGGTACTCGTCGAGAGCCCCAACGTCCACTGGTACGACGTCGGCGGCCTACAGGAGGCTAAGGACGAGCTGCGCGAGGCCGTGGAGTGGCCTCTCAAGTACAGGGAGCTCTTCGAGCACGCTGCAGCGACACCCCCGAAAGGGATACTCCTCTACGGACCACCTGGCACGGGCAAGACCCTCATAGCGAAGGCCGTCGCGACGGAGAGCGGCGTCAACTTCATCAGCGTCAAGGGCCCCGAGCTCATCAGCAAGTGGGTAGGCGAGTCGGAGAAAGGCGTCAGGGAAATATTCAGGAAGGCGCGCACAGCAGCCCCCTGCATAATCTTCTTCGACGAGATAGACGCGATGGCCCCCGGCAGGGGCAGTAGCCTCGGCAACTCAGGCGTCACGGAGAGAATGGTTAGCCAGATACTCACCGAGCTCGACGGGCTGCAGGAGCTCAAGGACGTAACCGTGTTGGGCGCGACGAACCGCCCCGACATGGTCGACCCAGCTCTCCTCCGCCCCGGGCGCTTCGACAGGATGCTCTACATCCCGCCCCCCGATATGGAGGCCCGGAAGGCCATCCTGCGGATCCACACGAAGGGGATGCCCCTTGCGGAGGACGTGAGTGTGGACAAGCTCGCGGAGGAGACGGAGATGTACACAGGCGCGGAGCTGGCGGCGGTCTGCAGCGCGGCGAGCATAGCCGCAATAAACGACCACCTCGCAGCCCACCCGGACCCGGACGACGCGAAGAAACACGTTGAGGAACTCAAAGTCTACTCGCGCCACTTCGAGGCGGCGTTCGACAAGGTGAAGCCCACGAGCCTCCAGTCAGCCATGTTCGGGAAGGCCCCACCCCCCTCACCGATGAAAGTCGCGTAGCCCCGCTTTTTAGGGGCTCAGATAGGTTAATAGGCAAAGCCACAGGCGAAATTAGACGGGTGCTTGTTGTGCCAATCCGCCAGCCCATCGTCTGCATGCTCGGTCATGTCGATACCGGCAAAACTAGTCTCCTCGACAAGATCAGGGGCACCGCCGTGCAGCTGCGAGAGGCGGGTGGCCTGACCCAGCAGATAGGCGCCAGCTATTTCCCCCTCGAGACGCTGGTCGCCATCACCCAGAAGCTCGTCAAAGGCTTCAATGTCAACATCCAGATCCCCGGCCTACTCGTAGTTGACACCCCCGGCCACGAGGCATTCGCCAACCTACGCCGCCGAGGCGGCAGCGTCGCTGACATCGCTATCCTAGTTATCGATGTCATGCACGGCTTCGAGAACCAGACCTATGAGAGTTTGCGCATACTCAAGAGCAGGAAGACCCCCTTCATCATCGCAGCTAACAAGATAGACCGTATCGAAGGGTGGCGTCCCAAGGAGGGCATCGCATTCCTCCAGACATACGCTGAGCAGCAGCAGCTCGTTCAGGAAGACCTCGACAACAGGCTCTACAATATGATGGGCGTCCTGAGCAGAGAGGGGATAAGCTCCGAGCGATTCGACAGAGTCCGCGACTTTACGAGGAACGTCGCCATCGTGCCCGTGAGCGCCAAGACGGGGGAGGGCATCGGCGAGCTACTCGCCGTCCTCATCGGCCTCACACAGCAGTATATGCAGGACAAACTCACGGTCACAGAGGGGCGCGCGCAAGGCACGGTCCTTGAGGTCCGCGAGGAGATCGGCCTCGGCCACACTCTCAACGCTATAATCTACGACGGCGTCCTCAAGGCCGAGGACACGATTGTAATCGGCGGCAAGAACGGGCCGATAGCCACCAAGATACGCGCCCTCCTCATGCCCCAGCCCCTCGACGAGATCAGGGACCCAAAGAAGAAGTTCACGACTATCACCGAGGTCCCAGCCGCAGCGGGTATTAAAATATCCGCCCCTGATATCGAGGATGCGCTGCCCGGCTCCCCCCTAATAGTAGTTGGGGAGGGCATGACTCAGGAACAGGCCTTCGCAGACATCAGGAGGGAGATGGAGAGCGTCAAGGTCCAGACAGATAAGACGGGCATCATAGTGAAGACCGATACTCTCGGGAGTCTTGAGGCGCTAGTTGAGAGCCTCAGGGCGAGGGACATCCCCATTCGCCTAGCCGACATCGGCGACATAAGCCACCGGGACGTTATGGAGTCCGCGTCCGTCCGATACGAGGAGCCCCTCTACGGCGCTATCCTCGGCTTCAACGTAAAGCTCCCCCCCGACGCCGAGGCCGAGGCCGAGGAGCAGCGCATCAAGATATTCCAAAACGACATAATCTACAACCTGATGGAGGATTACGTCAACTGGATGGAAGGGGAGCGCGAGGCCAAAGCCCGCAAGGAGTTCGAGACTCTCATCCAGCCCGTGAAGATCCAGGTTCTCGAAGGCTACATCTTCCGTCGCGCCAAGCCCGCCATCTTCGGCGTGCGAGTCGAGGCGGGCGTGCTCATCCCCAACTCCATAATGGTGAACAGGGAGAACGAGGGGTTGGGTCGCCTAACACAGATCCAGGACCAGGGTGCCGCCGTCAGCAAGGCCGAGGAGGGCAAGGAGGTGGCGGTTTCGATGCCGACGCCGATCGTCGGTAGACATATAAAAGAGCGAGATGTCCTTTACGTGGACGTTCCGGAGAAAGATGCCAGGGCGTTGCGGCATAAGTTCGCCACGCGCCTGACTGAGAACGCCAACAAGGCACTCCAGGAACTCGTACAAGTAAAGAGAAAGAAGGACCCACTCTGGGCCGTATAGGAGAAGAAGAACAATGCCACTGCTGATCGTGTCCGACCCCTCGACCGGGAAGAGTCAGAAGGTCGAGCTAGAAGACGCCAGGATGTCGCCGCTCATCGGCAAGAAGATAGGCGAGGTAGTCGACGGCTCCGTCGCCAACATGGCCGGATACAAGCTCAAGATCACCGGGGGGACCGATAAAGACGGCATACCAATGCGCCCCGACATACACGGAACAGCAAAGTTCCACGTTATTCTCAGCGGAGGCGTAGGCTTCCACCCCAAGGCCGAGGGGGAGAGGCGGAGGAAGGTAATCCGCGGTAATACCATAAGCATGGACTCAAAGTTCATAAACCTCTCAATAGCGGGCCAGCCCAAGGGCAAGAAAAAGGCGGAGAAAGCAGCCGAGCCAGCCGCCGAGAAGCCCTCGGAAGAGAAGAAAGAGTAAAACTACTAAACTTCTTTATAGACTAAATCAAGTAACTTCCAATTTTCTTAAATCATAAGCATAAGTCTACATCTACTCTATCTACATTCAAGGTTGGGCATTATGAAACTCCTAGCGACCGGCACTAAGGGCTTCGACGAGATCCTCGATGGGGCATAAAGGAGGGCAGGGTCGTCCTCGTGTGCGACGTGCGCGCAATTGTAAAATTTGCATACGACTGGTCTCATGTGTTCCATTTGACCGCTGGTCTAGGGAGCCCCGTGAGGTTCAATAAATGTATTTAAGAGGAGGCTGATCACTGTTTGAGTTTGCACGGGGGAAGAAGAAATACCTAGGCTACCTAAACAACCCGAGGTCAACATAGGCACGATCGGCCACGTTGACCATGGTAAGACGACGCTCGTTCAAGCCCTCACTGGGCAGTGGGCTTCCAAGCACAGCGAGGAGCTGAA
>JADGNG010000014.1 GCA_017883585.1 Candidatus Bathyarchaeota archaeon
GCCCGTGGCTTTGAAATACTGAGTGATCCTCGGGTCGTTCCGAGGGCCGGACTGACGGGCGCGCGCATCGCTTGTCATTATTAACGCTCATATGTCGGCATGCTTCACAACGGTCGTGACGTCTCTGGTGAGTACTATCCCGAATGCGCCCACGGTAAAGGGGGAGAAGAGTGAGATGACGAGCCAAAGGGAGAGGGCGACTTGAAGCCCGAAGAAAGTAGCAAGAAAGGGTTCTCCACCCATGTTCGGTCCTTGAATAAAATGGCTCGACCAGTAATTAAGACTCGATCCGAGATGGAGGGAAACCTAACCCCACACCCTCTTGAAGAGCTTCACGAAGTTGAGCCCCAGGATCTTCTTTATTTCCTGGTCCGAATAGCCCCGCGCTACGAGGCCCAATGTGAAGTTGGGCATGTTCTCCATCCACCCGTAACCCCACGACTTGTCCATCGGAGTGAAGTAATCGACGTCGATCCTATTCGGGTTCTTCCAGATGAATGCGCCACGCGTTATTGAGTTGGGAAACTCTAGGTCACTGCCGAAGCCAACATTGTCGACGCCGACCACATCAACGAGAACGTCAAGCTGGTCCATGAGGTCGTCCGTTAGGGTGCTCTTCCCAGCCTTCTTCACGAAGAACGGCGTCACACCGATGACGCCCCCCTTCTCGACACAGGCTTTCATCATAACGTCTGGCTTCCCACGCTGCTTGCTGTATGCGACGAAGTCACCCCAGAGACTAGTGCTCCGGTTCGCCCACTCCGCATAGCCTCCGGGTGTCTCCGGGACCGACTTCCGGGGGATGATGTGTGTAAAGCTGACGGGATCCTTCGACTGGTTAATGGCGTCCCAGCAGGTCTGGTCCCCAGTGTGGCTCAGGTCAACGAGAATGCCGAGCTTGTTCATCCTCTCCACGACCCTCTCACCGAAGGCGCTCAGGCCGGCGTCCTTCTTCTCCCTACACCCAGCACCGACCTCGCCCTGCCAGTTGTAAGTCAACTGCATGGCGCGGAGCCCGTGCTCATATGCGACGTCGAGGAAGTCGACGTTTCCCTCAAGGAACATCGAGTCCTGCGGGCCGTAGAATATACCATGTTTACCCTCCCTCTTCGCTCTCTCGATGTCCACCCCCTTTCTGACTAGTAGCACCCGATCCTTGTTTTTCTCCGCCCACTTGTTGTGTCTCATAAGCTCGTTGAGCGCCTCGGAGAAGCTCCTCTGCATGCAGACTGTGAGGTTGGAGGCAGTTAGGCCGCCCTTAATAACATCGTTGAGCCACATGTTCTCGGCGACGTAGTCGATGACGTCGACTATGCTGCTGTCTATGACTATGTTCTCCCTGTGGAGAGCGAGGGCGTGGTCCCTCTGGTCCTTGCTTAGATTCAGGTAGCTGCTCATTATAATCAGAGAAACGGGGGTGAATCGGTATAAAAAATGGTCAGACCGTCTCTAGGACGAGATCTTCCCTACGGTTTCGGCGATGCGCTTCACCCGCGTCTCTGGCTTCTTCGCCTGATCGATCCTGAAGACGTACCGGAGCTGAGTGGAGTTGGACATCGACTTGAACCTATCCAACTGCCCGCTGCTCCTCAAGGCTTCCTCTAGATCTCCAGGAATATTAGGCGGGGTTAGCGAGGAATAGACCGAGTCCCATATATGGTTCAGCTTCGCCGCCTCGATGCAAGTGAGTCCCACCTCCTTCATCCTTCCCTCAGCGAGGAGCCTCTCCGCGATCCTCCTGTTCCTAAGCGACCATGAGCTGTTGTCCCGACGGGGAGTGAATCTGAGGAGGTACTCGTCGGTATCGAGGTGCCTCATCCGACTGTCTATCCAGCCGTAGGCTATCGCCTCCTCTATGCCTACCCCTGGGCGCCTCGAGCCTTTCTTCCTGATGGTAAGCCAGACCTCATACGCCTCTCGATGCACGGCGAGCCACTGCCCCCAATCACCCACATCGGAGACGCGTAGGGGCTTGGCCAATCGGTTACGACCCCCAGACCTTTTTGAAGAGATGAACCCAGTTAGCGCCGAGGATGCCCCTGATCTCCTGGTCAGAATAGCCCCGGGTGACGAGTCCCTTAGTGAAGTTGGGCATGAACTCGAGCCAGCCGTACCCCCATGTCTTGTCCATCGCCGTGTGGTAGGTGACATCGACCCTGTCGGGGTGCTTCCAAATGTAAGCGCCTCGGGTGACGGAGTTCCTGTAGTCGAGGTCGCTGCCGAAGCCAACGTGGTCGGCCCCCACGAGGTCGACGACATAGTCGACCTGGTCCATAAGGTCGTCAGTGAGGGTCGTAGCTTTGCCCGTCTTGGCGAAGAAAGGCGTGACGCCGACCATGCCCCCCTTCTCAATACATGCCTTGAGAGCCTCATCGGTGCGCCCCCTGCCAAGAGCCAGCTTCAGGAACTTCTCGCCACCAGCCCACTTCGCGTAGGGGCTCAGGTCGCGCGGCGTAGTCTTCCTCGGTATGACGTGTGTGAAGCTGCAAGGCTGCTTCGAAAGCTCGATGGCCTCCATCGTGCTCCTGTCGCCGACGTGGCTAAGGTCGATGAGCATCCCCCTCCTGTTCATAGCCTCGACGAGGTTTACGCCGAAGTTCGTTAATCCGCCGTCGACGCGGTCCCAGCAGCCGTCCGCTGCGTCGCTGCGCTGGTAGCTGAGCTGGATTACCCTGATACCCATGTCCCAGGCGATGTCAAGGAAAGCTGTCCTCGCTTCGAGGAAGAGGCTGTCCTGTGGGCCGAGGAATAGGGCGGATTTTCCCTCCCTCTTCGCACGCTCAATGTCCGCGCCGGTGCGGGCGATGAGTGTCTTCTCCTTCTTCCTCTCCGCCCACTCATGGACATCGGCGACCTCCCTCATCGCCTCCCCCATGGTTCTCTGCATGCAGACGGTGGCGTTCCCCGCGGTGACGCCCCCCTCGCCATGTCCTCGAGCATCAGATCCTCGCCGACGTAGTCGATGAAGGCGACGATGCTCGCGTCGATGACTATACTCTCCCTGTGTAGAGCATCGGCGTGGGCCAGCTCGTCTTTAGTCAGTGATAGATAACTTCCTGGAGCCATAGGGAATCAAGGGGGCGTGGGAATAAAAGAGGTGTCTAGCAGCCGACGACCCGAGACTCGTAGTTTGTGAGGGTCGTGGTTACACCGCCGTGAAGCATCTTAGTCTTCGGGTCCCTCAGGACCCCCACGGGGCGCGCCCAGCTTCGCAGCTCCTCGTCGACCCAATCTAGGTCGTGGCCCATGAAGGAGAGCCTATCCCTCACCTCGGGTGTGAACCTGCTGTCAATGAAGAGGCGCCCCGTCTCACGGGTGCAGCGTGGGGCCTCGATTGCTTCCTGTATGCCCATCTTGAAGTCGATGACGTGTAAGATCACCTGCATCACGGCGACGGGGATGTTTCTCCCGCCGGGGGCACCACATGCGACTAGGGGATCCCCCTCCTTCAGGACGACTATGGGGCAGACGTTCTGTATCCTCCTCTTCCGTCCGTCGATAGAGTTGGCGTGCCCAGGCTCCGGGTTGAGCCCATACATCGCATTGTTCATCGTTATCCCGGTCCCCGGGACGACGACGCCGGAGCCGAAGATGTTGACGAGGGTCTGGTTGATGCAGACCATGTTTCCCGCCTTGTCCGCGACAGCGAGTGATGTAGTGTGATCGGGCTCGAAGGGCCACGGCTTCCCATATCCTATTTTCGCGGCCTTTTTCAGACTCATCTGATTCCTGAGTTCGGTCGCGTACTTCTTGGAGACGAGCGCCTTCTGTGGCACCTTGACGTAGCCGGGGTCGCCCATGTATTCGAACCTGTCCGCGTAGGCGAGCCCTATTGCGTCCCCGACGAGGTGAATGTGCTCCGCTGAGCCGAATCCGAAGCCCGCGAGGTCGTAGCCCTCAAGTATGTTGAGCATCTCGACGAGCGTCGTGCCGCCATGGGTTGGGTCGTAGACTATGTCGTGGCCCCTGTAGCTACCGGGCTCGGGCTCGGAGATAATGGGCTCATACATGGCGAGGTCCTCGCGTCTGATTAGGCCGTTGTTCGCTTCCATCTCCTCGGCTATCGCTTCAGCGATCCACCCCTTGTAGAATGCGTAACTCCCACCCTCGGAAATCGCCCTGAGGCTCTTCGCTAAATCCTTCTGGATGAACATTTCCGGCTTGGGAATGTCGTATGTGAATGGAATATAGGGAAACTGGGAGTCGTGTAGGAAGGTTCTCCTCCACTCGGGGAGGTGCCAGAAGGTCTTCATACGCTGGAAGATGTAACCCGCAGTCCACCAACCGATGGGGAAACCCTCCTCGGCGACGCTTATCGCAGGCGCCATCACATCGGGCAACTCCATCGCACCGTAGCGCTCCAGCGCCTCGGTGAGACCAGCCA
>JADGNG010000089.1 GCA_017883585.1 Candidatus Bathyarchaeota archaeon
CGCGGTGGTCGGTGTGCCGGTCGTTACCGACTCATAGAGGTTGGTTATTTATTATGATGAGGTTGTTAAGCGAAATTATTGCATTATCGTTCTTGATAAGGGGAGGGACATTCGAACCGCGCTCGCAGTCGTAGTCGATTAAGCCGTCGTTTATGGGGGTTTACTATGGTTCAAGAGACATCTTCCAATCAAAATGGATCTTGAAGAGGTCTGTATGGGTATAATGCTTGGTACATTCATTCGACTGCCTCCTCTCGGTCTGAGTACGCGCAGAGACAAAAGAGATAGTTTAAAACGTGTCATTCTTCTTGTCGACGACCTTGCAGTTAGTAAAGAAATTCCTTCGTTTTTACGATGGCTGCCACCAAGTCATCAGGAGTTACACCCATCATTTTCACACCTGATTCGCTAAAGAATTTCAAAACCGCTTCCCTAAGCGGAGCTTCATCCAATTCAACCCCAACCAAAGCATCCTCTAGTTTCGCGACCGCTCCCAAGAATGGCTGCGTAAAGAAATCCCCCGAAATAGAAACACCACTGATCCGGCCCTCACCCAGCACCACGGTAACCCTCACCAACTTACCAGCCTTGAGGATAGACTCTAGAACCATCACACCCTCCTTAACCCGGGTACCATGACCATCATCGGAGACTAGATGCCTCAACTCGTTGTCCTTTGAGTAGATCCAATCTGGCCTTGATCTCTCGGCAATGAGATCATTAAGGTTATTCTCTTCCTTCGTCGTGAGCACATCCTTATGGATAGTTGTGCCTAACTCTACCTCGAAGCCTTCTACGAGACGTCTCTTCACCTCGTCTCGAGTCGGAGCCTTCCCCAATTCTTTCTCGAGGGATGTGAGCCACTGGCTCATGGAGTCAAATAGCTTGTCCTTGAACTTCTCACTCGGCGCATTAATTATCTGACTCATGAGGTCGGCGGGAGTCGTTATCAGGATGTCACCAGCAAGGACGTTAGCCTGATCTATTGTTATAGCCCCGTTTCCGCTGATCTTTTTGCCGCCTACTGTGAGGTCATTTGGTTTACGTAGCTGTGCGTTTAATCCGAAGCTATTAATCGCATGTATTGCTGGTTTAGTGAATTTTTCATAGAACTCGGGTATAGTAACAGGGCATTCGGGGCTTTTCCTATTTATGATTAGGAAGTAGTCTTGTTCCCAAGGTCCGTCTAGGATGGCTCCGCCGCCTATAGTTCGCCTAACTAGACTGAAACCCTTCTCTTTTGCGTAGTTGACGTTTATCTCCTTCTCGAGGAGCTGATGGTAGCCTATGTTTACGAATGGTTCGACAGGATGGTTGAGTATCACAGTGTTTGGAGAGTTTCCATTACTCACTTCCCTGCCTACTGCTTCGTACAGGTTCGTCATGGTGTATCCGTTTACTGGACCTAAGTCTAGCAATCTCCACATGTAATGTTCAACCCCTATTCTGTTGCTAACTATGGATAAAATGATGTGCGCACGTAATCATTTGGACTCGCTCGCGCGGATAATCAGAGTAGGATAAACTAATTGTGAGATTTATAGAGGTATTAAGTGTAGGGGATTAAAGGAAAGATTACCTTGGGATCTTGAAGTCGATATCTTCTGCTTTCTTGAGCTTAGCAAACCTGCCACCGAATATCGAGTTGTGGTGAGCAATAATCTGAGGCGCGCACGACATCTAGCGCGCAGAAAAAAGGGAGTACCTGTATACCCTATTGGTTGCTTGGAGGTCAAGCGCGCACAACCGTTTCAAGATTTAATGCGCTCGCCCCTCTTTGTCAGCCCACTCCTCCACCCACAGCACTAGGGGCACGAGAGCCTCGGTGAGCCTCTGCCCCTTCTCCGTTATCGAGTACTCGACGCGGGGCGGTATCTCATTATACGCCGTCCGCTTCAGTATCCCATTCTCCTCAAGCTCCCTGAGCCTCGAAGTGAGGGTCTTGGTGCTTATGTGACCGAGAAGGCCGTTCAGCTTGTTGAACCTCACCGTCTTCGTCCCTGTAGTGAAGACGCAGAGAATGTCGAGGGTACCCCTGCTACCGAGGAGCTCTATCATTGGGCCGCCCGAGCCGAGGCAGATATCGAGTGTATCGCTTCCCATCTCTACATCAACTGTAAAGCTTTACCATTTACCGTTTTAATACTTCCGATTTTCCAATATTGTGAAGGAGGTTTTGAGTTGGCTAAGGTAAAGATCGAGAACACTACGATCCCATACGCTATGCCGGTTTGCCTTGTAGGGGCGACCGTGAAGGGAAAGCCCACATTCATGACGGTCGCGTGGTTCTCCAAGGTCAACGGCCAGCCGCCGATGTTCATGGTGTCACTGGAAAACCCCCGTTACACGGCGGAGGGCATTAAGGAGAACGGGGTCTTCAGCATCAACCTCCCCGGCAAGAGCCTCGCTGAGAAGACGGACTACTGCGGCATGGTCTCGGGTAGGAAGACAGACAAGTCGGGCGTCTTCAAGGTCGAGTACGGCGAGCACAAGGCGCCGATGATTGCGGAGTGTCCTGTCTGTTACGAGCTAAAGCTCAAGCAGACCTTCGATCTCGTCGACTCACGCCTATTCATAGGCGAGGTCGTTGAGGCGTACGCCGATGGTATGTACCTGACGGATAAGAAGCTGGACGTGTCTAAGACGGAGCAGCTCCAGCTCATCGAGAGCCCCGCTGCGGGCTATTACGACCAGGGTAAGCAATTTGAGAAGGCGTTCAGCATCGGGAAGAAGCTGATGAAGTGACGCACGCGACATCTAGGCGTTGACTTTTTTCGCGAGCCAGGCAAGCTTTTTCCCAAAGTTCCTGATCGTTTCAACACCTTCCGTGTCCTTGACCACATCACCCATATCATTGCCTATCGCAACGTTCCAGTAAGTCGAACCTGGCACAATCATCCCGGATATCATGAAGAAAAACAGAAGCTGCGCATAGGTGAAGTTCTTCCCAGCGCGGCGCGCCACAACAATCGGGCCACCGACTTTATTATCGAAGACGCGCTTCTTCCTTCGGCTCACGAAGCATCTACTAATGAGGCTAGTAATCTGCGGCGTTGCAGCGCCAAAATAAACGGGGGATGTAAGTATAAACCCCTCTGCGGCCACCATCTTGTCGTATATTGCCTCGAAGTCGTCCTTGATTACGCACTCACCTGTTGATCGGCAGGCGCCGCATCCGGTGCATGGCTCTATCTTCTTGCCAGCTAGGCTAATGAGTTCAACCTCTATCCCCTCTTTCTGGACCTCTTCCAGCGCTATTCTGGTGAGCTGTTCGGTGTTTCCACCTTTCCTAGGGCTTCCCACTATTCCAAGTATCTTCATGGCAAATATTCTAGATTATAGGTCTAAAAGAGTTTACACGGTCACATACAATCCCTGTTTGTACTCATGTGGAAATGAGGATAAGACATTCGCCCGCCAATTACTTGTACATTAGATAGTACACCCAGTTACAACCCTAACTTTTTAGTTCTAAAAGGGATTAAAAAGAGGATCAGGTAAACCACTTCAGGGTATTCTGCCACTCCTAATTCATCTTCAAGCATTAGGCTCGCACCACCGGATGCCGCGCGCGCCAGCACGAGATTGAGGATTACAATGAGCACGTCTCTGCGAGTTCAACTAGCTAAGCACGCGCAAAGGGTTAGAAATCGATCTCTGCAGATTTCTTGCCTGTGAGTTCCTCGATTATAATCCGGCCTACTATCGTCTTTCCCATCTCGCCGACATTCGCCATGCCCGTCGGTGAACTCAGTGTGGGTTCAGGGTTCTTCTCCTGGTGGCGGACCATGTAGCCGAGTATCTTCTTCTTCTCGTAGGGGTCCTCGACGAACTCTACTCTTCCCTTAAACATTGCGGATACGTAGAGGTGGCTGCACTTTCCTTCGTTGTAACCGTGGTCGATTAGTGCCTGTCCCCAGACCGGGGGGTTCGCCTTCATGAAGTCGAGTTTCTTTCCCTCAGAGGCACAGTGAAAGTAGAGGCAGCCCTCGGTCTTGTTATAGCTATGGCTGAGGGTGACGAGGTAGGGAACATTGTCTCGGCACATCGCTATGGTGACGTATCTCGTTTCTCTCAGAATCTTCTCTAGCTTCTCGTGGTCCTTGATCTCTTTGTCCATACGTCTCATGTGGTATGGCATAATTCTCAGTGTTCTTAGGAGAGGGTTATGAGATAAGTGTTGAGTAGTCATATACCATGCGCGCGCGGCTACTTCTCTAATATAATCTAATAGTTTTAATCAGGTTGAGACTATGACGCTTTTTATCGAAATGTACGCCATTTTATCCTCGGCAGATTTCGTCTCCGTAACTCTGCGTTAACTTCCCCGAGGTGCTGCCTGTGATGTGCGATGGTGTACAACATTCGGCTAAGTACCGTTGATCCAGTCCATGGGAACTTCTCCTCAGCTTTAAGAAGATCATCATCGCTCATCCCTCTCAACCAACCCTCAATCTTCCCCCGAACCTCACGATGATACTCCAACATCACATTTTGAGTGGGAAGGTCCCCCGGCTTTATGTCACCGACCTTCTCGGGGTCCGTCTCGAATCTCTTGTTCCATAGGTATCCTTCGGAAGAATCTGTGGTGTAGTAATCGGCTGCTTCGCTGGCGTGCAGGATCAACCTAGCTGGTATGAGGTAGTCTATTTCACCGCTTTTCCATTGATTTTCCGGTATTTTTTCTATTGCATTCTCATACATGACGAATACAAGGCTGAATTGCTCGATGAGGACATTGATGATACGTTTACATTTTTTTTCTTGTTTTTCTAGCGTGTCTTCCTCAACCCTTTTTGTTTCACTGGGTTTATATTGGGTGGAAGTGAGGATAAGATTTCTTATACGTTAGATGAGGCTTAACCCAAAGTAATCTTGGGATAAAATTTTCTTAAGGAGAAAGTCGAAGTTTGTTAGAGTTACAGGGGTGCACGGAACTAGCCTTTGAACCAAGAAGCAGCTTGATGCTCCAGGATATGATACTCGGATGCTGCCACCTGCGCGCTTGAATGAAAGGAGCCGAAAACCTTTCTATAATTATTTTTAGGGGTCCTCAACCTTATTTATTGGACGCGCAATCTTGGAGGGGTTTAAAAACGGTGGAATTAGCTGATGAGATTGTTTCTAAGGCTCTTGAGCTAAACTACACAAAGTGCGGGATAATTAAGATAAGCCAGATGAAGGATTACTCGAAGGAGCTTGATAAACGTGTCAAACTTTACCCAGAAGTTGAGCCAATCTACAAGCGCTTCTACTAGTTTTCTAATCCAATTGCAGAATACCCTTGGGCGAAGTCGATAATTGTATGTGCGAGGTGGTATGGGCGGTACCACATTCCCGAAGGCCTGAAGGGAAGGGTAGCGAAGTACTACCAAGTTGACAGTCGAAGAGACGCCAACTCTAAAGAGTTCAAAGACAGCGTCGCATTCGATGGCTACCTCAAGGAGCGAGGACTGAAAACCGCAACCTACAGAGACTTCGGCATAACCGCCCTCCGCTGGGCAGCAATGAAAGCCGGCATCGGCGAGATCCGAAAAAACAACTTCTTCTACACAGAGAAGGGTTCATGGGTATTTCTGGAAGCTTGGCTAGTTGACAAAGAGTTTGAACATATATCTCAAAGCACTGCCAAGGCTTGCCCAGCCTCATGCAGCCTGTGTATAAAGAATTGTCCAACGGGCTCCCTATCAGCACCCTATACTATGAACCACTTATCATGCGTCTCATGTCTAACGACCTTTCAGGGCTGGGATTGGACTTCAGACAAATACCAACCTCAAACGGGTGACTGGATTTTTGGCTGCGAAAACTGTCAGGATGCCTGCCCCTTCAACCATAATGCGTGGGTTGAGGAGGAAGCGTATCCCGGCCTCGATAAGTTGGGTGAAAAGATCTCCCTCGAGAAACTGGTTGAAATGGACTACGATTTCTTGAGAGATACCATTCAGCCCAAGTTCTGGTATATTCCAAAGGATAAGGTTTGGAAGTGGAAGACAAACGCCTTGAACTCCATGTTGAATAATTATCATCCTCGATACTACCCGTATATAGAGAAAGCATGTAACGATCAAGACGAACATGTTCGTAGAATGGCACATTGGATAATTTCTAGATTAAATAATTCATCCTCGGACTAAGCCTCAAAGGGTACTCTTCTCATTATACGCTTTCTACTTTCGTGTCATGCAGGCGCTCACGGTGAAAACAGTAGGACCTTCTCGCATTCGCGTAGGGGTAAATTGATTAACCCCCAGAGTTATATCTTTTATAATAAATGATTTTGTCGATTAAAATGAAGATTGAAAAAATCAAGCTCATTTACTTCTCCCCAACCGGATCCACAGGGCGAATTCTAGAGTATATCTCGGAGGGCCTAAATGCTCCAGTTGAGAATATCGACCTGACCCGACCTGATTTTACCCCTAAAAAAGAAGATACCTTCGGGGAGGAGTTAGCAGTCATCGGTATACCCGTCTATGTGGGTCGGGTTCCAGCCCTGGCTGCTAAAAGACTTCGAGAACTAAAGGGGAGTAACACGCCCGCTGTCCTGGTTGTAGTTTACGGCAACAGGGCTTACGAAGACGTGTTGATTGAACTGAGCGACATCGTATCCGCGCAAGGGTTTAAGCCAATTGCCGGAGGTGCTTTTGTTGCTGAGCATTCATTTAGCTCAATTGAGGTGCCTATAGCGAGAGGTCGCCCAGATGAATTTGATAAAGCGAAAGCTGTGGAATTTGGGAAAGAGGTCAGAGAAAAACTCCTAAAAGAGAATAGCATTCTTGACTTGGCTGCTGTCGCGTTTCCTGGTAACCGCCCATACAGGGAGCCTTTTCCAACCGGACGAGAACGTCCACGACCATCCTCTCCTGACACATTTGAAGAGAAGTGTACAAAGTGTGGTAGATGTGAGGAAGTCTGCCCTGCAGCTGCAATAACTATCGGCTCTTCGGTTGATACTAAGAAAGAGGATTGCATAAAGTGTTATGCCTGCATTAAAAGCTGCCCAACAGGTGCAAGGGTTATGAGGGATCAGTGGTTTGTAAGTCATACAAAGGTCCTTCACGATAACTTGGTAAAGAGAAGGGAGCCAGAGACATTTCTTTAAAAACCAATAACCCTCAAAGTGATGACTCTTAATTTAGTTGTATTGTAGAAAATTTTTAATTAATTACTATCCGGAAACACATGCGTACACACTGATCAAAATGTATTCAATTAACTGCTATCCCAGGTGAAATGGTCGAATTTGGCTTTAAGTCGAATTTGTTGATAGGCATCCAGTTCCTATGCAGAGTTTTTAGAACTTTTTTGCGGCAACCGTAATATCCCTTCTTTTCACCCCTATTCCAGTCCTCACTATTGTTGTACACAATCGAATGCGCGTGCACTCAGTCCCTTCAGCATCTCCCACAATACCTGGAAAATCTTGGGATCAGACCCTTCTTTGTAACCTAGATTGCCATGGGTGATATTCAGGGGAATTTGGGCGGTATACCAATGTAGGTGGTCGGTGTGCCGGTCGTAACCCACCTTCTGTTCTAGGCGGCATTCAGCTATACGGGCTACCCGCGCCCCCTGCAGGAGGGACCCGGCGCCTATTCGCCCTTTCACCCCGCGGGTCGGCCGTCTCAACCCCGCCACCCGGCGTCCTCGCCCCTGATCGGGGCTCATAGCATTTACCGGGGGAGGTACCGTTTCTGTCCGGAGCCGACGCTCTCGCGCCACGCCTCGCGGCGTCGCGGCCCTGCTCGGTGGATGGAGTTTCCTCAGACCCATATGGGCCCGGCGGCCGCTCACCGGCTCACCGACCACGTGACAAGGAAGAAACCGGCTCTATAAGCCTACCTGAAGGTCCGTCGCTAGTTGCAGCTGCATGTGATCCAAGAACCGACAGATATCAAGTATTAGAAGGTGGCAAGTTTTATGTGGACAAGGAGCGCATAACCTCCGTCTTGGAGAAACAGAGACGCCTAGCCCTGATGATACTCGCAGCGGTGTGCCTGACCTACTTCGTCGAGAACTTCCTACGGAGCGCAGCCTCCGCACTCACCCCTGTGCTCATCGTTGAGCTGGGAATAAGCCGAGGCTCCATGGGGCTGCTCATAACCGGGTACTTCCTCATCTATGGGATAATGCAGCTGCCCGCCGGCGTACTCGTAGATGTGCTCGGGCCCCGGAAGTCTATCCTCTGGTTCACTGGCCTCACCTGTATTGGGTGCGCCCTCTTCTACCTGAGCTACAAATACGAGCTCTTGCTCGTCGCCCAGATCATTATGGGCATCGGCACCAGCGTCTTCTACATAAACGCAGTCACCCTCATCATCCGCTGGTTCCCCCCCGAGAGGAAGGCGACGGCGATAGGCATCCTTAGCGCCGCCAGCGGCGTGGGCGGCTTTGCTAGCTACATGGGGTTCCCACTCGTCCAGTCCATACTCGGGAACTGGAGGGACCTCTACGTCGTAATGCTCATCCTCCTCGTCGCTAACTGGGGGATAAACATCTTCGTCCTCAGGGACGGCCCCATGCCAGCTGCGCCTGTGAAGAGGAAATCTCGCAACATCATAGCCTCCTTCAGGCAGACCCTCTCCGACAAGAGGTTCACCCCCATGCTCTTCACCTACACTCTTCTAGGCTTCAACTACGTCCTACTCTCCTGGGGTACGCAGTTCCTCATCGAGTCGAAGGGGCTAACTTATGTGGAGGCAGGACTGGTGACGAGCCTTGGCACAGTCGCGGGCTTCCTCGGCTGCCTATCCATGGGGATAATCAGCGACAGGTTGAGGAAGCGGAAGACGCCAATCATAGCCTTCTTCGGCCTCTTCCTCCTCGCCCTAATCGGGGTCGTGATGATGCCCGCAGGGCTCGGCGTCGCCCTCTACGCGGGCCTCTGGTGCCTCATGGGAGTCGGCAACAGCGTCTGGGTCATCTATTTCAGCATGGTCGGCGAGGTCCTACCCGTCCGCAAGGCGACCATCGGCCTCGGTCTGCTAAACGGAGCGAACATCGTCTTCTCCAGCCTGATGACTCCTCTATACGGCAGCCTCGTCGACCAGACGGGCAGCTTCTTCATCCCCGGACTCATCAGCATCAGCATAGCAGCCATGACGTTCGCCGTCCTCCTCCTCTACACGAAGGAGACCTACGGCAACGTCATCAATGAGTAGTCTGCAAACCGTTTTAGAGGCATGCACCCGATCCTAGTGCATGTGGACGGTCAACTCAGAGTCGGGCAGGCTCAACGCGGTCCTCATCCAGGATAGCGTCGAGTCGTTCTGGGAGAAGAGGCTCCCCTTCGAGGGCGTCGAGTCGAGCCTGCAGTATCTCCCTCGGTGCGTCCACCCTCAGATAGAGGGGGGACACGATGAGTGGCTCCAGCTACCGAAGATGCTGGGAGAGGAGGGCGTCAAGGTCTTTGAGGTCACGAGTATAATTGGGAAGGCGCTTGAGAAGGCGACTACCAAGGAGAAGAAGGAAATCATCAAGGAGATTTGGGAGGGATTTCCCTCGGCGCCGATGCCGGAGGAGCTGAAGCTCGAGCATCTCATCTACGGATATCCCGATGCACCATACTACGACGCCAAGCAGGACCGCGTTGTCCTCCCCGACTTCCGTCGCGTCGCTTGGCCCTACAGCAGGGACACGAGCTTCACGACGCAGGTTGGGACCGTCATATGCAACATGCGCCGATACAGCAGGCGGCACGAGGTCCGGGTGGTCAAGCTCGCATACGAGTTGGACCCTACGCTCTCGAAGCATGTTGAGATCGTCTGGGACGCGAACGAGACTGGGGGTGTCATCACAGAGCCGCCGAACGTGGAGGGAGGCGACACGCAGATAGTGGATTCGGAGACGGTCGCCATCGGCATGGGGCAGAGGAGCACTCTCACCGGCATCAAGCGATGCGCCGAGGAATTGTTCAAGCATGACCGCGAGGGAAAGATCAAATACGTCTGCGCCGTGCAGCTCCCCGACTATCCCGCCCTCGACTACATGCACCTCGACGTCACAATCAACTACCCGGACACGAAGCGGGCCTTGGTCATGCCCTACGTATGGGACACCGAGGTCGTCAAGGGGATGCCCCCGAAGAGACTCCTCTTAAAGACGCTTGAAGCGCTGCGGCAACAGAGCGATGCAGACTACCGACCGATGGGGCCAATGATCCACCCCGAAGGCTTCAAGCACGGAGGTAGGACGACCATCTATGTCAACAAGGGGGGCAAACCTGAGCCTTTGCGGACAGAGGTCAGCCTTATTGACTTCCTCGTTAAGGAGGGTAAACTCGACGCGGACGGCCTCATGTACGTGGGTGGGTTGCCTGAGAAGGAGAACGACGTCGGCCACCTATACGCCGCCTTCCTCGAGCAAGCGCGCGGAGCTGGCAACATCGTCGCCACCCGCCCCAAGTCGGTGATCACCTACAAGAGGAACAGGAAGACCATCGGGGTGCTCAGGGAGAACGGGATAAAGGTCCACGAGTGGGAGGACAGCTACCTAGACCTACTCGGCGGGCCCCACTGCAGCACGAGCCCGCTCTCAAGGGATTAGCTACTTCAGACCCTTGATGAACTTGACGACCTCGCCGTAGAAGAAGTCGGGGTTGTCGCCCATCATGACGTGCCCCGCACCTGGGACGTAGACGAGGGGAAAGAGTACAGCCATCTTCTTCTCGCTTGTCCAGAGCCCCTTGTTCTTCTCGCCGTAGACGATGAGCGTGGGGACCTTGAGCGCCTTCAGCTCCCCTGCGAGCTTGTCCTCTTTGCTGACCTTGACTAGGTCCTCGCTGCTGTGGTACATGGTGATGGCGCCTGCCTTCGCCTGGCTTGCCATCATGCTCGGGGTGTATCCCCTCTTCACCATACCATCGAGGTCCTTCTGGAAACCCGTCTTAAGGTACTCGTCGTAGGTGTACTTTGTGATGACGAGGTTGCTGCCGAAACAGTCGTTGAAGTCGATGTTGCCCTCCGCGTAGATGATACCCTTGACGCGTGAGCCGATTAGCTCTGCGAGGTAGATGCCGATTGGTCCGCCCATGCTGTGGGGGATGAGGAGAACGTCACCCTTGACGCCGACCGCGTCAATGAGCGCCTTCACCGCCTCCGCTTGCTCCCTCATCGTGTACTTGAAGCCCTTCGGTGCTGGTTGGGAGTCGCCGAATCCGATGAGGTCAGGGATGAGGACGCTGTACGCCGCGAGCTCGGGATAGTCGTGTATGGGCTGCCAGTAATCCTTCGAGCCACCCAGCCCGTGGATAGGGACTATGGTCATGGGCTTCTTGCCCTTATGGTAGGTGTAGGAGAGAGTGTATCCACCTGCCTTGATCGTCTCGCTCTTCATGGCTAGCGGGAGTGTGGAGGAGGTATATGAGAATGGGGGTTAGAAGTGGCGGAAACAGCGCTCGTCTGTGAAGGCCATCGCGATGCCGTGCTCGTTGCACGCCGCTATGACCTCGTCGTCCTTTATGCTCCCCCCGGGCTGGCAACACGCTTTGATACCGTACTTGGCGAGAACGTCGATACTATCGCGGAAGGGGAAGAAGCCGTCGCTGGCTAAGACGGCGTCCTTGAGCCTGTCCTTGTGTCCCCTCTCCTCCGCTTTTTGCAGCGCCTGCCTGACGGCGATGACGCGGTCCTGCTGCCCCGTGCCGACTCCCAGGGTCTGACTATCGTCCGCGAGGACGACGCCGTTACTCCTAACGTTGAGGTTCACATACCATGAGAAGAGGAGGTCGAATGCCTGCTTCTCGGTACCCTTACTCTCTGTAACCCAGCGGAAGTCGTTGACACTCCTCATCCTCGTCAGCATCGGTGCGCTGAGGACGAAGCTGCCGTCGGTCATGGTGCTCATAACGAGGGGCCACGGATCCTCCCCGACGAATCGGCTGCCAGCGTAGATGTTGTCGACCTGGATGATGCGTATGTCCTTCTTCTGCTCGAAGACGGGCAACGCCTCGGGGGCGAAGCCGGGGGCCACAACAACCTCGACGTAGTTGCTCATTATCTCCTCGGCGGTCTCCTTGTCGACGGGCTTGTTAAAACCGGCGACGCATCCGAAAGCGGCGACTGGGTCGCTCTCCCACGCCCTCTTGAAGACTGCCTTCAACGTGTCACCCTTCCTAGCAGCTGCTACGCCGCTTGGGTTGACGTGCTTCATAATCGCGCATGCTGCGTCGTCGAAGTACCGCACTATGTTACAGGCGTTGTTCATATCCTCGATATTGGTCTGGCTGAGGCCGCCCTTGCCCGTCTTAATTATCTTCATGGCGCCGACGGTGAGCTTGCCCTCCTTCGGGGCGTAGTACGCCGCTGGCTGGTGGGGGTTCTCGCCATACCTCAGGCTCTGCGCCTTGTGGTACTCGATCTCCTGATCCCCTAGTGTGATCTTGATCTTCTCGGGGAAGCTCTCCTCTAGCTTGGTCCTGTACAGCTTCTTTATGCTCACTTCTTCAATCCCTCCTTCTCCAGGTACGCCGTGATGGCTGAGTCGTAGGCTGATGAGCGGCGGAATGCGGCCTCAGCGAGTTCCCTAATGAGTTTCTTGGGTATCTCGCCCTTGTTCTTCTTGAGTGCATTGATGATATCTGGATACTGCTTGGGGTCCGTAACAACAGCAACCTTTCCGTAGAGTAGCGCCGCCTTCGCCGCGCTGCGTATCATTGTTGGGCCGCCGATATCGATGTTCTCCGCCGCCTCGAGCAGCTCAACACCCTTTGCAACCGTCGCCTCAAACGGATAAAGATTAACGATGACCATCTCGAATGACTTGATCCCGTGCTTATCCATGAACTCCCTGTGCTCGGGGATGTCCCTACTGAGGAGTAAGCCGCCATGGACGCGTGGGTGGAGCGTCTTTAGGAGCCCGCCTGGGCTCTCGGGGTGGCCGGTGTAGTCGCTCACCTCGGTGAGCTTCGCGTAGCCGAGTTCCCTGATCTTCTTGGCGGTGCCGCCGCTGCTCACAATCTCTGCGCCGATGGCGCCGAGGGTTTTGACTAGTTCCTCGAGGCCTGACTTGTCGGAGACGCTTATGAGGGCGCGCTTGATCATGCCTTTCGACTCCCTTGCTGGGGTAGGCTCCGTGTCTCGGTATTAGAACTTGCCCTTAAATGGAGGGCAGAATTAACAGGTTTAGTAAAAGTCTAGAGAAGCCGGTTGGGACCTGGCATCATGATGTCATGAGGCGCTATCTCCTGGTAGCCACGCTCTGTGACGAGTGCTAGACGTGACCGTTCCCACATCTGCTGGATGTCGGAAGCGCCTATGTAACCCATAGCGGCTTTGAGGCCGCCGACATATTCGCGTATGATGTCGGCTACTGGTCCCCTATAGGGCACCCATCCCTCTACGCCCTCACTTATCGCCTTGCTCGGCTGGCTGTAGCGGTCCTGCGCGAAGCGCTTCTTCCTTGCTCTGGCGCTGCCCATACCATAGTACTCCTTGTAGTAACGCCCCTCCATGGCAACTAATCGCCCAGGGGATTCGCTGCATCCGGCGAAGACGTTGCCCATCATTGCAGCGTTTGCGCCAACGCTTAGCGCGACGGCGATGTCGCCGGGGTTGCGTAAGCCACCGTCTGAGATGACGCTGATCTTGGCCTTGTGGTTCCTCACGGCGTCCGCTGCGTTGCTGGTGGCAAAGAGCGTCGGTGCGCCCGCGCGTGTGACAACGCTTGTGGAGCAGATAGAGCCCGATCCGATGCCGCATTTGACGCCTGCGATACCGTCGAGCATTGTAATGCAGTCCTCGGCGGCTTGATAGGTTCCTATGTTGCCGACTATGACCTCAGCGCTCATCTCCTTGACAAGCACCTTGGCGGCGTCAAAGCAGTTCTTGTTATGGAAGTGGGCTACATCTGTGAAGAGTACGTCGACGTACCTGTCGAGCGCCTTGGCGCGTTCGAGATCGAATGGGCTTACTGCTGCGGCGCAGATGAGACGTCCCTCCTCGTCGCGAATCGCGTCGGGGAAGTCACCCTTGAGGGTGATGTCCTTCATGGTGATGAGGCCCTTGACGTGCTTGTCCTTGTCAACGATAGGCAGCTTCTCGATCTTGTGCTTGTGGAGGACCTGCTTCGCCTCGTCGAGGGTTATGTCCTCGGCGCCTGTTACGACCTTCTTCGTCATCACGTCGCGGACCTTTAGGGTATGCTCCGCGAGGCGCACGTCGCGCCAAGTGGCTATACCGACCAGCTTGC
>JADGNG010000090.1 GCA_017883585.1 Candidatus Bathyarchaeota archaeon
ATCTCTACCTTACCTCCCCCAGCGACTCCTCGACGGGGGTCCACAAGATAGCGCTAAACGGCGGGAGCATCGAGGGGGTCGCGGACGGCAGCGTCCCCGGCTGGGTCCTCAACCAGTTCAGCATGGACGATTACAACGGCTACTTCAGGATAGCAACAACGACTGGGTACGCATGGGGCGTGGGCAGCTCGAAGAATAATGTCTATGTCCTCGACGCTAAACTCAAGATAGTGGGGACTCTGGAGGACCTCGCGAGCGGGGAGCAGATATACAGCGCCCGATTCATGGGAGACCGCCTCTACCTAATCACCTTCAAGAAGGTCGACCCGCTCTTCGTCGTCGACCTATCCGTCCCGACCGCCCCGAAGGTTCTGGGGCAGCTCAAGATACCCGGCTACAGCAACTACCTCCACCCGTACGACGAGACCCATGTGATAGGCCTCGGGAAGGAGGCTGTTGACGCTGAGGGGGGTGAGTTCGCCTACTATCAGGGAGTGAAGCTCAGCCTCTTCGACGTGAGCGACGTCTCCAACCCTCGTGAGGTGGCGAAGATCGAGATAGGTGACAGGGGCTCCGACTCCCCCGCCCTCACCGACCACAGGGCGTTCCTCTTCAGCAGGGAGAGGAACCTGCTCGTAATCCCAATACTTGAGGCAAAGGTGGACGCCACCGATTACGCGGGTGGCAGCATCTCCTCTAGCGCCTACGGCTCGTTCGTCTACCAAGGCGCCTACGTCTTCCAGATAAGCACCGAGGGCATCCAGCTCCGCGGTAGAATCACCCACATAACAGGCGATGACCTGCTGAAGAGCGGCTACTGGTTCAACTCTGATTACAGCATCTACAAGAGCCTCTACATCGGGAACAACCTCTACACCCTCTCGGGGGCTATGATAAAGATCAACAGCCTCAGTGACCTCTCTGAGCTCAAGGTCATACCGCTGGCGTGACCGGGCGCGCGCGGTTCGTTTTTCTGTTAGATTAATATGTGAGACGAGGGTTCTCGGTTTCGATGGCTCAGAGCATTGGCGGGGGGAGAATCAGACTCTCGGGGATGCGCCTATTCTCCGTCGTCTGGTCGGGGCAGTTTCTCAGCCTCTTAGGCACATACATGAGCCAGTTCGCCCTGAGCATCTGGGCGTGGGAGAAGACGGGGCAGGCCACTACCCTCGCACTCGTCGCCCTCTTCAGCTTCGGCCCCTCGGTCCTCATGTTCCCCATCGCCGGCGCCCTCGTCGACAGATGGAACAGGAAGCTCGTCATGATGATAAGCGACGTCGCCGCTGGCATCGCAACGATCGTGGTCTTCGCGCTCCTCTACACGGGCAGGCTCGAGGTCTGGCACCTCTACGTGACGGGGACGTTCACGGGCATCTTCCAGTCTTTCCAGTGGCCCGCGTACAGTGCCTCGATCTCTCTAATGGTGGAAAAAAAGGACTACGCGAGGGCGAGCGGGATGCTCAGCCTAGCCGACTCCATCTCGAACATAATCGCCCCCGCTGCAGCGGGGATACTCCTCGGCATCATAGGGGTCTCTGGCATCCTGACTATCGACATAGTCACATTCATCGCCGCCGTGAGCATCCTCCTCGTACTCGTGATCCCCCAGCCGCAGAGGACGGAGGAAAAGAAGAGCATCCTTAAGGACGCCGTCTTCGGCTTTGGATACATAGCTGAGAGGCGCGGGTTACTGGGGCTGCAGCTCAGCTTCTTCGCCTCAAACCTCGTCATGGGCTTCGCCTTCACCGTCCTGACTCCGATGCTGATGCTGAGGACTGGAAATGACACTGTGATAACTGGGGCGGTTCAAGCCGCTTTCGGCGTCGGCGGCGTTGTTGGCGGGGTAGCCATGAGTATCTGGGGTGGACCTAAGAGGCGGGTCTACGGCGTCCTCTTTGGGATGATCGGAAGCACTCTGTTCGGAATGACGATCTTAGGGATGGGCCAAGCGCCGATCATCTGGATGGTCGGTGCCTTCGTCACAATGATATTCGGCCCAGTGACGAACGCTTCGAACCAGGCTATCTGGCAGTCGAAGGTGCCGCCAGAGGTCCAGGGGAGGGTCTTCGCAACACGCGCTCTTATAGCCCAGATATCTACCCCCGTCGCGATGGTGATAGCCGGCCCACTCGCCGACAGGGTGATGACCCCCTCAATGATGCCTGGGGGTGCACTCTACGGAGTTTTCGGCTGGCTCGTCGGCACAGGACCCGGTGCTGGAATTGGACTACTCTTTGTCTTCCTAGGGATAATAGGAGCACTCATCTCGATAGGCGCATTAGCTATCAAAACGATTAGGAACGTTGAGAGTGATATACCCGACCACGACACGGTAAAAACGAGAGGGGTAGGAGCCTAGTGGGACTGGAAATAGTCCCGAGCCTCCTTGAGCAGCTCCGGCTTGGCGAGCAACTCGACCATCGTCATGGCGAGCGCCTTCGTCCCGATCACCATCGCGTCGAGTCCTTCCTTCGTCATTGTGCAATCGGCTAGCTGCTTGCTGTGACCGGGGGTGTTCTCTGGGCCTATTCCGATGTAGCTGCCAGCCGAGGGACACCTCTGGCTCACGTCCCCGAAGTCGGTTGAGGCCATGGGTATCCCCGCCTGTGTCTCCTGCCAGTCATCTACCTTGACCCCCTGATCGACATAGTTCTGGTAGAGGATCTTGACGAGCGGGATGTTGGGCTTCATGCTGCTGTACAGCTTGTGCTTCGTCACCTTAACCTGCGCCCCGGTAGCGATTGCTGCGCCTTCGGCGCACTTCTCCACCTTATCCACCATTGTGACGAGGTACTTTTCGTCGCTGCTGCGGACCCCGAACTCGCAGACAGCCCTGTCGGGGATTATGTTGTTCGCGAGTCCCCCCTCGGTGATGATGCCGTGGATGATGAGATTCGCGTCACGGCGCGCCTCCTGCCTGAGCATATGGGTCGCCATGTAGGCGAGTGTGGCGGCGTTTAGAGCGTTTACACCTTTCTCGGGGGACGCAGCGGCGTGGCTCGTCTGGCCCTTGAACTCCATCTTCAGCTGCCAGATGCCGAGGGCCTTACCCCCGACTCCGTAGTGCATCGCGGGGTGCAGCATTATCGCTCCATCGACGTCGTCCCAGAACCCCTTGTTCGCCATGATGACCTTACTACCCGCGCTCGGCCCCCTACCCTCCTCTGCGGGGGTCCCGATGACCATGATCTCACCGGGGAGGTCTTTAGCGGCCCTAGCCGCGGCGACCCCTGAGCCTACCGCGGATGCCGCGATTAGGTTGTGACCGCAGCCGTGCCCTACCCCGGGCAGAGCGTCGTACTCAGCGAGCACCGCGATCTTCGGCCCCTTCCTCTTCCCATTCCAAGAAGCGGAGAACGCGGTGGGTATCCCAAGTAGCTCCCCCTCCACCTTCGCCCCCTGCTTCTCAAGCTCCCCCGTCAGGAGGGCATAGACCTTGAACTCCTCGGAACCAAGCTCCGGGTTCTCGTACATCCACTTCGCGATCTCGACTAAACGACTCCTCTGGGAGTCTACCTCCTTCTTCGCGGATTCCTTCAGGACCTTGACGTCGACCAAATCGATCCAGTAGGAGTCCCCCGTTGGACTGATATCATTTACGCGACCCCGCGGGGAAACGTTAAAGACGCATCCGAGTATTCGGGGATTGGTGTAGCGATGGGATCGAAGAAGCCACTCAGCGAACTCGTCTCCCTCAGGGGGAAGCGCGCGCTCATAACCGGCTCTGCCGCGGGCATAGGTAAGGCGATAGCGGACCGCTTCGCCGAAGCTGGCGCGGACCTCATCCTCGTCGACATGGATGAGAAGAAGCTGAAGGAGACGGCGGCTGAACTCGGGGAGTTAGGCGTTTACGTGGCAACGAATAAGGTCGACCTTTCCAAGAAGCCCGAGATAGATGCCCTCTGGAACTCCCTCAAGGGCTCCATACCGGACATCCTCGTCAACAATGCAGGCATCTACCCATTCTGCGACTTCCTCGAAATCGACGAGGCGTTCTTCCAGAAGGTCTACGCTATCAACCTCGAGGCCGTGCTCTGGATGTGCCAACGTATGATCGAGGCACGGAAGAAGGAGGGAGGCGTCATCATTAACGTCGGCAGCATCGAGGCGGTCCTCCCATTCAAGAGGGGGATGGTCCACTACGACGCCTCGAAGGCGGGGGTCATCGGTCTCACCCGCGGCCTCGCACGCGACTTCGGTGACAAGGGTTTCCGCGTAAACGTCCTCCTCCCCGGCGGCATAGTCACCCCCGGCACGAGGGGGGCCGCCACCGAGTTCTTCAGGGGCAACATTGGCCTCGCCAAGACGGGGTACGACTTCATGGCACGCCTCCCCATGGGGCGCGTCGGGGACCCAGACGAGGTCGCGAGGGCCGCGCTCTTCCTTGCCTGCGACCTCTCCAGCTACGTCACCGGGGCGCTCCTAGCGGTGGACGGCGGCTTCCTCTCCGCCTGACCCACTTTTACTCGACTCCCCCTTCCAAACATGTGCGCACGCGTTATAAGCGAAAGTGGACCCAACCGAATCGATTAAGATGGCCGAGGACGTCGAGAAGAAGGACCCAGTAGAACTAGAAGGCGTATCAAGCGCCACAATGGCGAAGCTGAGGAAGGCAGGCCTCAGCACCTACGAATCCATAGCCATCACCCCCAGCAGGGAGATAGAGGAACTCACCGGCATGGGCGCGGACACCGCCCAGAAGGTCAACCAGCTCGCCCGCGAAAAGGTAGACCTCGGCTTCATCCCCGCCACGGAGGTCCTAGAGAAGAGGATGCGCATGCTGAAGTGCAACACGGGGAGCCCTGACCTCAACAAGATACTCGGCGGGGGAATAGAGACCGACGCCATCACCGAACTCATCGGCGAGTTCGGCAGCGGCAAGACCCAGATCTGCTTCACCCTCAGCGTCCTCGCACAGCAGCCAGTAGACCAGGGTGGATTCGGAAGCAAGGTCTGTGTCATCGACACGGAGGGCACCTTTCTCCCCGAGCGCATCAAACAGATCGCGGAGGCACGCGGCTACGACGCCAACACAATCCTCCAGAACGTCCTCGTCGCGCGCGCCTTCAACAGCGAGCACCAAACCATACTCATCAAGAACCTCCCCCAGGTGGTGCAGGAGCACAACGTCAAGCTAGTGATCGTTGACTCGATGATCGGCCACTTCCGCGGCGAGTTCATTGGCAGGGGAACCCTCAGCGACCGCCAGCAGAAAATAGGCTCATGCCTCGCAGCGCTGCTACGCGTCGCGGAGGCATTCAGCCTCGCCGTCGTCCTCACCAACCAGGTGCAAGCTAAGCCAGACACCTCATACGGCGATCCGAATAAACCGACGGGCGGCCACGTGATGGCGCACGCCTGCACACACCGCGTCTACCTCAGGAAGGGAAAGGAGAACACGAGGATCGCCACAATCATCGACTCACCCTATCTCCCCGAGGACAAGGCCCGCTTTGCTGTCGACGCCGCGGGCGTCGTGGGCTGCGAGCAGTAGCCTAGCGCACTTTCTCGAAGGGGCTCTGGAAGCCCCGTATGGCCAGCCTTTTTCTTACTTCCTCCTTGAGCGCGCCGACACCCTCTTCGGTACGGGCGCTCACTGGGAAGACGGGGATCGATGGGCCGAGCCCCTCTTTGATAGCCTCGACGTTGTCCTCTATGTAGTCTTTGGGCCCCTTGTCTATCTTGTTCAGCGCTACGAGGACAGTGACGCCAAGGTCCCTCTTCATGAAGTGTACCATCTCGACGTCGAGGGGTATGAAGCCCTTTTTGGCGAGGCGCATCTCGGTCTCTAGGTAGGTGCTCACGTTAACGACATGGATGGCGACAGCTATGCTCCCCGCGTGGAGCTCGAGGAAGTCGAGTATGTCGTCCTTAGTCTCCTCCTGCTTTCCACGGCTGCTTCGGAGGCTCTTGCCGTAGCCGGGCATGTCTATCAGGATGAGGCCCTCGGCGACGGGGTAGCGCATGATCTTCTGGGTGGTGCCCGGATCCTTGCCGACGTCGACCTTCAACCCGGTGACAGCGCGTATAATGCTGCTCTTGCCCGCGTTGGGCCTGCCGGTGAAGACGATGAACTGGTCACCCATAAAGGTCACCGAACTAGAAGCGGGGGTCGAATAAAGGTTTAGAGGCTCACCGTGAAGTCTAGCTTCTGAGCGAGCTCCTTGTAACGGTTCCTGATGGTGACCTCCGTCACCTGCGCCTCTTTCGCTATCTCGCCCTGTGTGCGACGCTCGTCGGTGAGCTGGCTGCTTATGTAGATGCAGGCAGCGGCTATACCCGATGGGCCCCTGCCGCTCGTAAGGCGCATACTGGACGCCTTCTTGAGTATGCCCATGGCGAGCATCTCCGTCTCCCCAGTGAGAGCGAGCTTGTTCACGATTTTGCTGATATAGCCGTGTGGGTCGACCTGCGGGACCTCGGGTTGTAGCTCGCGTAGGAGGAAGCGGTAGTTGCGGGCCGCCTCCTTCTTGGTGATGTTGGCGGCGACTGCCACGTCTTCGAGGGTGCGGATGACGTTGCACTGGCGGCACGCCATGTAGATGCTGGCGACCGCGACGCTCTGGATTGTGCGGCCTCTGATGAGCTGCTTCTGAATTGCTCGGCGGTAGATCATGCTTGAGGTTTCGATGACGTTACGTGGTAGGTTGAGCTTGTAGGCGATCTTGCTCATCTCGCTGAGGGCGTGTGCGAGGTTGCGCTGAGTTGAGTCACTGACCTTGCTTCGGCGCTGCCACTTGCGAAGACGGTAGAGCCTTGCACGCTCCTCGGGGCTGAGCCTGCGCCCGGAGGCGTCTCGGTCCTGCCAGCCGATGGTGGTGCTCAATCCCTTGTCGTGTATGGTCCACGTCACGGGGGCGCCGACGCGGGGCAGTTTGTCCCTCTGCTCCTGGTCGAATGCGCGCCACTCCGGGCCCTGATCGATTAGGGTCGTGGAGAGGACGAATCCACACTTCTCGCAGACGAGCTCGCCTGAGTCATAATCGCGGAGGAGATTTGTGCTGCCGCATTCGGTGCACACAGTCTTGCTTCGTAGCGTCGCTGCCAAAGAACCACTCCGAAAGACTAATATACCGAGTCTAGAGGCGGTTTATAACCCTTTCTAAAAAGCCTGAGAGGAGGCTGAAAGTGGGCTCTTTCGGCGAAACTGGGTGAAATATCACCCTTATTTTCAGTTAGACGCATTTATTGAGGCTTATTGGGACTGTACGACGTTTTAATCGTCGTTAACACCTTGGTTTTCCGGTGATTTTGGGGGTACATTTATGAGTAGCTCTCCGGGAGTTTTGTTCATCTGAGAGTTGACTTCGATGGTAAAGCGTGTCTACGACTTCGCTGAGGGCAATAAGGACATGAAGGATCTGCTGGGCGGCAAGGGCGCGAACCTCGCCGAGATGGTGAACATGGGGCTGCGCGTCCCACCCGGCTTCACGATTACTACGAAGACCTGCGCGGAGTTCTTTGCGGCTAAGGGCAACTTCCCCGACGGGCTCTGGGAAGATGTACTCTTCCACCTGAAGGGCATAGAGAAGGCGACGGACAAGAAGTTTGGGGACGGGAAGAACCCACTCCTCTTCAGCGTCCGCAGTGGGGCACCCCGCAGTATGCCGGGGATGATGGACACCGTCCTAAACCTCGGTATCAATGACGTGGTTGCTGCCGGCTTAGCCAAGCTCACGAAGGATGAGCGCTTCGTCTACGACGCCTACAGGCGCTTCGTGACTATGTTCGCCGATGTCGTTATGGGAACGGAGAGGAAGGAGTTCGACGCCATCCACGAGGCTTGGAAGAAGAAGGAGGGCGTCAAGAGCGACCCCGAGCTCAGCGCTATGGCGCTCAAGAGTGTTGTTGCGGAGCAGAAGAAACTCTACAAGAAGGTGGTCAAGAGGGAGTTCCCCGAGGACCCATACGAGCAGCTGAGACTCGCCATCGCTGCGGTCTTCAACAGCTGGAACACGCCAAGGGCCATCACGTACAGGAAAATGGAGAGGATTCCGGACGACATGGGGACCGCCTGCAATATTCAGACGATGGTCTTCGGGAACCTCGGCGACGACTCGGGCAGCGGTGTGCTGTTCACGCGTGACCCGAGCAGCGGCGAGAAGAAGATTCTAGGGGAGCTGCTATTCAACGCGCAGGGCGAAGATGTGGTGGCGGGGATACGCACACCCATCGGCCTCGATGATCTGAAGAAGCAGATGCCAAAGATCCACAAGGAGCTCGTCGGCATCGTCGAGAAGCTCGAGTCCCACTACAAGGACATGCAAGACGTCGAGTTCACCATCGAAAGGGACACACTCTACATGCTCCAGTGCCGCAACGCGAAGCGGACGGCTAAAGCGGCGGTTAAGTGTGCCGTCGACATGGTGGAGGAGAAGCTCATCGACGAGAAGGAGGCGATCCTCCGCGTCGAGCCGAAGCAGATCGAGCTTCTGCTCCACAAGACGATCGACCCGGCGACGGATAAGAAGGCCATCTGCCGAGGACTGCCCGCTAGCCCCGGCGCTTCGACAGGACAGGTCGTCTTCGTGCCCAAGGAGGCAGAGGAGTGGAAGGCCGCTGGCAAGAAGGTCATACTCGTACGCCCCGAGACAACGCCCGAGGACATCGCGGGCATGGTCGCCGCCGAGGGCATCCTCACCAGCAGGGGAGGCATGACGAGCCACGCTGCAATCGTCGCCCGAGGAATCGGGAAGCCCGCGATAGTCGGCTGCGAGGCGCTCCACATCGACCTCGACAAGGAGGTCTTCACGGTTGGGGAGACGGTGGTGAAGAAGGGCGACCTGATAACCATCGATGGCCTCACGGCGGATGTCTACCTCGGCGAGGTTGAGTTCATCGAACCCAAGGTGGGCGGGGAGGTCGCTACCCTGCTCGGCTGGGCGGACAAGTACAGGCGCCTAGGCGTCTGGGCGAACGCCAACGATGAGAAGGACGCGATGAAGGCGTACGAGAACGGAGCTGCCGGCATCGGCCTTACGAGGACGGAGCGCATGTTCCTCGGGGTCGAGCGTGTAGCCCTCGTCCGCGAGATGATCATGGCGGACACTAAGGAGGACCGCCAGAAGGCGCTGGACAAGCTGCTCCCCATGCAGAAAAAGGATTTCAAGAGCCTGCTCAGGGCGATGAAGGGCAAGCCCGTACAGATCAGGCTTCTCGACCCGCCGCTCCACGAGTTCATGCCCCGCGAAGTTGACGTGATCACCGAGATATACGAGTTGGAGAAAGCGAAGGCGCCGAAGAAGGAGATCGAGGCGAAGAGGGTCCTCCTCGGCAAGGTGAGGAGGATACAGGAGGCGAACCCGATGATCGGGCTACGCGCTTGCCGTGTAGGTGTAATGTACCCTGAAATCTACGAGACCCAGGCGAAGGCCATCTTCGAGGCGGCATGCGAGCTGAAGAAGGAGGGGGACGACCCGCACCCTGAGATCATGATCCCCGGGACAATCACGTGGCGCGAGCTGGCGTACCTGAAACCCTTCGTGGTCAAGGCGTACGACGAGGCGATGCAGAAGTACGGGGAGAAGATCATCTTCAAGTACGGGACGATGATCGAGATGCCGCGCGCCGCGTTGACGGCGGACGAGATGGCGAAGGAGTGCGACTTCTTCAGCTTCGGCACGAACGACCTGACGCAGACCGGCATGGGTCTGAGTCGCGACGACGCCCAAGGCACCTTCCTCCCCATCTACGTGGAGAAGAAGATACTCCCAGACGACCCATTCCAGACGCTTGACAAGAAGGGCGTCGGCGAACTGGTGAAGATATGCGTCAAGTTGGCGCGCCCCGCGAACCCGAAGATCAAGATAGGCATCTGCGGCGAACACGGCGGTGACCCGGAGAGCATCTACTTCTTCCACGAGGCTGGGCTCGATTACGTGAGTTGCAGCCCATTCCGTATACCGGTGGCACGTCTCGCGGCCGCGAGGATCGCCATCCTCAGCGAGAAAAAGTAGCCATGCCACGTACACCACCATAGAATTTTTTTTGTTATTCAATTTTTTAATTAAGTAAATGCCCTATCATCGAATCTAATAAGTTACCATACTAATTACTCCAATTACTAAAAACAAGTCATGTAAATAACTGGTGACTGTTCCCGCATTTTCCCAAGTTGCTTGCGTACAGGTCACATACGTTGTTTTATTGATCAACCAACAACTCACCCCCGATAACCCTAAAACCCACCAGCCACACCACACACCCATGTCATACCTAGATCACTGCGGAGTATACGTCAAAGACCTCGAAAAGAGCCTCATCTTCTACCAAGACCTATTTGGCTGGAAGGAGAAGACACGCTGGACAAGCGGCGAGGCCAAGATCGCCGTCCTCGACATGGGTAAGGGGCTAATGGAACTCGTCCAACGCCCAGGCTCACCCTGCCCGTCTCCAAGCGGCAACTGGACCCACCTCGCCATACACGTCCCTGACTGGGCCGCTAATGTAAAGAAACTCGAAGCCGCAGGCACCGAACTACGCAAGGTCCAGATGAACGGCGCCAACATCGCCTTCTTCAAGGACCCCGACGGCCACACCCTCGAGATAATGGAGAAGGGCCTAAGCCTCTAGAAACCTATTTCTCCCAGCCTCACCTAGATTGAAGGGATGTCGAGCCCAGTCTACCTTAAATGCCCACACTGCGGAAAACTCAACCCCACCCCACCCGCAGAAGAGGGAAAGGAACACACATGCGTATTCTGCGGCACCATTATACCACCCCAACCAACGGGCAAACAAGAGGACACGAAGAACAAGGGACATGACAGACGCTTCCCCCTCGCCCAATCCGAGAACAAGCCGATAAACAGAAACCAGCGAAAGCCGATGTTCTAGGCTATTCTTCCTTCCTCTCCCTCACCAGTAACATCAGTGCGACGGCCCCCACGCTACATGCCGTCAGGAACCACCACGCAGGCGAGTAGCTGCCCGTCACATCAACAATATAACCGAAGATCGGCGGACCCGCGATGTTTCCAATGAGCAATATCATCAGCGAGAACCCCATGGCGAGCCCCGAGTTCTCCTTCCGAGTCGACTCCGAGACGAGTATCAGATTCATCCCGCCCCAGCCGATGGCGCTAAAGCCGAAGACACCGAAGACGAGGGCAATCAACCACCCAGGTGACGTTGGGCTCACTGCCTGAACCGCGACGGAGACGGTAAGCATAACGAAACCCGCGACTAGCAGCGGCTTCTTCCTGCTCCCCCCGAAGAAGCGGTCGCTCATCACACCGAAGAAGAGCTTACCTATCAGCCCCCCGATGTTCGTGAGTGCGAGGAAGACACCCGCGAGGGCAACCGCCAACCCCACCGACTCAGTGAGGTAGATCACAAGATAGGTCGTCAGGCAGTAGTCGACCGCCATGAAGCCTATGCAGGAGGCGCTCACGAGCAAGATGTTCCTGTTGAAGACGACCTCCCTCAAGTCAGCGAGGCTCGACTTCCTACGCGCAAATGGCCCGACTCGTTCAACCGACACCTCCCGATAGAAGACGTAGACGACAAACGCCACTACAATCGAGAAGACCCCGACGCCAATGAACCCGAAGCGCCACCCCAGCACCCCCGCTAGGATGGGCAGGCTCACCGCAGTAATTATCCCCGCCGCGTTAATCGAGGTCTGCTGGAGACCCACGGCCGTCCCCCTCTCAGTCGGTGGGAACCATAACAGCAGCGCCTTCGTCGCCACGGCTGGGAAGCAGCCGTAGCCGAAGCCCCCGAGAAAGAGAACCGCGGAAGCAATCGGGAGTGAACTTGCAAAGTACATACCACAGATTATCGCGCCTGCGGCGAAGCAGCTCGCCACAAGCATCCGCTTCACCCCGAACCTGTCGATCAGCCATCCCGCGGGGAGCTGAAACACCGCGTACCCTATGGCCCCAGACGAGATAAGGAGTCCCACCTCCGTTTTCTATAGGCTGAGCTCCCCCACGATAAAGGGGGAGAGAGGCGGCACAGAGACCCTGATCATATAGACGGCGAGGTAGCTGAGCCAGGCGATACCTAAAACCGTCCACCTGTACCTAGAAGCCTCTCCAGACACAGCCTTAGACCGCCGAGCCAACGCCACCAGACACCAGCCAGGGATAAAACCGTTCCCCCAAACCCACCGAACATCAAAGTAAGCCTAACGCGCGCGCGACCGTCGTAGCCTCTCAATGAAAGGGGTTATCTAAAGAGCAGACACATCTACCCCCCGTGTCCAGCGTAGAGGTGAGGGAACTCAGGAGGGAAGACATACCCCGCCTCTCAGAGGTCCTCGCCCAAGCATTCAACACCGACCCCGTTCTCGACTGGGCCATGCGCCCCGATGGGGGGAGGATGGGTGCCTTACGCGACATGTTTCGCAGGGGGATGTTGGGGGCCCTCCGCTACGGCGAGGAGACGACGACTAAAGACCTGAATGCATGTGCCATCTGGGCACCGCCCGAGGCGCTGAACGAGCCCCACGGCCCACTCGACCCCATATTCAGACTACCCCCCATCTTCGGCTATTCGGGTCTAGGAAGGCTTCGTAGGATGATGACGTTCTTCGACGCCTGCGAGGCGAAGAGGCCACGCGTCCCCCACCAGTACCTCGACTTCATAGGCGTCCACCCGAGCAAGCAGGGGCAGGGTTACGCCTCCGCCCTCATCTGCCACACCCTAAGAAGCCTCGACGCCGAGGGAACACCCGCTTACCTAGAGAGCAGCAACCCGAGAAACAACCCCCTCTACCAGCGCCACGGATTCGAGATCACCGATGAGATCCACCTCCCAGATGGCCCAACCCTCTGGTGCATGTGGAGGGACCCTAAACCAAGGTCAACATAAAGCCACGTTTAAAACAAGTCGAAAATATGGGTCGATAGCCCTAAAAATAGCCCCGTTTCTGAAAAATGACAAATAAAAGCCTCCGATTACCATAGATTTTTTAGCCTAAGGTGCCATCCCCACGCAAAGAAAGCACTGAAATTACGCTAAAATTGACACCTTTCACGCCGAGAATCCCCGGGGAGACGCCCCCAAAAGTAAAATTTGCGCCATAATTTCACCGCCGGGGGCGGTCCAGTACCTTGGAACCCCGGGGCACCATTATAGAGTAGACCCACCTATACACTCCACAAGCGATGACCGCAGATACGCCGACCCTAGCCGAGGCAGTTACCGCCACGAAGGCGAGACTCGACAAGATCCTTGGCTCAGATTGCACGATAAACATCCACCACAGGCTTAACGATTCCCTTATCCACACGATACTCACCGTGGACGCCAAGAAGTTCAGGGAG
>JADGNG010000091.1 GCA_017883585.1 Candidatus Bathyarchaeota archaeon
AGAAGCATCGGTTATTGTTTATTGGTAACGGTATTTATGGGGCTACGTTCACCACTTTCAGTCACCTTCAATTTCTCCCACGGCTAAAGCCGTGGGCTTCCTTGAAGAACGGATCGTGAAGTAATACCGTCTCCGACCGTTATATACAACTTGTAGTCACGCAATTATGTCCTATGCCCCTAAATGATCGTTTATGAATCAGGGGATAGATGAGTAAGGTGACATCCATGAATCCGTTTTATCCCTTCTGTCATGGATTGCGTCGATAAAGTTTAAATTGCTCCTTTGGATGGGTTCTGTTGGTATTAAGCGTCTCAACCGGAGAAGGTGCTTGGAGTTTTGTCATCAGCTCAACCCTGTTATTCTAGGTGTAGAGATTTTACATGTACGAAGAGGGCGATGTCCTTCAGGGGCAAGTCCACGTGGTGCCAGTGGACGGAGGCGGAGTGCGAGCCTACGAAGTGCACATACGCGGTTTGCTTCAAGCGCCAGCTTCTCGACAACGGGATATGTGGCTTCACCATAAAGAGGAAGACCCAGGAGGACTCGGAGCCCGACACGTTCGAGATACCTGAGGTGCGCGCGAGGGGTAAGCTCGCCAAGAAGGTGGGGGATAGGAGCATCTATTAGCCTCCCGCGGTAAATTCTGCTTCGGCCATGAAGCGGGACATCCGTAGCGAGCTGTCAGGCATCATCCCAACCGAATTAATCGGGCTTGTGCCACGATCATTCGACGTAATTGGTTCTAAAGGACGCGCGGTCGCGGTTATCGAAGTCCCAACCGAACTTGAGCAGTATGGGGCCTCTATAGGAGAGGCTCTGATGTGCGTCCAGAGGAATGTGATGAGTGTCCTCTCTAAGGGGACCGAGCGTATGGGTGGCTTCAGGGTCCGTGAAATGACCCTCCTCGCAGGTGACCCGAATACAGAAGTACTCCACAAGGAGTCGGGCTGTGTCTTCAAGGTCGACCCCGCCAAGGCCTACTTCTCGCCGAGAGAGTCGACTGAGAGGGAGAAGATAACATCCCAAGTGACCACCGGGGAAAGAGTCTTGGTGATGTTCAGCGGCATCGGGCCCTTCGCCATCTGCATAGCGAAGAGGCAAAGGACGGCTTCATGCGTCGCTGTCGAGTTCAACCCAGAGGGGCACAGGTACTGCGTGGAGAATATACGACTCAACAAGGTCGGTGATCAGGTAACGGCTATCCTCGGGGACGTCCGTGAGGTCTGCCCGGCGCTCGGGGAGAGGTTTGACAGGGTCCTCATGCCCCTCCCGAAGGGTGCCTATGAGTATCTCGATGTCGCGATCCCTATGGTCAAGCCGGGAGGCATCCTACATTTTTACCACTGGGCCCCGAGGGACGACCCATTCACTGAGGGCGAACGCATCCTCACCGAAGCCGTCGAAAAGCTGGGTGGAAAAGCGGAAGTCTCCGACCGAGTAAGGGTCTCCCAGTACAGCCCGTCTGCCTGGAAGATTAGGATAGACGCCAGAATAATCTAGCTACTTGTTCTCTTCCTTCTCCCCCTCCCTTTCTAGGTCGAGGGGGTTGTCGAGCGGGATCGGTGGCGGGGTCGTCGCCATCGTGTAACCGATCCAGAGGACTATGAAGAGCATAATGTAGACTGCCGCTAGGATCGGTAGCTTGACGGCCCACTCCGCGTAGGGGGAGAGCCAAGTGAACATCGATCCCAAGAAGGGGGCGAATGACCAGAAAAAGTACCCAATCATTATCAACACTGTGATCAGCATAATCGAGTATCCAAGCGACTTATCGTTCAATTTCTACGCCTCTCGTTATCTTGTTGAGCGTAACATTATTAGTCTTTTCCTTTACGAAAATTAGATATCAGGTTTTTCGACTCGCACAACAAGCTGGCGGACACAGACCCCCTCTCCCCTCCATTAACCCTCTGAGAATATAGGCAAGGGTTAAAAAGGTAAGCTGGGAATTAATTCGCTTACGTGACAGGTGCACGCGTTGAACAACGTCTTCATCAACGAGCTTAGTCAGGTGCCGCTTCAGTCGAGGTCTCTCGAGATAACCGAGAGGAAGGGCCTCGGGCACCCTGACACGATGTGCGACAACATCATGAACCAGATCTCAGTCGACCTCTCCACCGAGTATGTAAAGAGGTTCGGGACAATCTACCACCACAACATGGACAAGGGCCTCATAGCAGCAGGCGGGACAACCGTGAAGTTTGGTGGCGGGAAGGTGAACAAGCCGATCCTCATCGTTTACGGTGACCGCGCCACCTTCAAGGTCGGGAACGAGGAGGTGCCAGTCAACGAGATCGCCGAAAAGAGCACCAAGACTTGGTTGAAGAAGAACCTCCGATTCATAGATCCGGATATCCATGTCAAGTTCCAGAGCGAGATAAAGCCAGGCTCGGCGGCACTGCAGGACATCTTTAGCAGGAAGAAGAAGGGGCAGTACCTAGGTGCCAACGATACCAGCGCTGCGGTGGGCTTCGCCCCCTACACGGAGCAGGAGAAGCTCATCCTTGGCCTAGAAAAATATCTCAACTCGCGGGACTACAAGAAGGAGCACCCCGAGGTCGGCGAGGACATAAAGATCATGGCACTCCGCCGCGGGAAGAAGGTCGATCTAACCGTCGCCATTGCGATAGTGGACCGCTTCATCAAGAGCGAGGACGACTACTTCAAGCGCAAGGACGAGATCCTCGACACAATCCACACCTGGATAGACGACAAGGGTGGGTTTGAGGGTGTGGATGTCGCCTTGAATGCCCTTGACGTTAGGGGCAGGGGATTGGATGGCCTGTACCTGACAGTGCTCGGTACCTCAGCAGAAGCTGGGGACTCTGGCCAGGTGGGCAGGGGTAACAACGTGCGTGGCGTCATCGCCCTTCTCCGCCCAATGAGTAGCGAGGCCGCCGCTGGGAAAAATCCCGTCAGCCACGTCGGCAAGATCTACAACATGCTCTGCTACAAGATAGCAGACAGGATCATCGATGAGGTCAACGGCGTTGAGGAAACGTATGTTTGGCTGCTGAGCAGGATCGGCCGTCCGATAAACGAGCCGAGCGTTATATCCGCCCAGGTCATCCCCCAGAAGGGGATCTCGATGAAGAGTCTGGAATCAAGCATCGAGGAGATAATAGACGACGAGTTCGACCACCTCGACGACTTCTGTAGCGCACTCGCGGACGGCCACGTCGGCCTCCGCTAAACACCACACTTTTCGCAGAGGTGGTTTAGGGGGCATTCCCCACATCGGGGTCTACCCGATTTGCAGTACTCTTTGCCTATGCTTAGTATTGCGCCATCGGTGTAGCTGTAATCAATGCGGGGAAGTGAGCCCTCGAGGGCTATCTTAATGTCTGCTGGGCTTGCTTTGTCATTCGCGAGCCCGAGCCTCTTCGTGACCCTGTGAATGTGGGTATCCACGGCTATGGCGGGCTCCCCGAAACCGTAACTAAGGACAATATCGGCTGTTTTAGGCCCGACACCGGGGAGGGAGATGAGTTCGGTGCGTGTCCGAGGCGTAACACCTCCGAACCTCTCGACGATCGCCCTGCTCGCGCCAATGATGTTCTTCGCCTTCTGGTTGTAGTAGCCGGACGGGCGTATCAGTTGCCTGAGTACAGTCGGATCTAATCTGAGTATCTGCTGTGGCGTTGAGGCGACGGAGAAGAGGGCAATAGCAGCCCTCGAGGCGTTCTTGTCCCTCGTCCTCTGGGAGAGAATACAACCGATCAGCGCCCTGAAAGGCTCCACGGGGCTCACAGTGAAGGCGTTCTCACCATAATGTTTTTTTAGAATATTCAGTATCTTTTTAGCCCTGTTCAATACGCCGCATAGCCTCCTCAAGTCTGCCTGAGAGGAACCCCGGGACCGATTTTCCGTTTCTCTTTGCGAGCCTCTCGATCATCTTCCCCGTCCCCGAGGAATACTGTGCCGCCTTCTTCGGCCTCCCTGAGACGGCCTGGGGGAAGCCTAGCCTCTTTGCGAGATGCCTGAGAATGATCTTACGGGGCTCCTTTCCCTCCCTCGGCAGCTTGTACTGGGGCGGGAGGCCGAGGGCAAACCTCGTGAGCGAGGGATCGATATAGGGGAGCCTTAACTCTAGGCCCAGGTCTGAGCACACCTTCCAGTCCCTCTCAAGGTTCACCTCGTGTGACCTGAGGACGTCGCGGAACATGCTCGCGACTGCTTCTCTCTCGTCTTTCTGGTACACCTCAGCGTACTTCGCGTAGCCTCCGAAGAGTTCATCGCTCCCGTTCCCAGAGTAAATGACCCTGTTGGATCGAATCGACGCTTCCTTTGCGACGAAGTAAAGGGGGGTGGCTACACCGACTTTCATTGGGTCCGCTTCCTCCACGCTGAGCAGAATGTGATCGAGGTGCTCATCCAGATCGGTTTCGCTGTAGGTCTTAATTGTAAGGGGAAGGCAAAGGCAGTCAGCAGCGACCTCAGCGGCCTCTATGTCGGGGGACTCAGTTGAGCCAACACATGTGAGGTGGAGACGTAGCCCGACGCGCTTGAGATAGTAAGCGAGCAGTGTGCTGTCTATCCCGCCTGAGAAGGCGAGGGTCGGAGCAGTTTGGTTGAGAGCGGTTCTTGACGCGGCTCTTGTTAGAAGTTGGCTTAATCGGTCGGTAGCCTCCTCGAGGTCGAGGGTAGATGTCGGTGGGTTTTCGAGGGTTGTGATGGTCTCGTCTTCCAGCCCATTCAGGCTGAGTATCACTATGTGCCCCGGTGGTACCCTTGTTGGCGTGACACCAAGCGCTACGAAGGTTTTCGTGTTGTTCGCCACCGCTGCGTATTCCTCGTTTTGCCCATAGTAGAGAGGCACGCCTCCGATGGCGTCCCTAGCGCAGATGATTCTCCCCTCCTCGACTACGGCTGCGGCCCATGATCCATCCTCATTATGAATCAGCTTCTCCAAACCGTTTTGGGCATCACTCCGAAGTGTATCGAATACAGCTGTGGGGCTGGGTGAGTCCCAGAGTCGCCCGATGAATGAGGTCGCGTGCCCCGCCTCGAGGATGGGTTGGGGATTATCCAGCGGGCTCGTCTTGATGAGCCTGTAGCCGATGGCTGCCGTACCATTGATAGAGGTGAAATCCGGTCCTCCCGGCATATGTTCCACGCCGTCGGGGGTCGCCAAGCCGTACGCGTTAGGTCGTGCTCTTGATCCCCGCCTGAGCAGGTTTAGCAAACGCGGCGTAACATCCTCGCCACTCCGGCTGAGCAACCCGACGAGTTGGCTCATCCCTTAGTGGTCGCGCGGCGATGTGTTTCAGCTTATCCCTGGCCCTGCTCGTCCTCCGCGACTAATCCTCTTTCTCGGGCTCGAACTTTTCCTCGACGAAGTCGGTGAGGGCCCTCTGCTCCTTCTCCACCTTGTCCAAGCTCTTCCACTCCTCCTCCTCGACGAGGCCACCGACCTGCTCCTTGATGGATTTGGCGAGGCGGGGACCGATGAGAGGTAGGGCGACGAGACGCTGCAGTGGGGCACGCTTCAGCTCAGCAATGCCCGTGAGACCGCTGTTGTAGAGCACGCGCGCGCGGACGCGGCCGATGCCCTTGATCCTAACTAGGGGCAACAGCTTCTTCGAGACGCCGTGCTTGACGCGGTCGTTAAGTTCCCCGAGCTGCCGCTTGTGGTCTGATGCCCCGACGATGTCAGCGATCTCATGGGCACTGTATAGGAGCCACTCCGCGTTGTGGACAGCGGAGTACCGGTCACCAGGCTGGACGCCGTGCTGCTCAAGGATGTCCGCCTCAGACTTCTCGCTTATCCAGTCGTTGAGCACCATCGCTGTCTTTACCTCGCCGAGGAACTGTTCTCGCTCGATGTAGTCTCCGTCCTCCTGACTTAGGGGGATAGCGAACTCCTCCTGCCTCTCCTCAGCGTAGGTCTCAACCATCTCGAGGTCGCCTCGGCGTGGGCGGAGGATTGGCCTCATATTGGGTGTGTGGCAGATAAGGTGGAGCCATGTGAAGTCGGTTACGTCCATGGCACCCTTTCGGAGCCCGTTGCGGAGGACAACCGCCGTGAGTGGATCGATGTAGAGTTCAGAGACGCGACGCCCGAAGTCGGTGGCGTAGAGGTAGTCCCCCTTTTCCTCTAGCATCTCCTCCTTGAGTAGGTAGCGTAGGACACCAGTCGTGATGAGCTTAATGCTAGCCGGGGGGTAGTTGAAGCCATAGAACGTACCACCAAGGAAGTCCAGGAGCCCTTGCTCTGTGTGCGCGTAGTCGCTAGCGATGGCCGCAAGGGTATGGCCTCGGAGTGCAGACTCCTGCGCGAGGCGACTGTAGAGCCTCTCGGGGTCGGCTAGGATGTAGTTCTCCATCAGCTGGTCCTGCTCGTCGCTGCTACTGGCGATGAGTATTGCCTCGCCGTATGGGTCGTACTGTGGGCGGCCCGCGCGCCCACTCATCTGCTTGTACTCGAGTACGGTGATGGGGTACATGCCGTAACCAGCGACGAAGCGCTTGTAGTTGCCTATGACGACGGTTCGGGCGGGGAGGTTGACGCCTGCGGCGAGTGTGGGTGTTGCGGTTAGTATCTTTAGTGTCCCCGCTTTGAAGGCGCGTTCTACGATGCGCCGGTGCTCGGTGTTAAGGCCTGCGTGGTGGAAAGATACACCTTTAGAGACGGCAAAGGCGAGGGCGTCGGTTAGGCTCGTCTTCTCCCCGTGGACCTCTATCTGCGACGCCAATCCTTCGAGGTCGGTCTGCACCTTTTTACTCTGCGTCCCGCTGAGGGCCATCGCCGCCTCCCTCGCCATGCTCTCGGCGCGCTTGCGGGACTCGACGAAGATAAGAGCCTGCCCTCCGTCGAGGACGCTGTTCATGGCGATGTTCAGCGCGTCCATCGTGTGTAAGGGCTTGAGCTTCTTCACGGTGCCGTCGCGGAAGATGACTGTGTTTCCGTGCGCCACGCCCTCGTAGAGCTTCGTCGGCCTCCACTCGGTGGTGACGCACTCCGCCTTGAGCCATTCTGCGACCTCGTCAGCGTTCTTTATCGTGGCGCTGAGTGCGAGGACCTGCATGGTCGGGTTCATCTGGCGTAACCGGGCGATGGCGATCTCCAGAGTCGGCCCCCTCTCGTCCCCTATGAGGTGGACCTCGTCCGCGATGACTAGCGTGACGCTCCCCATCCAGGGGCTCCTGTGCCTGAGGAGGGAGTCACATTTCTCGTTCGTAGTGATTACGATGTCGTAACCTTCGAGCCAGGGGCTCTTGCTGTCGAGATCCCCAGTGCTTACCCCTACACGCATCTTGCCCCCGCCGGACTTCTGTATGCTCGTGTACTCCTCGAATCCCTCGAACTTTTCCCAGGCTAAGGCACGGAGGGGGCTGAGGTAGAGGACCTTCCCGCGGCGCTCAAGCACGTGCTTGAGGGCGCATAGCTCGGCGATGAGGGTCTTCCCGCTCGCCGTCGGGCTCGCGAGGACGAGGTTCTTACCCTCGAGGACACCAGTGTTAACGGCGTCGGCCTGCGGCGGATATAGCTCCTTTATCCCCTTAAGGGTGAGGATCTGCTTCACCTCTTCGGGGATGGGGAGGTCCGCCACGAGCATCTTTGATCCCGTATGGCTTGTGGGCGGGTTGATATTAAGTATGGTCTAGCCCGAGGGGAGGTGATCCTTCGCGAGTTGTACTAGGATATCGATAGCCTCTTTGACCCTAATCTCCAGCTCCCCCTTGTCCTTCCCTCTCGCGCTCACCCAGAACTTGATCCCCCTCTCCCCATAGGGCTTCACCAGCGACTTTATCCAAACGCCGGTGACCCGCCTCATAGCCTCGTCTATCAGGGGGGCTAGAGTTGACTCGTCCCTCAGGGGGAGGCTGAGGACCTCCTCGTAGTAGGACTCGTCGAGGTTCTGGGTTATGTGAGGGATTAGTTGGTTGTCGAATATCCACATAAGTTCGTGCGGGACGCCTGGTAGGGATACGACCTCGAAGCCCTCCCGTTCAAGCAGGACGCCCGGTGCTCCCCCGACTTTGTTGTCTAGTGAGCGGGCACCCTCCGGGAAGACCGCCATCTTCCTCCTAGCCTCGGTGATTTCCCCAGACTCGATCCTGCCAGCTTCGTAAAGCTGCCGATATTGTCTCGCGACAATCGCTAGGCCCTCTTCGTTGACGGCCAGCGGGAGGTGGAAAGCCTCAGCGACGCCTTTGAGGGTCATGTCGTCATGCGTTGGGCCGAGTCCGCCGCTGGTGAGTATGAGGCCACAGCCGTCTTCCACCGCTCTGTTGATGGCCCTACCGATCTCGAGGATATCGTCTCTAACAATGATGACCTCCTTCACCATGAGCCCGAGTGGCTTGAGGCGCTCAATCATCCACTTCGTATTTGTGTCGAGTATTATACCATCGAGTATCTCGTTGCCGATGGTTACTATGGCGACTTGGCGTATCAACTCGCTATATGGTTCCGGGTGAGGCGTAAAGGCTTTCCTAGACCCCGATGAGTCGTCCAACCTCGGCTAGATCCAACCCAGTCACCACCTCTACTCTAACTAAGACCTTTGAGTAGTGTGGCCGGTTGTTCTCCATCTCGGTTATCGCTTCGTGCCTCATCCCCCTAGCTGAAGCACCTACCTTCAGCGCTATAGCCACGTCAGCTAAGCGGCGGAGACCTGCGAATGCCTCGAAGTAAAGCAGATCAAGGAGCTCCCTCGCTGAATATTCAGCGTACGAATCGTAGACCTCCTGCCTGAGCGAATCGTCGATGAATGTGCCGGCGAGTAGACCCGTCCAGCATAGGTCTTCCCGGAAGTCCCCAACGGTGCAGCCTGCCCAGTCGATGACGACCGGAGAACCGTCTCCACGTAGCAGTATGTTCCGAGGGTGGAAATCCTGGTGTATGATGCACAGCGGACTCTCGACTACTCTCTCCGCGTTGTCCTTTAGCCATTCAGTGAGGGGTGTAAATGCGCCTCCAAGCCCATGTTCAGTAAGCTCTTTCTGCTCTTCACTAATCCTGCCGAGGACCCTATGCTTAGTCTTCACTAGATACACGCTGGAGATGACCCTCCTCACGGGAATGTCGTGGAGGCTCGCCATTAGGCGCGAGTTGAGGGCGAGTACCTCCCCGTACCTCTCCTTCGGGGAGCCGAAGAAGACGTCCCAGAGTGTGTTTCCCGTGATACGCTCCATTATTAGGAATGGGGAACCGAGCGTCTCGACATCTGCCTCGTAGGAGTAGACTTTGGGGACCGGATACCCAACCGAGGCGAGATGCTGCATGACTTTGAACTCCCACTCCGCCTTGCGTACCCCGTCGTCCACTAGGTAGATCTTTACGATGAGTTCGAGTGGCTCCTCACAGGGGACCTCCAATGTGAAGGCTACTATCTGGGTCTCCCAACCGACAGTGATGTCCCTGGGCGCGACGATGCATGCTTCTTCACCATGCAGTTCACGGAAGAAGGCGCTGAGTCCATCCGCGACTTTACCTATTTCGATCAACATCGCCGCCCCGTTCGTTGTTAATGCGCCGGCTGTATTAATCTGGTTGTTGCGGTGTCTAAACTTGACCCCTAAATGGCAAATGGGGAGGGTCAGTAAAGCTCTTCGTCGAAGACTTTATTACACTTATCAGTCAAATATAATGATTAAATAACCACTCACTTTAGATAAAAAAGGTTAAAAGCACTTCTTAACCCCAATCTGTTGGTTTCAGGTGAGTCTGGATGGGCTGCACCGTTGTAGTTGACGGATTCTACGGAGACACCGGGAAGGGGAAGATAGTTTCCTACCTCGCGATCGCGGACGACGTCGCCGTCGTCGCAAGGGCGGGCGTGGGACCCAACGCGGGCCACACTGTCGTGAAGGACGGCAGGTCGTACAAGCTCAGGATGGTGCCATGCGGCTTCGTGAACCCGAAGGCGCTTATGCTCGTGGGTCCAGGCGTCCTCGTGAACCCGGAGCTGGTCCTCAAGGAGGTCGCGGAGACGGGGATCGAGAAGCGCTTCGGTATTGACCCCCAGTGCGCCATAATCGAGCCCAAGCACATCCAGCTTGACCAGACGGACAGCAACCTCAAGAACACAGTCAAGACGACGGGCACGGGGACAGGGCCCTGCAACGCTGATCGGGTCATGCGCGTCGCCAAAATGGCGAGGGAGATACCTGAGCTCAAGAAGTACATCTGCGACGTCCCAGCCATCGCGAACAAGGCCCTCGACGACGGGAGAAACCTGCTCATCGAGGGGACTCAGGGGACCTTCATCAGCCTCTACTTCGGCCAGTACCCATACGTTACCAGCAAGGACGTCTGCGCCTCCGCCGCGTGCAGCGACGTGGGAATCGGCCCGACGCGCGTCACCGACGTCGTCATGGTGCTGAAGAGCTACGTGACCCGAGTTGGTGGCGGCGAGTTGGACGGCGAGATCAACCAGGAGGAAGCTAAGAAGAGGGGCTGGGACGAGTACGGCACCGTCACGGGACGCCAAAGGCGCGCCGCCCCCTTCGACTACAACCTCGCCCGGCGGGCGAAGATGATCAACGGAGCCACCATGATCGGGTTGACGAAGCTTGACGTGCTCTTCCCCGACTGCAAGGGCGCCAAGGAGTATGTGGAACTCGGCGCTGACGCGAAGAAATTCGTCAAGAAGATCGAGGACGAGGTCAAGGTGTCCGTCTCTCTAATCGGGACGGGACCGGGTGTCGACGAGCTTATCGACAGGCGTTAGTGCCTGAAGAATCCCCTCTTCTGGGGTTCGGAGTTGAACTCTTTGGCGAGCTCCTCCATGAGCTCGCGCTGGTGTTTACTCATTTTGCCGGGGATCCTGACGGTCACATGAACTAAATGGTCGCCCCTGCCGTAGCGGCTCGGCATACCCTTTCCCTTGAGTCTTATGATGTCCCCGCTCTGGGTGCCGCTCGGGACCTTGATGATCTCCTCCCCGTTGATCACCGGGACAGTTATCTCCGCACCCAGCGCGGCCTGCGCCACGTTTATCTCGACCTCGTAGATGGTGTCTGAGCCCTTGCGGAGTAGGTAGGGGTGGGGCTTTACCCTGATGCCTACGAACAGGTCGCCGGATGGGCCACCGTAGATGCCCGCGTCACCCTGCCCCCTGAGTGTGAGGTACATGTCCTCGTCGATCCCAGGGGGTATCTTCACGTCTATCTTCCTCCGAGCCTCCTCGACCCCGTCGCCTCTGCACTTGGTGCATGGCTTCTCGGGGGTCCTGCCGCGCCCCTGGCAGCGGTCGCATGTTGTGACGGTGATCATCCTGCCGAATGGACTCGCGACGCTACGCTGGATCTGGCCTGTGCCACCACACTTTGGGCAAGTGACGACGCTGGCACCGGGTTCTGCGCCGCTGCCCCCGCACCTGCTGCACTTCTCCAGCCTGTTGATGCTGAGCTCCATCGTAGCACCCGTAGCCGCCTGCTCGAGTGTTATCTCGACAGCGGTCTCGAGGTCCCGCCCCTTCTGGGGGCCGCTACGCTGACGTTGGAAGCCGAAGCCCCCGAAGTTTCCGCCGATGGCCCCTCCGAAGAAGTTACGAAGGATGTCCTCCATATCTACGCCGAAGCCGCTGAAGTCGGCGCCGCGGAAGATGTCCTCCTGGCTATAAGCGCCGCTGATACCCGCGTGACCATATGCGTCGTACTTCTGCCTCTTCTCCGGATCGCTGAGGACGCCGTAGGCCTCACTTATCTCCTTGAACTTCTCCTCTGAGGCGGGGTCCTTGTTACGGTCGGGGTGAAGGTCGAAGGCAAGCTTCCTGAAGGCTTTCTTAATGTCGTCCTGGGTGGCGCTCTTGTCGATGCCTAGAATCTCGTAGTAGTCCCGCTTCGCCGCCAAGAGCATCCCCCGGGTGCTAGGTCTCATCCGAGTCGGTCGGCTTAAAAACGTTTACTTATGCCAGTCTAATCCGGGGCGGGCTCGTAGAGGGCTTCGAGCCGGTCGACAAGCTCCTCTAGTCGGTCGGATTCCCGCTCCACTTTGGCGGGTAGCCCTGTCTAGGGTCTTCTCGTGCTCCATGCGGACCCTGACTATGAGGCCTAGGGCGGAGCTTGAAACGCTCCGTCAAGGGGGTCGATGCTTGTTTGGGTTGGAGAGGCGAAAAAATTGGCGTAACCCCGATGGGGGTCGTAAGCGCACAGTTACAGCTTCTTGTCGTCTTCGACTACCTTGTACTCGGCGTCGACGGTCTTCTTGCCCTGCTCCTCCTGTGGCTCAGAACCGGGCTGTTGCTGCTGCTCCTGGCCGGGCTGCTGCTGCTGTTGTTGCTGCTGCTGGGCCTCGGCGGATTGCTTGTAGATCTCCGCCCCTGCTTCCTGGACGATCTTCGTCAGGTCGTCGGTCTTGGTCTTGATTGCGTCGGTGTCGGTACCCTTGAGGGCCTCCTTGAGGGCGGTGAGGCTGTCTGTGATCTTGTTCTTGAGGTCGCTGGGTAACTTATCGCCGACGTCTGTGAGGGTCTTCTCGGTGGTGTAGGCGATGCTGTCAGCGTTGTTCCTGATCTCTGCCTCCTCCTTAGCCTTCTTGTCGGCCTCAGCGTACCTTTCGGCCTCCTCCATCATGCGGTCCTTCTCCTTCTGGTTGAGCTTGGTTGAGGCCTGGATGGTGATTCCCATCTGCTTACCGGTGCCGAGGTCCTTTGCGGAGACGTTTAGGACTCCGTCGGTGTTTATGTCGAATGTGACCTGTATCTGGGGGACACCGCGTGGAGCCGGGGGTATGCCGGTTAGGTCGAAGCGGCCCAGGCTTATATTGTCCTTCGCCATGGCGCGTTCGCCCTGTAGGACATGGATTGTGACGGCGGTCTGCATGTCGGCTGCCGTGCTGAAGGTCTGGGTCTGCTTGGTGGGTATGGTGGTGTTGCGTTCGAGTACCTTGGTGAGGACCCCGCCGAGGGTCTCGACCCCGAGGCTGAGGGGGGTGACGTCGAGGAGGACTATGTCGCTTATCTCCCCGGCGATGATGGCGCCTTGTATGGCGGCACCCATTGCCACGCATTCCATTGGGTCTAGGCCCCTCTCGAGCTTCTTGCCCACGGCCTCCTCGACTATCTGCTGGACGAGTGGCATCTTGGTCATGCCTCCGAAGAGGATGACCTTGTCGATCTTGTCCTTGGTGATCTTGGCGTCCTCGATTGTACGGAGGATTGGTTGCCTGATCTTCTCAACTATTGGTCGTGCGATCTGCTCGAGCTTGGCTCTAGTCATGGTTATATGCATGTTCTTGGGCCCGCTCGGGCCCATGGCGAGGTATGGTAGGTCGATGTCGGTGCTCAGGACTCCGCTGAGCTCAATCTTGGCCTTCTCCGCGCCCTCCTTGAGGCGCGCCATGGCCTTTAGGTCGCTACGTAGATCGACTCCTTCGCTGCGCTTGAACTCGTCTACTAGGTAGTCCATGATGGCCTTGTCGACGTCCGCGCCTCCGGTTTGGGTGTCGCCGCTCGTGCTGAGGACCTCGAAGACTCCTCCGCCGAAGTCCATGACGGTTGTGTCGTTTGTTCCTCCGCCGAAGCTGAAGACGAGTATCTTGAGCTCCTTGTCGGCTTTGTCTACGCCGTAGGCGAGGGCCGCTGCTGTTGGCTCGTTGACGATTCTTGTCACCTTGAGGCCGGCGATCTCGCCCGCGTCGATTGTTGCCTGGCGCTGGTTGTCGTTGAAGTGGGCGGGGACAGTGATGACGGCCTTAGTGACCTTCTCTCCAAGGAATGTCTCGGAGTCGCGTAGTATCTTCTGGAGGATGAAGGCGCTGATCTGCTGGGGAGTGTAGTCCTTGCCGTTTAGGGTGATGGTCTTACTGGTACCCATGAGGCGCTTGGCCTCGCGGACGGTACCCTCGGGGTTGGTGACGGCTTGGCGTCTGGCGGGTTCGCCGACGAGGAGTTGTCCATCCTTTGTGAAGGCGACGACGCTTGGGAACATCTTCCCGGCTACTGTTGGTCCCTCGGCGCTGGGGATGACTACTGGTTTACCACCCATCACGACTGCTGCGGCGCTGTTTGTTGTGCCCAGGTCTATTCCTATGATCTTCTCACGCTTGTTCTCTGTCATAGTCTTTTTCCTCTTTTTTGCTCGGCGCCTTCGCGACCTTTACCATTGCTGCGCGTAGGACCTTGTCTTTGTAGTTGTAACCCTTCCTTATCTCCTCTGCTACGGTGCCGGGTGGGCAAGTGTCTGTTTCTGTTTCGAGGACGGCCTCGTGGCAGTAGGGATCGAAGGGTTTGCCGACGGCCTCGATGGGTGCTACGCCCTCGGATTCTAGGAGTTTGAGTAGTTTCGTATGGATCATCTTGACGCCTTTGTCGCCGGTGTTGTTGGCGACTAGGGCAAGCTCGTCGGCGAGTGTTGTGAGCTGTGCGAGGATGCGTGCATTGTTTCTGTCGTTTGCCTCCTCGATTCTTCGCTGGCTCTGCTTCTGAATGTTGTCGAGGTCCGCCTTGGCATATTTGAGTTGGGTGAGGTATTGGTCGGCCTGGGTCCTCGTCTCGGCTAACTGTGCCTCTAGTTCGGCTATGCGTTCGTCTTTGCGTTTTGGCTTTGGCTGCGGTGGCTCCGGGCTCATGTCGTTAGGTGTTGGCGCAGGTTAGTTTATTTTCTTTGCGCTATCCCTGAGGGGTTTCTTGTTGCTGATCGCTTTCATCATCATATTAAGTGTTGATTGGAATGGCTAATCTTGGCTTGGGGTTATGGGTTTGATTTCGGAGTTATTATCAGTCATTTTCGGCGGTTTGCCGCATAGGGAAGTTGATAGTTGCGCTATCATCGTAGGTCTTGGGCTACGTCAGCGACCATATGGGGAACGGCTCGGAGGAGGTCTAGGGTCGCCATCTCGATGCCGTGTAGATGGTAGCCTGAACCGAAGTTGACTCGGTGAAGCCTGGTAACGCGTGTATCGATGGTCAGCGGGATTCGGAGGGTGAGGGGGCAGATAGCGCCGGGATCCACGCCCGCGGCATCACGCACCTCGGCGGGGGAGGCAACCGAGAGCTTCCTGCCGTGACGTCCCTCGCCTTGGGGAAGTCAACTCGGTCCGAACCGATAAGGAAGAATGCGTAGCGCCCGCCCTCGGCGTCTCGCACAATCACCGTCTTGCAAACCTCCTCGGCGGCGAAGTCTCCCCTGCTGAATCGAAGGACGTCGGCGACGGTTGTGGCGCGGTCCGTGAGGTATATGAGGCGGTAGGGGAGGCCCTTCTCGGCGAGGATTCGCGCGGCTTCGAGCATCACTTAGGTATTGGCGTATCGGCTAAATAAGCGACGCCCAATTCAGCACCATGGAAAAAAAAAATTTCGGTACTTAAGCCAGCGTCTTTATCACAACAAGTGCAAGAAGGTGGAGCGGGTAATAGACGTAGAAGAAGTATTTCCTGAAGACAGGGTACGCCCTGCTACCCCCACTGAGGTTAAGCCTCCCCGAGTTGTGTAGGAGGATCAGTGGGAGTGCGAGCAACGCTAGCGGCTGGTAGCTTGGCTCGATGACGTACAGCACCATGTTGACCAGGGAGAAGAGGCCGGCGCCAACCCTCCAGTCCCTCCTGAGAAGGTAGAAGAAGAGGATACTTGCCGTGCCGTAGATGCCGTAGTCGATGGGGAGGAACGACGCGGCGAGCGGGACGAAGATGAAGGGGTTGTTCCTATCCATGAGGTAGACCGTCACCAAACCGAGGGCTAGGGTAAAGAAGATGTTGAGCTTCTCCCAGGGCTGCACGCCATTCGCGAGTGCGAAGGGGATCTGCGACATGAGGGCGAAGAGGATAAGCCTGTTGAAGTAACCCCTCAGATTCCGGGTGTTCTCGACCCCCAACACGAGGAGGTACGCGAAGAGTGGGAACGCGAGCCTGCCCACGTAGCGGAGGACTGTGTACTGGGGGTAGAGCACCAGTCCTATGTGGTCTACAGTCATCGTGGAGATAGCCACCCATTTGAGGAGTTCCCTCCCCCAGTCGTAGCTCGCCGCGTCAGGGGCTTCCAATACAATCGAGGTTATTAATCAGCGAATAAAAACCCGTGTAGCCACGAGTTTTTCTGTTTCTACTGAGCTATGGACCGGCTATAGCTTCTTCTTCAGAATTTTAACAGCCCTGTCGACCAGCTCGACGCTCGTGCCGATGTAGGTATGGGGATTTAGCCACTCATCCATCTCGGCTGGGCTGACGAGGCGCGTGGCCTCCTCGTCCTCCTCCATGACCTGTCTAAGGGGGCGCTTCTCCGCCCACGCCTTCAGTGCAAGGCGGCGCATGAGCTCATGCCCCTCCTGCCGACCGATCCCCTTCGAGACGAGTTCGATCATTACCCTCTCCGTCAGGATGAGCCCCAGTGTCATCTCCAGGTTTCTCTCGATGTTGTCTGAGTCGAATGTGAGCCCCTTCACTATGTCCGTCATCTGGCGGAGGATGTAGTCAGTGAGAATGAAGCCCTCGGGGATGTTGATCCTCTCCATTCCGCTGTTGCTTATGTCCCTTTCGTGCTCCAGCGCGATGGACTCGAGGCTCGCGTTCACGCTCCCCCGGACGATGCGGGCGAGGCCGCAGATTCGCTCCGTGTTGCTCGGGTTCAGCTTCTGAGGCATCGTGCTGCT
>JADGNG010000092.1 GCA_017883585.1 Candidatus Bathyarchaeota archaeon
AGTCCCACCCGCAGGGGTTTCCAGTTGGGGCCGGCGAGCTGAGCCCCCGCCAGCATCCCCGTGAGCCCGACACAGTTCGAGAGGAGGGAGATGTTGAACTCGCCCCTCTTGATCTGTCCGGAGACTATCTCCGCCATGTGACGCCCGGCCAAACCGAGCCTGTTCAGCGTTCCGTACTGCTTCTCCTCCTCGGGCGTGAGCCCCGCGGTCTTAGTCTCCGTGACCTCGACGCCGAGACGTTCAAGCAGCGGGTAGAGGCCGCCCCTCTCCATGATGTTGGGGCCCTCGTCGAACTCCTTCCTCGCGAAGTTCCCATCGTGAAGGAACTTGGCGACTCCAACGCGTAGCTTTTCGTTACCCAAATCGAGTCAAGGCTAGAGGCACCGATCTGGGAAATAGATTCTCCCATCCGGGCCGTTATCTATAAACACGGGGGGAGGCTTGTTCACCTGTCTAGACCGGAGTGACGCCTTTGGCTAAGAAGTTCAAGGTGAAGGTGGACGAGGCGACCTGCAAGGGGTGCGGCATCTGCGTCCACATCTGCGAGACGAAGGGTGGTAAGAACCTCAAGTACGGGAAGAAGAGGACACTCCTCGGCGGGAGCCTCCCCGAGGGCTCAGACAAGTGCACAGGCTGCCGCTGGTGCGAGAGGTATTGTCCAGACTTCGCGATAACGATCGAGGAGGAGAAAACGGATGCTTAAGCCTGGAAAGAACCTGGTTTTAGGGAACATAGCCTGCGCCGAGGGGGCGCTCCGAGCTGGGTGTCGGCTCTTCGCAGGCTACCCCATCACGCCCGCTAACGAGATAACCGAGTACATGAGCGGTGAATTACCCAAAGTTGGCGGCTATTTCCTACAGATGGAAGATGAGATAGCGAGCATCGCCGCCTGCATCGGGAGCAGCTGGGCGGGGGCAAAACCGATGACCGCGACATCAGGCCCTGGCTTCAGTCTCATGCAGGAGAACCTAAGCTATGCCCACATGACGGAGACGCCGCTCGTCGTCGTCGACGTTCAGCGAAGCGGCCCCTCGACGGGGCAGTCGACGGACGCGAGCCAGCAGGACTTCTACCAGGCACGCTATGGCGCTCACGGAGACTACGAGATAATCGCACTCAGCCCCTGGAGCGCCCAGGAGATGTTCGACCTCACCGTCCGTGCCTTCAACCTCGCTGAGCAGTACAGGACCCCGGTCTACTTCCTCGCCGATGGCATGATCGGCCACATCAGGGAGGAACTCACGGTCCCGGAAGAGATTGAGATCGTGAATAGAAAAGCGCCATCTAGTCCCAACGTTACGCCGTTCGGGACGGATGACCCCTCGCTAGTCCCGGAGATGCCGAAGTTTGGTCAGGGCTACCGCCTTCAGGTAACGGGTAGCAGTCACCGCCCCAATGGGGTACGCGACTACAGTCCCAAGGTCCACTCAGACAAGGTGAGGAGGATAATGAAGAAGATCACGCAAGCTGAGCCCAAGATCAGGGACGTCGCCAAGGGCGATCTCGACGACGCCAAGGTCGCGGTTGTCAGCTTCGGCGCCTCCGCGCGCCCCAGCTACGGTGCCGTGAAGAAGCTCCGCGAGGAGGGCATCAAAGCGGGTCTGCTGAGGCTCAAGACCCTCTGGCCCCTCCCCGATGAGGAGTTCGCTGACTTAGCAAACAAGGTGGATGCCATCCTTGTCGTGGAGATGAACGCTGGGAAGCTCGTCCGCGAGGTCCAGCGCGTCGCATGCGGGAAGACGAAGATCGCGTCACTCACCCGCCTCGGTGGCGTCACACCCACTCAGGGTGACATAGTACAGGAACTCAGGAGGCTCGCACAATGAAGAACCTTGGAGAGCTAAAGGCCGACTACATAGTCAATAACCTCACCGCCTTCTGCCCGGGCTGCGGGAATGGCATAATTCTGAACTGCTTCGTCCGCGCCGTTGATGATCTCGGCTGGAACGTCGACGACATGCTCTGCGTTTCGGGGATCGGGTGCAGCAGCTGGATTCCGAGCCCCCACTTCAGGGGCGACACCCTTCACACTACCCATGGAAGGGCGCTCGCCTTCGCCACGGGTGCGAAGGTGTTCAACCCCGCGCTGAAGACGGTGGTCTTCACGGGGGATGGCGACGGTGCGGGGATTGGTGGCAACCACCTCATCCACGCAGCGCGGCGCAACATTGGTATCACCTGCATACTCGTAAACAACTTCAACTACGCAATGACGGGCGGCCAGATCGCCCCAACGACGCTACATGACTCAAAAACGAGCACAAGTCCCTACGGTAACCCGGAGCAGCCGTTCGACATATCGAAGCTAGTGGCAGCAGCGGGCGCCACCTACGTCGCCAAGTGGACCACGAACCACGTCATCGAACTCACTAAGAGCATGAAGGAGGCGATGCAGAACCCCGGCTTCAGCTTCATCGAAGTACTCAGCCAGTGCCCGACGCAGCAGAGGAACATCCTCGGCGTCCGAGCCCCGGCGCAGGAGCTACCCAGCAAATTGCTGGACATGCTCGCTGAGAGTACCTACATAGCAGACAGGGAGGAGGGAAAGAGCTACATCTATACAGTCCTCGCCGGAGAGCCCGAGGCCGCTCTGATGGCGGTCGAGAAGGCACTCGGTGACACGGGTAAGGCGCAGCTGGTCGACCACCTCACCCTCGGAAGGGTGGCGCGCGTCGACGCAGACGACATCGAGGTCGCGAAGGCGAAACTAGTTATACCCGAAGTGAAATGCATAGCCGACTCCCGTGAGGGAAAGCAGGAGATAGGCGTCTTCGTCAGAAAGCAACGCACCGAGTACACAGAAGCACTTCGCGAGGTCGGGAGACGCGCGAGGGGTGAGCAGTGATGCAGACTAACATAATGATCAGCGGCACCGGTGGCCAAGGCATACTCGCCGCGGCGGACTTCCTAAGCGAGTCCCTCTTCAGGAATGGCTTCCACGTCGTGGGGACACGCAGCTACGGCGCCGAGGCTCGTGGGGGCAGCGCACAGAGCGTAGTCATCGCCAGCGACAAGGAGATCTACGACATACAGTTCGAGGCGAGCGACGCCATGCTCATCCTCAGCCTCCCAGCCTACAGGAAATATATAGGGGTGGCGAAGAGCGGGAGCCTCATCATGGTGGATAGCAGAGTGATGGCGCGCCTCAAGCCAGAGGAGACGAGGAAGGATGTCGAGACAGTCGCCGTACCCGCAGCAGACCTCGCAGAGAAGCTGGGCAACCCAATCGTCGCCAACATGATAATCCTTGCTGCTTACACGAAGAAGACGGGCATCATCACCCTCGACCAGCTGCGGGGAGCTGTGGAGGTTCTGATGAGGCCTCAGTTCCACAACCTCAACCTCAAGGCGATCGAGGCAGGCGCGGCGGCAGTCTGAGGGACCGGGCACGAGCAGGGAGTACCCGGCTCACCCCATCCCCGGCGTCGCCGGGATAGTCGTCAGGGACAAGGAGCTTCTACTGGTTCAACGCGGCAGGGAGCCGGCTAAGGGTAAGTGGGGCATCCCCGGGGGGGTAGTCGAGGTCGGCGAGACCATAGAGGAGGCCCTCGTCAGGGAGGTGCGTGAGGAGACGGGTTGCGAGTGCCGACCGAAAAAGCACCTCACGACCTTCGACTCAATCCGCAGGGACCCGGACGGTCGCGTCCACTGGCACTACGTCCTCTTTGAGTACCTCTGCGAGTACCTCTCCGGGGAACCCATGGCCAGCGACGACGCAGACGAGGCTCGGTGGGTGAGGCTCGACGACCTCGGCTCAGTCGACATAATGGAATCGACCCGAGTCTTCGTGGAGAAGGTAGTCCGGGAAGAGGGTATCATCTAACCAATTGGATATAATTTATATACCAATTCTTCCAACTGGTTAATCAGATGTAGGATGTCAGCCGACATAGAACTCGACGCTAAGGGGTTAAGGTGCCCTATGCCAATAATGAAGGCCACAAAGGCTATCAAGGAGATGAAGCCTGACCAGATTCTAAAGATCACAGCTACAGACCCGGGCTCTAAGAGGGACTTCGAGGGCTGGGCGAAAAACGGGGGTCACACGCTCCTCGACGTGAAGGAGGAGAATGGCGTCTACACCTACATGATACGGAAGGGATGAAAAAAATGAGTGAAGAGAAGAAGCCGAAGAAGATGGCGATTATAGTACACTCGGGGAGCCTAGACAAGCTCTACCCCGTCTTCATGTTGAGCAGCACTGGGGCCGCGATGGACGTGGAGACCCACCTGTTCTTCACGTTCTGGGGCCTCATGGCCCTGAAGAAGGGCGGGCTCGACAAGGCGGGCCTACCCGGACTCATGACAATAGGCACAAGCATGATGAAGGGGAAGATCAGGGACGCGAAGGTCCCCCCCCTCACCGAGCTCCTGAAGATGTGTCGCCAGATGGGCAACGTGAAGATCTACGCCTGCAGCACAACGATGGAGATCATGGGTGTGAAAAGGGAGGAACTGATCCCCGAGGTCGACGAGGTCGTCGGTGCGGCGAGCTTCCTCAGCATCGCGCTGGACAGCGATGTACAGCTGTTCATCTAGGTGCACGTGATGAGCCACCTAACTATCTTGCTCTGCCACAGCCCGTTCCACCACGAGTCGGTGGACGAGGCCATAGAGATAGGGCGAGCTGCCCTGGTAAGGGGGCACAAACTGGATCTCTTCCTGATGATGGACGGCGTCTACTCCGCATACAACAGGCAGAGCGGCGAGCCGTTCAATGTTGAGGCGGTTTACCAGAGACTTAGCGACCTAATGGCGAAGGGCGGGAGGGTCGTGCTCTGCAGGGTCTGCGCCGAGCTGAGGGGCATATCCGAGGACACCATGCCCAAGGGCGTCGAGGTCGGGGGTCTCTTCGACCTAAGCGAATCGATGGCCGGGTCGGACGCTTTCCTAAGCTTCGCGGGGAGTGGATGAGATGCCCGAGAAGAACCTGTTAATCATTATCAAATCCGCGCCGTACACGACGCTCGATTACTACGAGGGGACGAGGACCGCGGCGGGGCTCATAGAACATAAGCTACGGATACTGTACACGGGAGACGGTGTCTACGCCGCGACTAGGGCATCTGATAAGAAGCTGACGGGCCAGTTCTTATCGGATTTACCCGATCTAGGGGTCGAGTTGTACGCTGACGTCGATTCGATGAGGGATAGGGGCATAGCCAACATCGAATTAGCCCCATTCATCATGCCAGCTGACGCTTCAAAGGTCACCGAACTAGCAGCCAACGCAGAGGCATCCCTAGTCTTCTGAGGTGAAATGCATGAAACTCTTCATCATCAGGGAGCGAGACGCAGCGCAGCTGAGGTTGGCGGAATCCGTCGAAGGAGCATCAGTCGCCCTCCTACAGGACGGGGTGTACTTAGCAACATCACCCATCAAGGTTGACAAGGTCTACGCCCTCACTGGAGACGCCGAGAAGCGTGGTATTAAGGATAAACTCCAAAATCAGGTCCGGCTCGTCGGATACGATGAGTTCGTAGCCCTGCTACTAGAAGGCGGAAACACGGTGATCAATCTCTAGAGGCATCACAATGGACATCGATTCAGTGGATAGGAAGATTCTCGAGACACTGGCGAAGGACGCCCGCCTCAGCTACCGGGACATAGCGAAGAGGCTTGGGCTGAGCCACGCGAGCGTCTCTACGCGGATAAAGAGGCTCGAGGAAGGCGGGGTCATCAAGGGCTACGCAGCGGTCATCAACCCCGACGCCGAGGGCTTGTACCCACTTTGCCTCAGGATATCGGCGAAGTCGGGTTACGAGCTCAGGGAGATTGGTGGAAGAGTCGCCGAGTTCCCAGAGGTCCATGTAGTGATGAGGGTAAGTGGCGATTGCGAACTCCTCGCCCTAACCCTGAGCGAGGACAAGCAGGCGGCTCTCGACCTGCTCGCGAGGATCAACAGGGTCGAGGGCATCGAGAAAGCGGAGAGCCACGTCGTGCTAGAGTCCCTGAAGCTCTCCGGGTTCAGCCTCAAGTAGTCTAGAAGCCGTTTTTAACGCCTCGCCTCACATGAGCGTGAGGCACCGTGATTAGGGTCAGCGTCGACGTTGGCGGGACCTTCACAGACCTCGCCGCCCTCGACGAGGAGACTGGGAGGGTAGAGAACATCAAGGTCCCATCCGTCTCGAGGAACCCAGAGAGGGGAGTCACGGATGCCTTCGGGGTTTTCCTGCAGGGGCACCTGCCTAGTGACGTGCGGATGATAGGGCACGCGACGACCATCGCGACGAACGCGCTCCTCGGCCAAGTTGACCTCGATGTCCATGCGTCGCCCTCGTGACCACGCGGGGCTTCGGGGAAGTCGTCGAGATCGGCCGCCAGCACTGCGCCGAGGTCTACAACCTGTTCTTCAAGCGCCCCAAGATGCTTGTAGAGAGGAGGCTCAGGTACGAGGTGAGTGAGAGGGTGGAGCACGACGGCTCCGTCTCGGTTCCGCTCGATGAGGCCGAACTCGGTAGAGTGCTTGACGATTGCTGGTCTCGGTGTCTCATCCGTCGCCTTCTCGTTCCTAAACTGCTATACGAACGCGGCCCACGAGGAGCGCGCCTTTGCTTTGGCAAAGGAGAGGAGGGTCGCCCCCTACATCTCCGCCTCGAACAGGGTCAGCAACGAGTACCGCGAGTATGAGCGCACGAGCACGGTCGTTGTCAACGCCGTCCTCATGCCGATAATCAACAGGTACCTCACCCAGCTAGGGGAAGACCTCAGGGGGATGGGGGTCGAGGCGCTGCTCTATGTGATGCAGAGCAACGGTGGCCTTTCCACGGCGGGGAACGTCTCTGAGAAGCCTGCTACTATAGTTGAGTCAGGCCCAACTGCGGGCGTCATCGCCGCCGCTTGGCTCGGGGAACTCTCAGGGACGGGGGACATCATCAACTTCGACATGGGGGGCAGGATGCCCGAAGTCGTCCCCGAGTACGAGGTCGCTGGCCACATCCACATGGGCCGCCTCGTCAAGGGGAACGGCTATCCTGTCAGGTTCCCATTTATAGACCTCGCCGAGTGCAGCAGCAGCGGGGGGACGATCGCGTGGGCAGACGAGGGTGGAGCGCTTAGAGTGGGACCCACGAGTGCCGGAGCCTTCCCCGGACCGGCCTGCTACGGGCGAGGTGGGGAGAAACTGACAATAACCGATGCGAATCTCCTACTTGGGCGTCTTAACCCCGGCAACCTGCTGAGTGGTGGGATGCTAATCTACCCAGAGAAGGCGAAGACAGCGCTCGCAAAGCTTGGAGTGGAGACAAAGATAAGCCCGGAGGAGGCCGCCGTTGCCGTGATTCGCATCGCGAACTCGATGATGGGGAAGATACTTCGAATAGTGTCTGTGGAGAGGGGTACGACCCACGCGGCTTCACCCTCGTCGCCTTTGGCGGCGCAGGCCCCATGCACGTGTGCGCTCTCGCGGAAGAGCTTGAGGTCACCAAGATCGTCATTCCTCCCAACCAGGGGATGTTCAGCGCCCTCGGCCTGCTGACCGCCGACATGTTCCACGACTGCATCCGGCCCGTGATGAAGCGGATCACCGCGGTGAACCCGGGTGAGGTTGAGGCCGCGTACCTTGAGATGGAGGCGGAGGGGCGAGAGACGCTCAGGAGCGAGCACGTCCCGCCGGAGAAGATGAGCCTCCTCCGGCAGGCCGACCTACGCTACCTCGGGCAGGCCTACGAGCTGATGATCAACGTCCCGAGGAGGGTTAACGGCGAGTCCCTTGTAGCGACAGTATTAATTTCCATAAGCGGCACAGGGAAGTGTATGGTTACTCAGCCGACGGTGCGCCTGTTGAACTAGTCAACCTCAGGCTCAGGACTATAGGGATACCGAAACCCGAACTTGGGGTCGTGAAGCATCGTAGTGAACCAAGATGTAAAGAGTCTCGGAAAGTCTACTTCGAGGGTGAGGGGTGGCTCGACACCCCGGTATACCAAAGGAGCGACTGGGCGGGCGGATTCCCCGGCCCCGCTGTAGTTGAGCAGTATGACGCTACAACCGTTGTTTATCCAGGCTGGGTGGTGCAGACGGATGGGGTCGGCGACCTCGTCTTAGAGAGGGATAAAGTATGATCGATAAGACGACCGTCGAGGTGATCCGAGGCGCGCTCGTCTACGCCGCCGAGGAGATGGGCATTGCCCTAAAGAAGTCGGCGTACAGCCCCAACATCAAGGAGAGGATGGACTACAGCTGCGCTCTTTTCGAGCCGAAGAGGCGCCTTATAGCGCAGCGGAGCACATTCCCGTCCACCTCGGCTCAATGGCTCTGGGTGTGCGTGAAGGGATCGCCTCCTACAAAGGCACGCTCAGGCCTGGGGACATAATCCTCCTCAACGACCCGTACATTAGCGGCACCCACCTCCCTGACCTCACCCTCATCGCTTCCATCTACGAGAGTCAGCGCCTCCTCGGCTACGATGCAAACAAGGCTCACCACACAGACGTCGGCGGCAAAGCCCCTGGAAGCATCGCTGGCGACTCGACGGAGCTCTACCAGGAGGGACTAATCATCCCGCCCGTCAAGTTCGTGAGGGCAGGAGTCATCGACCTAGAGCTGAGCTGGCTAATCAGGAGCAACGTGCGTACCCCGGATGTGCAGATGGGTGACCTCCGCGCGCAAATTGCGGCAAACAACACGGGGATCAGGCGCGTCATTGAACTCTCAGGACAGTATGGTGCGGACACCCTGCACTCCGCGATGGAGGAGATCATGGACTACTCCGAGAGACGCATGCCCTTCTAGGATCTTATGCGTCGATTCACACGCGTCCAAGATGTGGAGAAGGCGATTGAACAGACTCTCCCCTCGAAGTGCACCATCAAGATCAAGGAAGGGGACACCCTCGTGGTCCACACCCCGGGAGGGGGAGGATACGGAGACCCAAGGAGAAGGGCCCCAAAGAGCGTCCTAAGGGATGTTCTGAATGGTCTCGTCTCCATAGAGAAGGCTGCGCGCGCGCCGTCTCGATCAGGAACGGTTTGGTATGCGAGGCGCGGACCCGCCTGCTTAGGGCTGAGCCTTGAAGTATCTCCTGATCACCATGAGGACGAGTCCCGCGGCGAGGCTGAAGGCGGCGCAGAAGTAGAATATCCACGCGATAGGCGCCACGGAGACGATGCCTGCAATAACGAACATGCCGAGGGTGCCGCCGATGCTCATCATCATCCCCCAGATGCCCGTGGCGGAGCCCCTGTCGGCGAGTGGGAGCGACTCCATGACCACGGCCTGGCTCACCGGGAACTCGAGGACGGCACAGAAGCCGAGGACCCCCATTATGACGATGAGCATTATGGGTGATTGTACATGGGGGAGTATGGCGAAGGCTGCGACGCTCACCAGGAGCCCCGTCACAATTGGGACGAAGCGGCCTATCCTGTCCGAGACTGTCCCGACGATGGGGAGGGCCAACGCAGTCATGAGTGCGTTCGCCGTCAAGGCGAGCCCTATGTCAACTGTGCTGAAGCCGAGAACTCCCGCCGCGTAGATGGGTATGAAGGTGGGTAACATCCAGTGACAAAAGGCGTGGGCGAAGACCGCAGCGGAGCCCGCGACGACCGCCTTGTTCGCAAAGAGGCGCCTCATAGTCGCCGGGAACTCGCGGACAAGCTTCGACGTCTGCCCCGAGATATCCCCCCCGCTCCGTTTCTCCTGGTCACCACGCGTGAGGAGCATGAATAAGAAGACCGCCGCCATGGCGACGACTCCCGCCATAACGAATATCTGGCGATACTCTGGGAAGTAGAGGGCTAGGAAGCCGCCGATGCTGGGGCCGATGACGGCGCTGACCGCCCAGCTCATGTGGTAACGCCCCATGGCGGCCCCGACCTGGTGGGGTGGGTAGAGGCTGGAGGCGTAGGACTCCGTCGGGGGGAAGAAGATGCTGAGGCCGAGGCCGCTGATGAACATCCCGAAGAGTGGGAGCCAAGCGTTCCACGAGACGGCGTAGATGAACGGTACCAGCGCCACGAGGATGAGGCCAATTATGATGAGCCGCTTCCTCCCGAGGACGTCGCTCAGCGAACCGGCGACGATCCTGAGGACACTTTGCTCGATGTTCCTTATGTTGTAGACGAGGCCGACTATGGCAGCAGAGATGCCGAGTTGCTCGAAGAAGAGTGGCTGGAAGCTCTGAGGGATCGTCTCCCCGAATTGCACTATGAAGGTGGCCCCCCAGAGGCCGAGGAATATCAGACGCTTCTTGCTATCCATGCCATCGCCGTCGACTAAGCACGATAGGAGGCGATGGGGTGGGGATTAAAACCTTCCCAAAAAAGATGATTGTCCCAAAAAATCTCCATACTCTTTGACAGAGTAGGGGTTATAAGCCTCCGACCCTCTGCAACAGCTGATATGTGTCTCGCTATCCCCGGCAAGATTGAGTCAGTCGACGGCAGAGTAGCCATAGTCGACTTCGGAGGCGTAAAGCGCGAGGCAATAGTCGACCTCATGGAGAAGGGCACCATAGTCCCCGGCACTTGGGTACTCGTCCACACCGGCTTCGTCATCCAGACCCTTGACGAGAAGGAGGCACTGGAGACACTCGAGGCGTGGAGGGAGGTACTCGCCAACACGCCGATGCCAGAGGATTAATCTTAGCCTCCTCTAAGTTCGTAGACCACCCCGTCCAGCCAAATGCCATTGATCTCGACAGGCCTCTCCTTGTACTCAATCTTCTTGAATCCCAGTTTCTCGAGGACTCTGATCGAGGGAGTGTTACGAGGGTTTACCTCTGCAACGATCCATTCCACACCAGAGGCGAACAGATGAGTGACCAGCGTCCTCGCCGCCTCTGTACAGTAGCTCCTCCCCCTAGCCGACGGGATGATACGGTACCCGATCTGGACTGAGCCGTCATCCTGATACCTGCCCACGATCTGGCCGACCTTCTCCCCATCTAGAGACCCGATTATATACCATAACTGCCCCGGCTTCTCCCTCGGAAGCCACTCCTCGAGCTCCTCCTGGGACACTGGTTCAAGGGGTTCGAACATACCCGAGTATTCGGGGTCGTTGTTCCACCTGAGGAGGAAGTCGAGGTCCTCTAAGCCGAAGGGCCTCAAGTGAACCGTATCCCCTTTGATCATGATGCCCTTGAACTCGTCGAGGGGTTAATTATCGTTTACTGGTCTTCGGGTAAGAATAAAGCGAGGGGGCCGTCTCCTCTATTCTGAAGGCTTATGGTTGACTACTGGCGCGACTTTCCCGCGGGGCCAAACGCACCCGAGGAGATATACGTCGTCACCGAGATCACCCGCGGTGGGCGCAACAAATACGAGTACAAGGCAAAGCAGGGGGTCTTCATCCTCGACCGCGTCCTCTACACGTACTACCCATGCGACTACGGTTTCATACCCCAGACCCTAGACGACGACGGCGACCCCCTCGACGTGGTCCTCCTCATAAACGAGCACACCTTCACCGGCTGCGTCACATTAGCACGCCCAGTCGCCAACATCAGGATGTGGGACGACGGCGTCATAGACGATAAAATAGTCGCCGTCAGCACCACCGACCCATTCTACAGGCACATCAAGACCCTCGACGATATCCCGAGAAGCATGATAGACGAGCTCAACTACTTCTACAACAACTACAAGAGGCCCGAAAACAAGGAGACTCGCGTCGAGGTCTGGAACGACGTCGCTGACGCGAAGAAGCTCATCGAAGCGAGCCAGAAGAGGTTCTGGGAGAACTACGCCAAGCTCAAGTCGTAACCAAAGGTCAGGCTTTTAACGGGGGTACCTACCGCTTTCTAGGTCATCCGCTATGGAGTACAAGGCCAACGTCTTCCTCAGAACATCGGGCTACATCCCGCCCCGGGATCAGTGGACACCCGCCGACGAGGCGCTCGCGCGCGCCTCGTGAGGGTGACGACGTTCGTGGCAACTCCCACGTGCATCCCCTTCTGGTTGAGCCTTTCTAAGACGGGCCAGAAGTCGGGGTGGATGAGTGGCTCGCCACCAGATAACACGGGACCTTAACCCCCGCATCAACGAGGCTATCTATCAGAGTCATCTTCTCGGCGAAGCTCAGCTCGTCGGGGGTCGTCTCTGAGCCGGCGTTCTGGTAGCAGTGCTTACACTTGAGGCTGCAGATGTTGGTGAAGTTCCAGATAACAATAGGGGAACGCACCTGGCGAGCCACCTCTGCATACCGCCGCCCTATGGAGCCATACGCCCATACACAGGTCCAACCCTCTTATTCCCTTCAGCGAAAGGCCCCGTTGAGAAAGACATTAATCACCTGTTGTCGGCTATGGTCCTAGGTGCGCGTTTTGGACCACGAGCGCGAGTTACTCATGATTCCGGGACCGACGATGGTCTCACCCAGGGTCCTCAGGGCCCTCGCCAAGCCGATCCTAAGCCACGGCGCGGCGGAGTTCACAGAGGCATACGCGGAGACGCTGAAGCTGCAGAAGAGCCTCTTCATGACTAGCGGGACGCCCTTCCTCCTTTCGGGGAGCGGGACGCTCGGCATGGAGGCGGCTGCAGCCAACCTCGTCGAGAAGGGGGACAAGGTCCTCACAATCGAGAACGGCTTCTTCGGCGAGAAGTGGCAGGAGATAGTCCCGGGCCATGGTGGATTCGCCGACCGCCTTACGTTCGAGTGGGGGAAGTCGGTGGACCTCAATCTGGTCAAGGAGAAGCTCGGCAAGGGCGGCTACAAGGCCGTCTGTGTTGAGCACGTCGACACCAGCACAGGGATCGGAAACCCCATCGAGGAGATCGGCAAGCTCGTCAAGGGCACGGACGCCTTGTACATCGTCGACAGCGTCTGCGGATTAGGCGGCATGCCCCTCAAGATGGATGAATGGGGCATCGACTTCTGCCTCAGCGGCAGCCAGAAGGCCATCGGTGCGCCCCCGGGCCTCAGCCTCTTCTGCCTCAACGAGAAGGCGTGGAAGGCCATCGAGACACGGAAGACACCCATCACCGACTACTACACCAACCTCAAGAAATGGCGCCCCATCATGGAGGACCCGAAGAAATACTTCGCGACTCCAGCGACGGGTATGGTCCTCGGCATGCTCGAGGCGTTCAAGATTATCCACGAGGAGGGGCTTGAGGCGCGCTGGAAGAGGCACGCACTCTTCAGTAAGGCGTTCCAGACGGGCATCAAGGGCATGGGGCTGACGAGCTTCCCCGACGAGAAGAGCCTCGCCCACACACTGAGTGTCCCCAAACTGCCAGAGTCCGTGAAGGGCAGCGACTTCCGCGCCGCGATCGGGAAGTTCAACGTCGTAACCGCGGGCGGCCTCGGCGCCGTCGCCGACAAGACCATACGCGTCGGCCACATGGGCAGCGACATGGTGAACGACATCACCGCAACCCTCGCCGCTATGGAGATGGCGCTCCACCAGCTCGGCTACGTCAAGGAGCCAGGCGCGGGTGTCGGGGCGGCGATGAAGGTCTTCGCCGAGGCGTAGACAACATCCATTTTTTTAGGGGATAACCCCAGTTTTACAGTGACAAATCACGACCCCTTTATGAGGAGGGCTTTCGACCTCGCAGTGTCGGCAGCAGTCAAGGGCAACCACCCCTTCGGCGCCGTCCTCGTCAACAACGACGAGGTGATCCTCACCGCCGAGAACGCCGTCAACTCTGCAAATGATCAGACCAGACACGCAGAGTTGAGCCTCGTCGCCGAGGTGAGGAGAACACTCCCTCCGAAGATATTAGCGGAGTGTGCGATATACGCGAGTACCGCTCCCTGTCCCATGTGCGCGTACGCCATCTGGGAGGCGGACATCAAGAGGATAGTCTACGGCGTCACCTACGAAACCTTCGCCCGACTCGTCACACGGGGTGCCCCCTACATAACCATCGAGGAGGTATTCAAACTCCTCAAAACACCCGCCGAGATAACGGGGGGAGTCCTAGAGGAGGAGGGGGTCAGGGCGTATAATCACTGGCCAAAGAGGACTAGTTTCCCTTCTTAGCCACCCTGCGTACGAGGTACTTTCTCACTTCTTCGATCATTAGGACTACAGGAGCAATTAGGAAGAGCGCTATCCAGTCCGTGGGTGCTAGCGATGCCGTTCCGAAGATGGACTGTAGGAAAGGCGCGTAGACCATCAGGACGAGAATTCCCAGCTCGACAAGTACCCCTATCGGTATCCACCTGTTGCTGAGTGGATTCGACCTGAGCGCCGAGTGGAGGCCGACGCGTGTCGAGATGAGGTTTCCCAGTTGCCCAGTCATGATTCCAACTAGCACCGCCGTTGTGCCCATTGCGTAGACCCGTGGGTCAGCTATCGAGCTTATGCCGTAGTGCCAGCCACCACTCCCCCAGACACCGAAGGCGTACAGGACCGCGACGGCGCCGACTATCGCGCCGATGACGGCGGCTCTCCCTAGAGTATCGCCGCCCATCAGCTTGACGCTTTTAGCTCTCGGTGGCCTCTCAAGGATATCCGATTCCGGCGGCTCAGTGATTAGGGCGAGTGATACGGGTATCTCGAGGATCAGGTCAATGGCGAGGACCTGGATAACGAGGAGGGGAAGTGGGATGCCGAGGATTATGAAGGAAACGAAGGTAACGAGCTCCGCGAAGTTGTGGGTGTAGACGTAGTAGACGAACTTGCGGAGGTTGTCATACGTCGCCCTACCTAGTCTTAGTCCCTCGACGATGGACGTGAAGTCGTTGTCAAGTAGCACCATATCCGCGGACTCTCGCGCTACGTCGGTGCCGCCCGCTCCCATGGCGATGCCCACGTTCGCCTCGATGAGGCTGGGGAGTCGTTCACACCGTCCCCCGTCACTGCGACTATCTCTCCCTTCCCCATCAGGGCCTTCACAACCCTGAGTTTATGCTCGGGCGTCGTCCTCGCGAAGACAATCTCGGGTGTGTCTAGCACCCGTGATAGCTCGTCGTCGTTCATACCATTCAACTCCAAGCCCGTCACCGCGACATGCTTCGAGTCAGATAATATACCGACCTTCCTAGCCACGGCCTCGGCGTGAGCTCGTGGTCTCCTGTGATCATGATGACCCTGACGCCGGCTCTCTTGGCCTGTTGGACTGCGGCCTGTGTCTTAGGCCTAGGCGGGTCGCGGAGGGCGGCGAGGCCGAGGAATGTCATCTCAGTCTCAATAAACTCCGATTTCGCCTCCACGTCGGGGGATAGCTCCGTCGATGCCAGGGCGAGTACCCTATACCCCTCGGTAGCGAAGTCGGCTATCTGGCGGGTCACCTCGTCCCTCGTCGTCTTGGTGAGTGGCTCGGTCTTTCCGCCGTAGAAGATGGAGGTGCAGCGGGCGAGTACGTCGTAGCATGAACCCTTCGTGTAGGCCTTCCAGGCCCCGCTGGAGGCGCTGTGGATGACGGTCATCATCCTTCTCGCCGAGTCGAATGGGAGGAGCCCAGTGCGCGGGCTCTCGGCGAGGGCCGCGACGGAGTTGAAGTCGCCCTTGCCCGCGAAGACTAGGAAGGCGCCATCCATGGGGTCGCCGAGGACCGCCCAGCGTCCGATCCGATCCGTAGGGGCGACTAGCTTCGCGTTAGTACAGAAAGCGGAGACCTCGAAGAGGCTGACGAGGTGGAGCCTCTCGTCTGTGTTTATCTTCCTCCCCTCGACGGTGACGAAGCCCTCGGGGCTGTAGCCGTCCCCAGTAACCTCGAAGACCTTCCCCGTCGCCCAAAGCTTCTCCACCATCATCTCCCCGCTCGTGATTGTCCCCGTCTTGTCTACGCATAGGACGGTCATGGAGCCGATTGTCTCGATTGCTGATAGGCGCTTGACGACGACGTTCCTCTTCGCCATACCGAGGGCAGTAATGGCTAGGCTCAGGGAGACGGTGAGCTGGAAGCCCTCTGGTATGAGGCTGATCATGACACCGATTGCGAAGAGTATGCTCTCGATGACAGTGAGATTGACGAAGGTCTTGGTGACTAGGAAGAAGAGGGCGCCTACGGCTACGGAGAGGACGAGGTTGAGCTTCGCAGTCCTGTCGATATCCCTCTGCAGGGGGCTGAAGGGGTCCTCGATCTGGCTTGAGAGGGCGACTATTCGACCGAACTGTGTCTCCTTCCCAGTCGTGAGGACGACGCCTCTCGCCACGCCGGAGACCATCCTAGTGCCTGCGAAGAGCAGGTTCTGGTACTCCACCGAGCTGTCCAGGGTCATCCCCGGCGTCATGTCAACGAATCTCCTCAGAGCCTCCGACTCGCCGGTGAGGATCGAGTTATCAACTGAGACCTCGAAGGCGCTCACTAGGCGCAGGTCAGCTGGGACCCTGTCCCCCTCGTCTAGGACCACGACGTCTCCGGGTACGACGTCCGTCACCTCGACCTCCACTTCGATTGTGTTTCGGAAGACCTTCGCCTTGGTCGGGATCATCTTAGTGATTGTCTGGACGGCCTGCTCGGCGCGGTACTCCTGGAAGATGCTGAAGGCGACGTTGATTATCACGACCGCGAGTATCGCGGCGCCCATCTGAATCGAGCCGGGGTCGCTGTATGCGAATCCGCTGAAGAAGCTGAGACCCGAGGCGAATAGTAGGAGCAGGTTGAAGGCATTCCTTATCTGTAGAATCGTCCTGCTGGTGAGGCTCCTCCTTTTTGCTGAGGGGAGCCTGTTGGGGCCGTATTGTTGGGGCCTGTCGGCTGCCTTCTCCGCGGTCAGCCCATCCGGCCCCGACTGAAGTAGCCTGTAGACCTCATCGACCTTCGATAAGGCGTATTCGTCGTAACCCGACCCCTTCCCCACCCACCCTCCCCCCAGAAACTATGGCTTAAATCCCGGTCTCTCCCTCCGCGCAAAATCTTGTTGAATATGAATTCATTTCTTGATTTAATTAATGATGCCGCTGGCATTGGTCTAAAAGACGGGGCCGAGTTACAACTCGGTCTTGGCGCATGTGATCTTGGCGAGGAGCTCGTCCGCGGCCTTCGCCTCAAGCTTTATGGTGAAGAGGTTGCCAGGGGTCCTCAGCTTGAGCTTGGTGACCTCACCGAGCTTCTTTACCTTGCACTCGCTCGCTTTCTCCGACAGCTTGAGGAACTCGTCAACATTTGTTATTTCTTTCGGCATACCTGCCACCGTGTCTTGACAAGAGAAATGGAGGCTAATATTTAGCCTTTCGGTCGGGGGGTCAGACCTCGAACTCGTCGTTCATATTGGGGGCGGTGGCCTTAAGGCCCAACTCGTCCTGCGCCCACTGTGCGAGGAAGTCACAGCTGTCCGACTCCCCGTGGATGACGTAGAGGTCGGGCTTTCCCTTCAATCCCTTTATAAAGTTCTGGAGGGGCGTCGCGCCGGTGTGGCTGCTGAAGTCGAAGTGGCGCACCTTGGCGGTGACCTTCTCGTCCTTCTCCGCAATGTTGAAGGTTCCCTGCTCCATGAGCTTGTTGCCGCCGGTGCCGGGGACCTGGAAGCTGACGAGGAATACCGCGTTCTCAGGGCGGAAGCCCAATTTCTCCATGTAGAAGACCGCCGTGCCTCCCTGCAGCATGCCGCTCGGGGCGACTATGACGTTCGCCTGGCTTATCGCTTTCCTCCTATCCCTCCAGCCGCGCACCTCCTGGACCCTCATGCACGCCTGCTCGAACTGGGCGGGGGTCTTTACGGAGTCAAGCCTTTCGAGTAAAATGCGGTCCACAGCGCGCGCCATGCCATCGATGACGATTGTCCCCTCGAAGCCGTGGGCGTGGAGGATGCTGAACATCTCCTGGCTTCTGCCCACCGCGAAAGCAGGGATGAGAACCTTGCCGCCATCGTTGACGACGTCCTTCACCGCCTTCACGAAATCGGCCTCGAGCTGCTTCCTCTCGGGGTGCTCGTGTGTGGCGTACGTTGATTCGATGATGACGGCGTCGTACTTCTTTTTGGGTACTTTTGCCGCCGTGCAGAGACGCGTCTCGATGGTGTTGAAGTCGCTGGTGTAGAGGATACTCTTGCCGTTCACCTCGAGGTCCACCATGGCGGAGCCGGGGATGTGGCCCGCGTTCTGGAGGTTGAAGTTGATGTCCTTGAGTTTGACCTCCTGACCGTAAGTGAGGTCGTTCCTCTGCTTCATCATGTTATCGAGTTCGATGTACTCGAACGGGAGGTAGTAGTTGTTGAGCTTGATCATGTCCTCGATGAGTAACTTCGATATGTCAGCCGTCGTGGCCGTGCTGAAGAGTGGTTTCTTCTCGCTGAGGTAGAACATGGGGACGCCGCCGCTGTGATCCAGGTGAGCGTGCGCCAACACTATGCCGTCGATGTCCTTGGCCCTTACGTGACCGGGGAACTCCGTCGGCTCCCCGACTTTCACACCGTACTCCAGTAACAACTTCGCGTCGTTACTCTGGAGCACGATCGCATTACGACCTACCTCATGGGTTCCACCCATGAAACTTAACTTTACCATTGCTATCTATACCTTGCCTAGGCAACGAAGCGACCCGCTGTTTACAGGCATTTTCGCCTACGGATCGTCGAGTCCTTTCCCCGGTGGCCTATCTAGCCCCCTGGGGGGACGGTGCAACTATGTTTTTCGTGCACTTATACCTTCCCACTGGGTAGAAGCTTAAAAAGGGTGATGGATGGAGGGTTCAGGTTACTTCTCGTCTACTTCCGCGTCTTGAGGGTATTGCCGAGGGCGGAGTAGGCATCCTTGTTCCAGGGGTCGTTGTTCCAGATCGTCGTGAGGTTAATCCTCGCCCCGTCGCAGGCGTCCATGAGAGCTCCCTCCACCTCGTCGTCGAGGTCGCCCTTCCCCCTGTAGAGGTAGACGGCCTTGTGGCCACTGCAGGCGACGTAGGAGGCGACCTCGCTTGCTGTGTATCGGATGGTCTCCAGGTCTAGGGGGGTCGCTATCTCGAATTGGGATAGAGGGTAGGTCTCGGATAGGTCGGCTGGGACGGGTCCGTATGGGGCGGCTATGAAGCAGAAGTGGAGCCCGTCAACGTCCTCCCCGAGCTCGTTGTAGAGATGCTGCCTGAGGTGTCTGTACTCGTCGCTGCTGTCGAATGGCTTGTGGATGGGGGTCGTTATAAGGATGAGTGTGTCCGCCCCCGTGGGCCTCCTGTAGTTCTGGTTGAGGTGGTGTGTGTATCGGGTGATCTCCGGGCGGGTGAGGCTGTGGTGGTCGTAGTAGAAGACGCCGTGCCCCTTGAAGGCGGGGCTCCCCCGCTCGAGGTCGTGGCGGTACTCCCAGAGCCGTTTGAGGGCTGAGGTCATGGCTGGATGCCCCCTCGCCCTCCTCTCGACGAGGTCCCAGAGGCTCCCCTCGAAGATGGCCTGCTTCACCGCGTCTATCTCAGACATGCAGGCGTGGAGGTTGTGCTCGGCGAGGAGCCTCTCCCTCTCGCTCTTGATGGCTGTCTTCAGCTCCTCGGCGCTGTGCTTCCTGCAGACGGGGCAGGTACAGGGAAGGTAACTGATGTCCTCGAGGCGGAGGGTGCCGTGAGGTGTGAGGTATCGCCCGTCCTTCGCGTAGAGTGCATAACTGGCGGAGTCGAAGAGGTCGCAGCCAAGCGCCGCGGCGAGGCTGAACATCATCGGGTGGCCCGCACCGAAGAGGTGTAGAGGTCTATCAGGGGGGAGGTTGCGCTTCGCGGCGATTATCATGTCGACGAGAACGGGAAACATGTAGCGCTCCATGACCTCCGTTGGGCTCCCGAGAGCATGTACTTGGAATGGCATCTCCCCGATGCTCTTCGCCGACTTGGCTACGAGGTCCAGGTGCTTCCCGCCCTGCACGGGGCCGACCCAAAGGGCGTCGCTGTCCTCGATTAGGGGGATGGCGGCCTTCGCTCGGCGTAGCGTCTCGTCAACCGTGTACTCCACCTTCTCCCGGGGCACGTCCCAGCCAGTCGGGATGTCGAGGATGACTGCTATGTCGCTACGTATCTTCCTCTGGTACTCGATGATCTCCGGCTGTGTGACCTCGACTTCACCGTAGACGAGTATCTGGTAGGCACCTGAGTCTGTCATCACGACGCCGTCGTAGTCTAGGAGCCTGTGGATGTCCAGGTCGGGGATCTCGGAGAAATTCTTCTTGGTGAGGTAGCTGTTTGTGATTACGATGCCCGTGTGGAACTCCTTTTTCATCCTTTTCGGCGGGATGACCTGTATTAGGGGGTTTATGACGGGCATGAAGGCGGGGGTTTCGACGACGCCGCCCTTCGTCTTGAGGCGCCCGATCCTACCCATGAGGTCCCTGTCCCTGAGCTCGAAGGCCATATCGGCTCAGGGTGTGTGGAGCCGGGTATTTCACCTTGGCGATGTTCGGAAAAACTTGTGCTTGGTGATATTTAGGGAAAAAAATGTTCAACCCTGGGTCTCGGTCTTGAACCGAGTGAAGATGTCTCTGACCCTGTCCGCGGCGGGGCCCGTCCCCTCTAATACGCCGGTCTCGTTCAGCCTAATCTTCCCCATGACGATGATCACCCGCGCCTCGGGGATCAGCTGCACCATGTTTGGGAAGACCTTCTCCAGCCTCTCCTTGAGCCCCTCGAGGTTGAATGGTCTCTCGGACGCAAGGATTCGGGCGACGCTCGCGCCGGCGATGAAGACCCTGTGTGCCTTCCCCCGCTCGGTGTTTACGTTACCCAGGCAGATGCTCAGCGTGTTCGAGTCGTACCCGAGTAGCTCTCCGTCGTAGGACTTGCCCGCCGTATCGAAGACCGCCACGGGCTTGCCGACGAGTAGGCCGAGTTCCTCGAAGAATTTTCTGCTGGTTACAGCCGCCATCTCGTTTAACCTCTAGACCACAGATACCCTCCCCCAGTATAAAAATGCGAAAGTTGAGGGCACACTGGTTTCGCGGGGCTAACAGTTAGGCTACGGGTCTAGGCGCCTGAAGCTGGGGGTATAGTCCTCGCCGCCCCCCTCCTTCGCCTTAAGGGTCTTCATGAGCTGCGTCGCCTCTGCCGGCGTCTCCGCCCTACCATAGACTCGGAGGCTCCTGAGCTCGGCTCGGTTGTTGCAGTGGGGGCAGGTTCGAGTCTGATTTGCTGTGTTGGCAAGCATCAGTTCCCCGCACCTCGGGCATCGTACTACAATATACATTTCTAGAGCTCCCTGAGCAGCTTCTCGACCTCGGGACTATTCATCCAGTCGATGGCCCCGTGGCGGCACTCAGCCTCCCCATCGATGGTTGCGGTTATCAGTTTAACGGTCTCATCTGGGGTTGTCCCAGTGGTGTCGATCTCGCGGACCTTTTCAGGGTCCTGAGCCGCGAGTGCCTCGGCGAGGCAGGTGCCTAGTAGCTCCGCCTCGACGTTCTCCCGTATCTTGCTCGCTCCGTATCCGCGTGCCTTTAACTCTTCACGGAGGACCCAGGGGACCCGACGGAGAACGACAGTTAGTGTGACCTCGTCGCGTGGAACGACGTCTGGGGAGTAGTGGCCGTCGACGATGACTGGCTTACTCGCCGCCCCGATTATATTGGCGAGTGCGAGGCGAAGAGCCTTAATGTCTGCTATCGTCGTGGCGCGTGTCTCATCCCACCCCTGGCTAAGGCCCTCTTCCTTTACGAGGCGGGTGAGCTCAATGTGCTCACCGCGAAGCTCAACTGAGAGAAGTTTAGATACTGTGGATTTACCTGTCCCCGGTGTGCCGGTTATTAAAATTACGACTCGTGTGGGCTCCATGTCCCACGCCTAAGGTTTCGCGCTCTTCTCAGAGTCCATGCGGAGCATGTCACCGATCGTCTTCGCCCCGGTGGGCTTTGCGAGAATCTGCGACTTGGACGCATCGGCGTGCTCCACGATATCTAGGCTCAGGTACTTCCTGATCTTCGTGACGAGTTTGTAATCGGGGGTGAGGTCCATCTTCTCAAGGTTCTTTATGACGGACTCCTTCTCCTGCATCTTCTTCGCCAGGTCCTTCTCGGATAGGCCTAGCTTCTGGCGCGCCTTCCTTATCTGGGCGCCGTAGTCCTCGACTAGCTCAAGCGACTCGACTGATTCGACGTCGTTCCTCATCCTCGGGCGCGGTGTGGCGACCTGTGGAAGCGCCTGCCCCCTGCTGGGGGTCCTCGCCGGCGCCGGCCTAGCCGTCGACCACTCCGATGAACCGAATGGGGCGCACCTCGAACAAACCGTCAGCTTCGCGCCCTCTATGACTCTCCGCTGGGGTGGACCCAATATCTCCTTACCGCATACCTCGCAGCGCATAACGGAGCCTCACTAAAGAGGCGGGAAATCGACTTATAAAGGAAAGTGTCGCGAAAAACTCGCCTCTGACAGCTTAGCTCTATTCGCACCCAGTGGGATCAGACTCCTCTATCGTCTCGAAGTACTCCGGGTGCTCAATCAGGTCTAGGTAGATTGGTCTAGGAATATCGAATCGTGGAAATAAACGTCGGATTTACCTTGAAAAGCGAGGGGATAATGAGGCTTCACCTTCAGTATTAACCGCTTATAGATGTAGAGGACGTCGATGGTGTACCTGAACCATAAATGCTGGTAAAAGTAGTGAGGTGGGTAATAAATTCGTCGCGTGGGTATATATGTATTCTCAGGGGGGTTCCCTATGGGATGGAATTGCCTCGTATGATTTCAGAAGTGGTTGAGGATCATCTCGCGGAGCCTCCCATGGCGAGACAATATGGTAACTACTCGTTTAGAACTCGCGGTGATACTGGCGTCGAATAGCCTCGTGATAGCCAGCGTGGCTATGAATGAGGCAACGCCGATGACGGCGACTTGGAGCGCGTCTACCTCGCCGAGGATGAGTACAATAGTAGCCGTGAGGACCGCCCCCATGAGACCCATCAACGCTGACCTCACAATGAAGTAGAGCCTCTGCACCCACGTGAAGGTGAGAAGCGCCCTGATGACGGCATCCTTCCTAACATCCCCGTCTACGGCACCCAACAACTCTAGGATCATATTGGTTAGAGTTGGGTCTATCTGGGTCTTCGCGTTCGCCTCGATCTCCTCCCTCGTGCGTCTTACCGTCTCGTCGTCGATGTTCAGCTTGACCTCACCCAAGTGCTAAGACCCAGGAAAATCCTAGGGATTTTGTCTATAAATACTGCTCTAATTTTCACCATTTTTCGAGATGCCCTTTAGAAACATCCAAGATACCGCAGCCGTAAAAAAGGAAAAGTGATCTCGAGGCGCCTCAGTAACACCTAATAAAGGATGGACGACCAGTCTGGGTGGAATGGACAACGAACTGAGGCGGATCAGGGCGATTGCCGAGTACCAGTTCGGACCCGGCTCCGGCGCGGCCCTCTTCCCAGAAGAGGTTAGGATGATCCACTCGCGGAACACGGGAAGGATAAGACACATCCACCTCGGCGACACCCTCATTGCAACCTTCCGCCCAAACGACGGCGTCTTCACGCTTACCATTGCCGCTGCCCAGCGCCTGCTCGCCCAGGTCCCGGACCTCGGCTACACCGTCACCGTCACCGAGGACGCGGCCCCCTTCATCAGTCAGGGCAAGAACGTCTTCGCCAAACACGTCCTACGTTCGGGGGAGAAGATACGCCCCGGCGACGAGGTTATAATAATCGCAGAGAAATCAGGCGTC
>JADGNG010000015.1 GCA_017883585.1 Candidatus Bathyarchaeota archaeon
ACCCTCACCCTGGCTGGGCAGCATATTGTTAACGTCTCGATCGTGCGCGAGTGCACGGCATTGAACGTGCTCGGAGTAATGGCAGGACTCATACTCCCCCTTAGAGCCGGTTGGACAAAGCGGTTGGCTGGCGTCGCCCTTTCCGCCGCGCTACTTTTCACCCTCAACATCCCCCGCATTGCCCTCACCGTCTACCTTACCGCCTATGACACGTGGCCCTTTACCCTCCTCGCCGGGCGGAGCCTAGAGACCTACCACTACCCGATCAGCTTCATCTTCGGCGTTGTAGGAGTTGTTGTAACAATCCTAATAGTAGCCAAGTGGACCACGCCGGAGCTTGAGAAAACCCTACTCGGCGTAGTGGATAGGGTGGCTGGGCTAGTGCAGACGCTTACCGGTCGAACTTCTTGAGGCTCGTCCTGATCCCCGTCGCGCGCGCGAGTAGGGTCGGAATAGCCAATATAACATCTACTAGGTTAGAGGATGAGTAGAAATCTAGACCGTGAGTGGTTGGGGCTTACTCTTCTTCTTCCTTCTTCTTCTTGGCGGGTTTCTTGGGCTCCGCTTCCTCATCCTTCCTCATGCTTATGGCGACGGTAGAGACGTTCCTCTTGCCACCGTCCTGCCCCTCTAGCTCCTCCGTCCCGATCTCAATCTCGGGCTTGCTTAGTCCCGAGATGAAGCGGTTCCTGCAGACCTCAGCTACGTCAACTGCTGTACTGATCGCCTGACCCCTAGCTTTGAGAACGACGCCGTCCGCACCCTTCTGGTTGAAGGCCGTCAGAACCGCCATTACGTATGTCATTACAGGTTTGCTGCCGATGTAGATGATGCTGTCCTCTGTCATGTTGGATCAAGTAAACGATGCCGCATGGCTTAAAAAAGTATAGACTCCGGGATTGGTGGCGTCCCGGGGATCAGTATGAGCCGAGCAGCTGGTCGGGTAGGGGGAAGTAGTTACTAACGGAGGCCTTCCAAGTCTCACTAAACACTGGTGCGTACTCCCTGCTGTAGTCGCGGACGAAGCAGATGGTCGGGTCCCCCTTGACCCTTCCCCTCTTGAAGTCCACCTCGTAGTCGTTCATCAGGTCGCAGACCTCCCACTGATCCCTGAACATCGAGTCGGAGACCACGAGCGGTATCTTCGAGTAGCCGGAGGCGTTCAGCACCTGCCTCCTCTTCTTCCCGTACTGGTAGAGGTCCTCGCCGCTCCTCATGGAGATGGGGTGGTGCTCCCAGAACACCTTGCCTAGCGGGAAGAAATCGAAGCTACACCTTCCCACTTGATACTCGTGCCTCATGTCCTTGGGCGTCAGCCTCAGCCACTGCAGGTACCTGAAGCACTGGACCTCCTGGTAGCTGACGAACCTCTCCCCCCAGATCACGAAGCCGGACTCGTCTCTGAGTATCTTCAAATGGTCACCGCCGAAGGCGACTCGGGGGCGTGAGGAACGAGAAGTGGTGTGTATAGGAAGGGATGCTGGGCGATTTCACTGAGCCTCAGAGTGGCTTGTCCTCCCGCTTTGAGTAGATCGGGAGATCTGAGGAGATAACTTTTACCCGGGTTCGTAGCGGTTACATCGCCAAATTAGACGTTAAACGAGGACTCTGTGGCTTATGGCATCTTTAACTGAAGGATATAAACCAGTTATCGTCCCAACGTGATGAGACGTTCTTAACTGATATGTTTTAATAACCGACCTTTTGTTCGGGAATCTATGCCTCACTTGCCTCTGGGACGCATCACAAGTGTAAATACTTTACATACACATGTTAATTCTGCCCAAGCAACAGCCACCGGGGATCGAAAAGGCGCGAAGAACCCCGACGCTGACTCGGAACGGTGGGCCTAAAGGCTCAGGGGGCTTAGGCTCTCAGAGACCTCACCGGGAAGAGGAGAAGTGCTTGGGCACCTTCATTTTACCCAAAAATAATAGCCGCTTAACTGTACTTCGTCGTCTTCGGCATCGTCCAGAGGATGACGAGCTTCAGGAGCTGAGTTGCTGCGAGGAAGTATAGGACGTATACTGGGCCGAGACTGTTCCAGATAAGACCACCAATGAGGGGCGAGATTACGCTGGAGAGGCTTCTAGCCATCCCGATTATTCCGTACCACGACCCGAGTAACTCCTTCGGCACAAGCTCGACAGAGATTGAGCCACTAGTGACGCCGGCGAGCTGGATGAACCCAGTTAGGAAACCGACGGCGATGAGAGTCAGTTCGCCAGGCACGTATGCTAGAACCATGAGGCCGAGGGCGTATAATGGGCACATCATTGTGATGAGGTTCTTCCTGCCGAACCTATCGGCTGATAGGCCAACTGGCATGGCGAGCACGACGACGATGCCCCAGTAGACAGCGTCCATAAGCCCGAGGCTGTAGGGTTGGGCTCCACGCATTGTCTTAGCGAAGAGGGGGATGTAGATGGCCATGTAGGTCGGGAACATGTTCGCTGAGCAGTAGAGAAGCCAGCGCTTGACGTTAACACCCTCCTTGAAGACTCGACCGACACCATCGCTGATGGTTATCCCCCTGCTTCCCATTATGCGGGGCGGGTTCGTGAAGTACTTCCAGATTATAGCGAAGGCGACGAGTATGCCTCCCACCTCTATCCAGTAGAGGGGCCTGATACCCTGCACGTTGAGGCCTCCGAACTGCGTTATCAGGAAAGCCGCTACTATGGGAGCGAAGAGCCTGGGCAAGGCGGCCACCGTGTCGCAGAGCTGCATCCCGGTCACCCGTTCAACACTTTCTAAACTCGCCCCGCAGATCATTGGGCAGACGTTCATCGTCATCTCCCATGATATGCTCGTGAGTACGAGGGCCGCGGCGGTCATCTCCCATGTCGTTGAGCCGCCGAAGATGGCGTAGCCCCCCGCCATGAGGAGGAGTGCAGCCATCATTATCCGCCTTATACCATACTTATCGGCCAGGATGCCGACGGGCAAAGTAATGAGCGCGAACGCTATGCCGCCGATGCTCGCCACGTAGCCCAACTCGAGCGCCGTCGCACCGAGCGCTATGATGTAGATGGACTGGTACTGCTGTGTTAGGCCGAGGCTGAAGTTCTGGACTATGTTCTTCGCCATGTTAACCTTGAAGGGACTCTGCTGCTTCTTGACGAAGCCAATGCCCTTCTCGACGATACTCGGCGTCATACCGCACAGGGAGACACTGGTCTCAATAATAAAGGGTGCACCGCGACGCGTCACCAACAACCGTTAAAGCCGCTACACATCCCTTTAGACCCATGTCAATCGAAGCCAAGTTAAAGAATCTAGGACTCGAGCTACCGCCTCCGCCAAACTACAAGGGGAACTACATAGGCGCCAAGTGGGCCAACAACATAGTCTTCAGCTGTGGGCAGGGTCCGTTCCAGACAACGAAAAGGGGCATGGTGGGCAATGAGCTTACCCTCGAGGAGGGATACAAGGCAGCGCAGGAAGTCGGCCTCAACTGCCTCAGCCAGCTGAAGAGGCAGCTCGGGAGCCTCGACAGGATCAAGCAGGTGCTACAGGTCGTCGGCTTCATCAACAGCGCCGAGGGGTTCATGGACCAGCCCAAGGTGCTTAACGGCTTCACCGATCTACTCGTGAACCTCTACGGCGACCCCGAGGGGAAGCCAGCGAGGACGGCGCTGCCACTCCACCACCCAGGCTGGATAGCGGTCGAGGCCTGGATGGTTGCCGAGCTCAAGGAGTAGGCTTCTTTTCCTCTTCCCTTATCCTTCCGCTGAGGTGGCCAAGATCAAGTTCGGCGTCTGATAGGAGTTTCTTCAATCTTTTTACTCGCCAGTCTGCCCGTGCCTTAATGTAGGCGTCGGCAACGGAGTAGTTGTCCCTAATAGGGCAGTCCTCGGATCCTGGCTTTCCCTCCAGCTTTTCGGGGAAGTCCACTGAGAACAACTCCTCCAGCTCGTCATCTGGGTCGCGGAGCCTGTTGGAGACCTCTGCAAGCTTGTTCATGCACGCGCTGCATGAGCCGATGTGTTCGAGCAGTCTGATCTCCGTCTCGATGCTAACCATGAAGCCAATGTAGTCCGCCTCCATGTGGAGCAGCCATAGTGGCTCGCACCCCTCCGCGAGCGCCGAGAACCTCCTACGTCCCATCGACTCGCTAGCCATACCACAACCAGACCGGAGCCGCCTTAAAATCGCTGCGAAAACAATCGAACCGGGGAAAGGTCCATAAACGGAGAGCCATCAGGGAAAGCTATGAGCCTCGAAGACGCCTTAAAGCTCATCGACGAATCAAGAAAGTTCCTTGAGCCCTACAAGATATACGGGAAGATGATCACCGACGGTATCGCTCAGCTTGATAATCTTGAGAAGCTTGTCAAGGAGGGTAAGATCTCTGAAGCCTACACGATGAGTTGGTCGATGTGCGACCAGATCGCTCAGTACAGGGCATTTGTGCCCCCGCTCGTGGATAACCTGGAGAAAGTCCGGAGAATCCTGAAAGACGCTTCTTGAAGGACTTAATGCCTTCTCATAATGGCATTCGCTACTATGACGAGCCCTACAAGTATGATGAAGGCGGGCCATAGCTCGTTCCAGATGTTTCCACCGAGGAGGCTGGATATTCCGATGAGTATTATGAAGATCCCGATGATTATTCCCCAGATGTGGCTTCTTCCGCCGAAGCACATATCGTCCTCGTATCTGTACCTATTCCTGCGGTATTCCCTGTTCGGTGTCTCATTGAAGGGTGCACCGCAATTCGAGCAGTTCACGGCGTCGTCCGGATTCTGTGTGCCACACTTCGTGCAGTAGACTATCGATCTACACCGATCGAGTGTTTAGTCGTCGATTATAGAAAGGTTGCGATTGGTAGCGTAGGAGCGCTCACATGGGGTGGGACAGGATCCGCAGATAGCCTCGTGGTCATCCCTCGATAAATCGATGCGTGCAACGATGAGGTATATAGATAGTGTGAGGGCATATGCGTCGACTGCTATGCCGCCGTTGAGCTGACTTGCACCGATCCGAGCCACAGCGACCCCGGTGACGAGGGCAACGTTGAGGACAAGATGTACTCGCGGTTCCCTGCTAAGGGCATGCTGAAGTATCCCAATGCCTGCTAGCACCACCCCGACGATGAGCGTGATTAAAGCCGGTTCTTTGATCGGATAGAACAATGCATAGAGGCTTATCGTCGCAGCCGCGACAGCCCCGATGGTCAAACCTGTGCAGCCAGCGCAGAGAACCTTCCCCCTGAACTTTAAGACATGTGTATCGAATCGCCCGCAGGAGGGGTGGTGGCCGAAGAATCCGGGACCCACCTCTTCTCTCCTAGGCGTCTTACTAGTCAGGCCCCGAATGCGGGATGGATACTGACCCGCCAACGCTCCGAGCACGCAGATCACGATGAAAACCAGAGCCGAGGCTTCACTCTGGAAGGGGAAGGTCGGTGAGGGGTAGCCTATTGATAGTCCAATGAGGAGGGCTAGCCCGGCTAGGGATGGGGCGACAAAGACGATATACCTCCCCTTTCCGCCGTTTTCCCTCTGAGACAACTCCGATACACTTCAAATAATCCTAGAATAGGTTTGCCTCGTTAAAGATTGCGAACCAACACCGCCAATCCCTAAAAACGGGGGAGGGAGGTACCCAATAGGAGGCAGAAAACGAAGCGAATAGCCGAAAGAAGCTGTAAAAATGACCAGTTAACCTTTGATTATGTACCAAAATGAGACAATTAAAGGCCTATACGCTCTTGTCTATCTTAACCCCACCGCGTGGGCCTATCATGGCCTTCGCGTGGCGAAGGGCCCAGCAGCTTATAACTATCCCCACTGGAAGCGACGCCGGGTGCCTCGCAGCCATCTCGATGTGTAGGTCTAGTGCCGTCGGCCCCTCACCGAGGCCCATCGCACCTATGCCCAACTCGTTCACCTTGCCCAGCAGTTCCTCCTCTATGGCCGCGAGCTTCGGGTCCGGGTTCCTCACTTTGAAGGGCTTGAGAAGCGCCTTCTTCGCTAGGAGCATGCATAGGTCCTCGCTCCCGCCGATGCCGACGCCAACGAAGTAGGGGGGGCACCCCTGCGACCCGGCCGCTGCGACCGCCTCGATTACGAACTGCTTCACACCCTTCATGCCGAGGCCAGGTTTGAGCATCCGGTGGTTGGCGACGTTGCTGCTACCCCCACCCTTCGGCATGGCGATGATCTCAAGCTCGTTGCCGGGTACCATCTCCCAGTTGATGATCGGGACGAAGGCGCCGGTGTTGTCGTTCGTGTTACCCTTGAGCATATCCACTGCGTTGGGGCGTATGGGTATCTCCTCAGTCGCTCGCCTTGTGGCCCTAGTGAGTATCTCCTTCAACTCCGACTTGAGGGGGAACTTGTCCCCGACCTTCACCATGAAGGCGACGACCCCTGTGTCCTGGCACATGGGCCAGCTGTTCTTCCTCGCGAGCGAGGCGTCGTCCAGTATGCTCTTTAGCTGGGCCTTCCCCGTCGCGCCTTTCGTTTTCTTCATGAGCCTCTCCATTTCGCTAACATACTCGATGGGGAGTTCAGTTGCCGCGATTCGCAGGAGCTCAACTGCCGTGTCTTCAACTACCTTGTCCAGCATTCACTTCATCTCCGCGATGATTCTGTCCCTGTTGGTATTCACCTTCTTGCCGACGTCGGCGGTGAGGTTACCGCCGTGCGTATCTATGGCCACGATGAGTGGGCCAAAGTCTACCGCGTCGTACACCCAGAGGCACTCAGGCATTCCCAGCTCTTCGAGCCAGAAGACGTCCTTGACCTTCTTTATTCCCTTGGCCGCGAGGAGTGCTGCCCCCCCGGTGAAGGCGGTGTAGACGCACCCGAACTTCTGGCACGCGTTTGACGTCCTCTCACCCATGCCGCCTTTGCCGATGATGACCGCCGGTCTGAACGCCTCTATGAACTTGTCCTCGAATATCTCCATCCTCGTGCTCGTCGTGGGCCCAGCGGCGACTACTTCCCAAGTCTTACCGTTCTTTCTCATTATGGGGCCGCAGTGGAAGACCCCTACCCCCCGGAAGTCCACTGGCGGTTTCTTCCCCTGCTCATGAAGCTCCAGCGTCTTGCTGTGTGCCTCGTCCCGCGCCGTTATCACGGTGCCGGATAGGTAGATTACATCCCCAATTTTGAGCTTCCTGAGCTCGACCTCGGGGACCGGTGTCTTGAGGTGGTACTCCAAACCCCTTTTCACTCAGATGAACAGCCCCCAACAGCGATTTAAAACATGAGGCGTGTTCGATCCTCGGCCGTGAGCTGAGTCAACTCTCCTCCTTTTCCACGGTATTCATCTGAGTCGTTTCTAAGAAAAGGTATAATATAGACAGCGTAATAGCTTCTGAGATGTATTCGGAAAAACAGGGGCTCTTCATCTACCCAAACCCCGGCAACAAGGTGTTCAGGGATCGGGTGAAGGAGCTGAGCGGCGAAAAGGTCGAGCTCTGCTTCCAGTGCGGTGCCTGTAGCTCGGGCTGCCCCATGACTCAGGAGATGGACTACCTCCCAAGCAAGGTCATAAGGATGGTGCAGCTCGGCCTCGAGGAGGCGCTTGAGTCTAAGACGATCTGGGTCTGCACGACCTGCTTCAACTGCGAGGTCAGGTGCCCTCGTGGCATCGACATCGCGAACGTGATGGAGTCGTTGCGCCAGCTCGTGCTGAGGAAGAAGTACGACCGCGTGGCACTCAACGAGCTAAGCGACGAGCAGCTGAGGGAGCTACCCCAAGTTGCAATTATCAGTTGTCTAAGGAAATTGACCGCGTGACCGCCATGAATATCGCATATTATCCAGGCTGCACGTTGAAGACGACGGCGAAGGAGTTCGACATAAGCACGAGGGCCTCAACCAAGGCGTTGGGCATCAACCTCGTCGAACTTCCCCGCTGGAACTGCTGCGGTACCGTCCACGCCCTCGCGAAGGACGACGTGATGCACCACCTCGCGCCACTGAGGAACCTTCTCAGGGTCGAGGAGGCACAGCAGAGTGGGATAGTCGACGAGAAGCGCGTCGTCGCCCTCTGCGCGATGTGCTACAATACATTAAAGCGGAGTAACCAAGCCTTCAACGCCGACTCGGACAAGGCGGGGAAGGTCAAGGAGAGCATGAATAACGAGGCGATCGTCTACAGTGGGCAGGTCGAGGTCGAGCACCTGCTTGAGACCCTCCGCACTTTTGGGTGGGACAAGGTTCAGGCGCGCGTCTCCAAGCCCCTGAAGGGGCTCAAGGTCGCCCCATACTACGGCTGCCTACTACTGAGGCCCCGCGGCATAGGGATAGACAACGCGGACAACCCACGCGTCTTCGAGGACCTCCTCAAGGCCCTCGGCGCGGACGTCGTTGAGTTCGGCTACAAGCAGAAGTGCTGCGGCAGCTACCACACCGTCCACATGGTTGACGTGGTGGCGGATCTTAGCAACAGGATACTGACGCAGGCCCAGGCTGCAGGCGCGGATATCGTCGCCACGGCGTGCCCGCTGTGTGAGTTCAACCTCGGCAACAGGCAGACCGCGGTCGCTAAGAAGTATCCCAAGTTCAACGGTATTCCGATCGTTTATTTCACCCAGCTGATGGCTCTCGCCTTCGGTCTCGGGGAGGATGAAACGGCTCTCGGGATGAACAAGCCCGACCCGAGGCCTCTCCTCAGGGAGAAGGGGTTGATCTAGAATGACTGAGAACGACATAAAGATGGTCACCATCTACGTGATGGGCAAGAAGCAGAGAGTGCCGGCGGATCTAACCATAATGAAGGCGATGGAGTATGCTGGCCACCAGTTCAGGAGGGGCGCTGGCTGCAGGGGAGGCTTCTGCGGTGCTTGCGCCACTGTCTACAGGAAGAGGGGGAGCTACAAGCTACAGGGCGCCCTCGCCTGCCAGAAGATAGTCGAGGACGGCATGATCATCGCTCAGATCCCCTTCAGCCCTCAGGAGAAGGTGACCTACAAGATAAACGAGCTCAAGGCCGAGGCGAACACGTTCCTCGAGTACTATCCTGAGATCGCCAGGTGCCTCGCTTGCAACACGTGCACCAAGGCGTGCCCGCAGGACATCATGGTCATGGACTACGTCCAGGCGGCCCTACGCGGCGACGTCGCCCAGGCTGCGAAGATCAGCTTCGACTGCCTAGGCTGCGGGCTCTGCGCGATGAGGTGCCCCGCCGAGATCGTTCCCTATAACATCGGTCAGCTGGCGCGCCGCCTCGAGTCGAAGTACCTCGAAGGGCCAACCGGGCACGTTCTCAAGATGTGTGAGGAGGTGAAGGCCGGCAAGTTCGACGCGGAGATCGAGGAGATGAAGAAGATGGACAAAGCGACTATCGCCAAGAAGTACAACACGAGGGAGATGAAGATCAAATGAGCGGCTACACGACAGGATACCCCGAGTACATGCAGGAATCCCTTAAAATGGTCGCTGAGAAGAGGGCTAGCAACATCAAGTCCTCCGGCATCCCAGCAATGACGGCGGAAGAGCGCCAGTTCATCCTTGAGCACTTCCACCCCGACTGGAAACCAAACTTCAAGCGCGCAGTGGCAATCGGCCCGAGCAAGGGGATGATGATCCCCAATGAGGTTGCTGACATCATCGAGTCTCACCCGGTCATAAAGCCCAACGAGATCGACCTCAGTCACGTCGACTACGACGTTGATGTCCTCATCATTGGCGCGGGCGGGGCAGGACTCAGTGCTGCGCTCCTCGCCCAGGAGAGTGGTGTGCCGGTCGACCAGATCCTGATGGTTCAGAAGCTCAGGCTCGGCGACGCCAACTCGAAGATGAGTCAGGGGGGCATCCAGGCTGCCGATTCCACGATTGATAGTCCCTCCATCCATTACCTGGATGTCATGGGTGGTGGCCACTATGCGAATAAGCCGGATCTCGTCGAGGCGCTCGTCAAGGATGCCCCGGATGTGATCAAGTGGCATGAGGAGCTCGGTGTCATGTACGACAAGAACCCCAACGGCTCACTGCTCGAGATAGCGGGTGGTGGCACAAGCAGGAGGCGCATGCACAGCTGCAAGGACTACACGGGGCTGGAGATCACACGCGTACTCGTCGACGAGTTCATCAACCGCGGCATAAGCAACGTAGAGTTCACGAGCGCTGTAGACTTCCTGATGGATGACAAGGATCAGGTCGCTGGCGCTATCCTGCTCGACATGGAGACCGAGGAGTACCGCGTCGCCAGAGCGAAGTCGACGGTGCTCGCCACGGGCGGCTTCGGTAGGCTCCATATCCAGGGTTTCCCGACGACGAACCACTATGGCGCGACGGGCGACGGGATAGTCATGGCGTACCGCACTGGTGCGGTGCTGAGGGACCTCGACTCCACCCAGTATCACCCGACGGGCGCGGCTTACCCCGAGCAGATCGTCGGTCAACTCGCGACGGAGAAGCTCCGCGGAAGGGGAGCGCTGCCCGTCAACAAGGATGGCGAGCTCTTCGTCTACCACCTTGAGCCCCGCGACATTGAGTCCTCGAACTTCATCAGGGAATGCTATGAGAGGAACAACGGCGTCATAACCCCAACTGGTATGCGCGCCGTCTGGCTCGACACACCCATGATAGAGATAGTCACGGGACCGGGCACAATCGAGAAGGAGTTCGCTGCGATGTTCCGAAACTACAAGAAGTTCGGCATCGACATTAGGAAGGAGCCCATTCTCGTCTTCCCTACTCTCCACTACCAGAACGGTGGTGTAGAGATCAACCCGAAAACCGAGACGAACGTCCCCGGGCTCTTCTGCGCTGGGGAGGTCTGCGGTGGCGTCCACGGGAAGAACAGGCTCATGGGGAACAGCCAGCTCGACCTCTACGTCTTCGGACGCAGGGCTGGCAAGGCCGCCGCGGAGCGCGCGAAGAAGGCGTCCGTGGGGAAGCTCACCCTCGCCCATCTCGACCGCTACGACAGGTGGCTCAAGGAGGCCGGGATCAAGACGACGCGTAAGGCGCCGCTGCTGCTGCCCGAGTACAGGGGCAAGAAAACGCTCGAGCACAAGCTGAACATACTGTAGGGATCTGAATGACTGAAACGCCTAGGATCGGCGTCTGGCTCTGCGAGTGCGGGGGCAACATCGGGGACGTGGTCGAGACAGACCGTGTAGTCGAGACGTTGAGGCCCGAGGTCGCCTTCGTCAAGAAGGAGCGGTATCTCTGCAGCAAGCCGAGCGTCGATGCCATCAGGGACGCCGTCGAGAAGCAGCACCTCGACAGGGTCGTGCTCGCCTGCTGTACTCCGAAGATGCACAGGGAGACTTTCCTCAGCAACCTCGCGGAGAAGGGGGTCAACCCCGCCTTCCTCGAGATGGTGAACGTCCGTGAGCAGTGCAGCTGGGTCCACAAGGAGGACCACGAGGGTGCGACTCTGAAGACCCTCGACCTAATCAGGGGTGCGGTCGCGCGCGCTAAGGAGTCTGTGGCTCTTGAGTCGAAGGTGATGAAGGTTGTGCCTGAAGCGCTCGTCATCGGCGGGGGTGTCGCGGGCATCACGACGAGCCTGCGCCTTAGCGAGTTCGGGATGAAGGTGCATCTCGTCGAGAAGCGCCCCAGCATCGGGGGGCACATGATCCAGTATCCGAAGGTCTTCCCGACACTCGACTGCAGCCAGTGCATCCTGACGCCGAAGATGGCGTCGGTTAGCCAGAGCAGGAACATCGATCTAATCACATACGCTGAGGTCGAGGAGGTCACGGGAGTCCCAGGTGACTTCAAGGCCAAGGTAAAGCTCAACCCACGCGGCGTGGACATCTCGAAGTGCATCGGATGTGGCGCCTGTGGTCGGGTTTGCCCGACTAATGTACCCGCGGAGCACGACCAGGGCCTGGGGATGCGCAAGGCAGCATACATCCCGTTCCCTCAGAGCGTGCCAAGCGTATATACGATCGACTTCGAGCACTGCATCCGTTGCGGGGCGTGCGCTAAGGTCTGCCCGCGCCAGTGCATCGACCTAGACGACACCGGATCGTCGAAGGAGCTTAAAGTCGGCGCTATCGTGATGGCGACCGGCTTCGAGCTCTTCGACCTATCGGGCCTCATCCAGTACGGCTACGGTCGGTACCCGAATGTGGTGACGAGCCTCGAGATGGAGAGGATACTCGACGTGAATGGGCCGACGGGGAGCCAGCTGATCGTGCCGAAGACGGGGAGGCAGGTGAAGACTGTGACCTTCGTTCTCTGCGCAGGCAGCAGGGACACAGAGGTCGGCCGCAGCCACTGCAGCCGCGTCTGCTGCCTCTACAGTATGAAGCAGGCTCAGCTCCTCAGGGACCGCGGCGTCGACGTATGGATACATTACATCGACGTCAGGTCGCCTGGTCGCCGCTACGAGGAGTTCTATCGTACCACACAGGAGAAGGGCGCGATCTTCGTGAAGGGTAAGGTGACTGAGATAGTTCCAGACGGCGAGCAGGTGCTTGTCCGAAGCGAGGATATGATGCTCAACAGGATGATTGAGTACCCTAGCGACTTGGTCGTGCTGGCGCCGCCGATGGTGACGACGCCGGAGACGCTGAAGCTGGCTGAGATGCTGCGTGTACCGGTTGACGAGGACCAGTTTGTCCTCGAAAGGCACCCGAAGCTCGACCCGATGGCGACGAAGCGGGACGGCATCTTCGCGGCTGGCGCAGTCGTTGGTCCGAAGGACATCCAGTCGACGACCGCCGAGGCGGAGGGAGCCGCTATGAAGGTGGTCAACTTCCTACACGTTGACAGGGTCATCGAGCCGAACAAAGCGTACCTAGCTCACCCTGAGCTCTGTGACGGGTGCGGTAAGTGTGTCGAGCCGTGCCCCGAGTCGGCGATAACCCTCGCGGAGGGGAAGCCGGTGGTCAACGAGATCATGTGCACCGGCTGCGGGGCATGTATACCCTCCTGCACCAAGAACGCTCTCGACCAGCAGGGTCTGGGCGATGCGCAGATCAAGACCCAGATCAGGGGCACGCTGGAGGGCTCGAAGGCGGAGCTGAAGATAATCGCCTTCGTGGAGAAGGAGGTCGCTTATACGGCTGTTGACCTCGCGGGGCTCGCGAGGTTGCCATACCCGAGCAGCATCAGGATAATCCCGTTGCCGACGATGGCGAGGCTCAAGCTGGATCACCTGCTCTACGCCTTCGCCTACGGGGCGGACGGCGTAATGTTGCTTGAGGCACCAGCGCACGAGGGCCCGTATGGGCACGCTCATGTGCTGGCTGAGGAGAGGGCCGACGAGTACAGATGGGCTCTGGAGGACCACGGCGTGGACAGCAGTAGGGTGTGGTTCAGCAGAGTCTACGTCCCCGACTGGAGGAAACTGGAGAGGGTCTTCAAGACCTTCAACGACATCATTGACGGTGAGGGCCCGATCGATGAGGGGGCGAGGAAGAAGCTCCGTGAGGAACTCTCCTAGTCCCTCCAACTTTTGCTACTATAGATAACGATTTTTTTTATATCACACGGTTGCTTAAATGCCCATTTTGCGCGAGCACTGGTTCGTGTTTCGGTCCCGATAACTTACCCTACCTTTTTTCTCTGGTGTGGCTTAGCCGAAAACTTATCCGGTCGCGGGGACTAATTCATCCTCTAACTAGGCTGAATTCTCAATGTCGTACAAGGGTGCAGTCGAGTGGCCGTATGAGCTGAGGTACGGCGCAGTGAACAGCGTCGAGTCCGACGTTCTAGTCATCGGCGGGGGTATCGCCGGCCCTTGGGCCGCCATCGAAGCGGCGAGGAGGGGGGTACGCGTCGCTCTCGTCGAGGAATCCGACAATATCTCCTCAGGCCCATCCGGCTGTGACCACTGGGGCCCCGCCCTGGACAACCCATGCTCCAAGATAACCCCAGACGAGTACGTCGAGATCGTCGACGCCGGCACACGGGGCTACATAAACGGCGTCATGGAGTACATCAACTGCAACGACGGCTATCGCGCCATGCTTGAACTCGAGAAGATGGGGGGCAAGATTAGGGACGACTCCGATGAGTTCAAGGGTGCTCCCTTCAGGGACGAGGAGACAAAGCTCCTCTTCGCTTACGACTACGAGAACAGGCACACAATCAGGGTCTGGGGGCAAACGTTCAAACTCGCCCTCTATGGCGAGATGCTCCGCAGCGACGCGCGCGCAGCCGCAAGGGCTGGACCATGTCCACCGGCTGCGGACTAATAGTTGACTGGGACCTGAAGACGACTCTTGACGGCCTCTACGCCGCCGGTGACTCCGTATTCGGCAGCAATTTCCACTCCGCTGCCGCCACCGGGGGCAGGTGGGCCGGAGCCCATGCAGCCACACACGCAAAGAAGGCTAATGCGCACGATGTCCCCGAGCCACAAGTCGAACAAGACATGGCCCGGGTTTTCGCCCCTACTAGGCGCAGCGAAGGCATCGACTGGAAGGACCTCAACAACGGCATAAGCAGCGTTCTACGCACCTACTTCGGCGAATACGTCAATGAGGAGCTCCTCAAGATAGGGCAGACGTGGCTCTCCGAGCTCGAAGCGAAGGAGGCGAAGGAGTTAGTCGCCCAGAACCCTCATGAACTCATGAGGGGGCTTGAGACGCTCGACCAGCTCACTGTGGCGCAGATAATCGTCGAGTCCGCAATCAACAGGAAGGCTAGCAGCCGCACACTAAACTTCAACAGGATCGACTACAAGGAGGCCGACCCACCGGAGTGGAACAAGCTCGTCACTGTGAAGCAGTCGGATGGTAAAACCACCGTTGGTGAGCGCCCATTCAGGTACTGGCTACTGCCCCCATACGCCCCTACGTATCGTGAGAACTACGAGAAGCACAAGCCCTGGTGATTACCATGAGTGAAAAGAAGGTATACGTACCGGTCGAGGCGACGAAGTTCGTCGAGTTCGACCCCAAGGTCTGCACCGGCTGCCCGACGCTCGAGGAGCCACGCTGTGTTAAGGCGTGCAGGATGGACATGCTCATAAAGAACCCGGAGCACGGGAAGCCGCCGCTCGTCATCTACTCGGACGAGTGCTGCGACTGCGGCTGCTGCGTCCACGCGTGCCCGCGAGCCCTGCAGGGGGCGATAAAGATGAACTATCCCATATCAGAGAACGTCCGCTGGAAGGACAAGGCGACGGGAAAGCACTACAGGATCGGTATGCCGAACCCGCCTCCGCCGAACCAGCGCCCGCCGAGTGGTGGCTGGTACCCCGAGAACAAGGAACCATAGCGTGACCGCCTTGGGCTACGTCCACGAACCCGTCCTCATGCCCATCTGGGAGTGGAAGACCCCCGCCCAGAACATCATCGAACAGCAAGTGGGCGACTTCCGAATCACAAAGAGGGTGGCGAAGGCGGGGACGGCGTGGCCGATGAATGGCACACTCGGCTACGACTACTGCGTCTTCATGGACGACGCCCCCATGACAATCCTCCAGCAGAGGCGCGGAGACGGGTGGCGCGACTGGATGGTCGACAGTCCTTACGACTGATACGCTATGGGGGAGTACGCCATGAGGACTCGACCCCCAAACGTACTCGTCGCTGGCCTCGGCCTTACACTCATCGACCAGCACCTCGTCCTTCGCAGTGACATCGTAAGGGTCAAGATAGTCGAACTAAACGAGGAGGTAATCGAGATGGTCTCTCCGCACCTTCCAAGGGACAGCCGCTTCGAGGTGATCCACGGCGACTTCTTCGACGTCCTCCTCCAACTAGCCGCACGGGGTGAGGCGTACGACACAATAATCATGGATATCTGGACCGGCGAGGATAGCGAATCTATAAGCGACTTCAGGAAGGCGTCTCGACTCGTCCAGCAGTGCTATCCCCGTGCCTTACACCTCTACCACTCTTTCCAGAAGGCCGTGGACACGGAGATCGTTAACTCCCACCTCCCTCACGCGGCAGAGGGGCCATTGTCCTTCGTCCCCGATTGCTACTCCGTAGAGGAGCTTCGGAGACGTCAGGCGGCGAAGAAAAAGGATTAGGCGTGGCTGAGGAAGTCCCTGCGACCGCCGTCGGCGACGAGGACCTGTCCAGTGACGAAGCTTGCCTCGTTAGAGGCTAGGAATAGGGTGGCGTTTGCGATGTCCTGTGGCTCGCCGATGCATCTCATCGCTGCCATGCCCGCCTTGAGCTTTTGCAGCTCTTCGGTCTTCTCTTTGGTAGCGCGGCTCGTCATGTCGGTGCGGGTCCAGCCTGGGGCGACACTGTTCACGTTGATGCCGTAGGGGCCTAGGTCCTGAGCCGCGACCGTGGTCATTGCTATGAGGGCGGCCTTGGCGCAGCAGTAGGCGAGCTCCCCGACGGGGGCGCCTCCTAGGCCGGAGATGCTCGAGATGTTTATAATCTTCCCCGACTTCTGCTCAACCATCGTCTTCGCGGCAATCTGTGTGCAGTTGAACGGGCCCTTGAGGTTGACTGCGATGACCCTGTCCCAGTCTTCCTCAGTGGTGTCAAGGGTCGTCCCACCTGTGCCTATCCCAGCGTTGTTTACGAGTATGTCAACCCTACCAAACTCGGCTAGGACCTTATTGAACATCCTCTGAGCGTCCGCCCTCTTCGAGACGTCGGCCTTAACGGCGACGGCCCTTCTCCCCATCGCCTTAATCTGTTTGACGACCTCTTTCGCCTCACCTTCGGACTTTACGTAGTTGACGACGACGTCAGCGCCCTCGCGGGCGAATGTCTCGGCGATCGCTTTGCCGATGCCGCGGGATGCCCCAGTGACAACTGCTACTTTACCATCTAGCTTCATGGTGGAAAGATGCCGCGGTGGGGAGATTAAACTTTCCAGAACTAGGTGGCGGACTTAATTGCTTCCGCGAAGGTCTTCAGCTTCTCCTTATAGTTCCCTGACTTGACATCGGGGCCCGTTATCCCTGCAGTCGCCACCGGTGGCTTGCCGGTGAGTCCCTCCATGACCTTGAATGTGTCGCCCGGCTTCGCATCCATAGCGCAGAAGAAGGCTACGCGGGGGAGCTTGCTCTTTATCGTGGTGAGGTAACTGCGGACGGGGCTACTAATATTCCATGCCCAAATAGGGGTTCCAATGGCAACGAGGTCGTAGGTGGATGGGTCGGCCTTCCAGGGATTGATTGGCACCACCGCGCCGCTGGATGCCTCCTTCCCGGACCTTATCCAGCCGAGCGGGCCGCCCCGCCCCTTCGGCTCGGTAATCTCCTCGATGTCCGCCCCCAGCTGCGCCTTCAGCTCCTCGGCGACCTTACGAGTGGACCCATTACGAGAGTAGTAGACTACGAGGATCTTCATGGACTCAAGGTCATCAGCCAAGCATAAAAAGCGTTAATTTCCGAGAGCTATGGGACATCGGTCCGTTTGTTCACGCTAGCTGCTTCGTCATGTGTACGAGTATCGAGACGAGGAATGGCTCCCGCCCCGTCTCCTTGTACCCGAACCACCTGTAGAGGGCGATGTTCTCCGTGAAGAGTGAGTTCGTGTAGAGCCTGATCTTCCTGTATCCCCGCTCACGCGTCTCATCCTCAGCAAGCCTGAGTAGGCGGAGGCCGAGGCCGCGGCTCTGAAAATCTGGATGGATAGCGATGCTCCAGATTAGTGTCTGGTCCTTCTCGTGCTCTAAAACGAGGACACCAGCGGGCCGATCACCGACCATCAGGATATGTACGGGGTGCTTGGCAATCATCTCGCCGTAGTCTACCGTCATGGGCTCGGGTTTCCGCCCGAGTAGGGGGATGTACTTCGAATAGGCGGCGTCTGTGATAGCGGAGACCGTGGCGGCGTCCTCCTTCGACGCCAGTTTGACGTTCACCAGGGCGTCGTCTCCAGCGTATGTTGGTTTTTCACAGCGCATCCATCCGTCTACCCATCGGAGGCGTATAACCTTCACGAGGGCCCTAGAAACGATTGTAGGTGTCTCCCCGCCGAATGGGCCTTCAATATACTACGCTCATAAGCGACCGCCACCAGGCCGCCGCTCGTAAACGTTATCCTTCCTACCCCCGCCTTATTCACCCATGCCAGTCACAAAGGAAGAGCTTCTAAAGGAAGCCCAGAAGTGGAGCAAGATCGCCTCACCCTACCACGCCTTCTACCATGGCAAGGTTGAGGTCATGCCGAAGTGCGCCATCAGGACACTCCAGGACTTCAGCATCTGGTACACACCCGGCGTGGCACAGGTCTGCAAGGACATAGAGAAGGA
>JADGNG010000002.1 GCA_017883585.1 Candidatus Bathyarchaeota archaeon
ATTAGTGGATAGAGATGTCCACGAAGATCAGGGCGTCACACATTCTATTGGAGAAGCAGTCACAGGCCCTCAAAGTCGCGGAGGAGCTCAAGGCTGGCGGAAACTTTAGTGAGCTGGCCAAGAAGTATAGTACTTGTCCATCGGGGAAGCGGGGAGGCGACCTCGGCCAGTTTGGTAGGGGACAAATGGCGAAGGGGTTCGAGCAGGCCGCCTTCGCACTTAAACCCGGGCAGACGTCCGATCCCATTAAGACCCAATTCGGTTACCACATTATCAAACGAACGGGCTAAGAATCACCCTCATTATGGCGCGCGCGGCAGAGAATTAATCTGCCTTATCACTTAATGACGGGTGCCTCATCTTCAAGAATTATTATTTGATCGCTTGCTATTGCATCTTTAAATGGCAGAAAGTTCGCGATCATCTCGAGTCGAGGGATGTAAACCGAGCACAGTTGCCTCTGAAATATCTGTCAGTAAAAAATATGAGGTATATTAACCCCTAAAACCCGGCATTTCTGCACAATCTTTAATACTGTTTGGGTGCTTGGAACTGAACCAACAGGTGTATCCATGGCATACAAGAACTCGAGGGCCGGTGATCTAAAGGTCGGAAGTTACGCCCTCATAGACAATGAGCCCTGCCAGATAGTTGACATCGAAAAGAGCAAACCCGGCAAGCACGGCAGCGCAAAGATACGCGCAAGCGGCATCAGCCTCTTCGACGGAAAGAAGAAGACATACCTCGCCCAAGCAGACGCGGGCTGCCAGGTTCCCATCGTCGACAAGAGAAGCGGCCAAATAGTATCCATCACACCGGGCCAGGGTGTTCAACTCATGGACCTCGAAACCTATGAGACCATCGAGATCGCGACGCCTACCGATGAGGACATCGCCTCGAAGATCGCGGCGGGCAAAGAGGTCGAGTACTGGATCATCATGGGCCGGTACAAGATAAACCGCGTCAAGAGTTGAGCGGCCATTTGAAGCGCGTCCACCAGATGCGCCTCAGGGCCGGTATGACCGTCGGCGAGTTAGCCGATGAGATGCGAAAGACCGGCGTCATGCAGGCGGGGAAAGTCGGGAAGGCCGTCGACATAGTCGCCGAGATGTTTTCCAATCCCAAGTACACCACATTCATCACATTATCGGGCCCTCTATGCCATGGCGGCCTCAGGGTCGTATTCTCCGACCTAGTCAAGGACGGATATGTAGATGCTGTCGTCACCAATGGCGCTAACATGGTTGGTGACCTCATCGAGGCCATGGGGGCGCACCATTACATAGGCAAAGTAGATGCTGATGACGAGGAGCTCTACGAGAAAGGCATCAATCGCGCATACGACATCTATTTCGAGGGTAAGGTCTTCGAGGAACTCGAAAAGTACGTATACAAGATTCTCGACGACATTCCTGAGGCAACGCGGGACGGTATTCCGATAAACGGGCTCCTAAAGGAGATCGGGCTGAGGCTAACCGACAAGGACTCTATCCTCTATAACGCGGCGAAGAGGGATGTGCCGATCTTCAGCCCCGGGTTCCTCGATTGTATGCTCGGCATCCCCCTATACATGTACTCGAAGCAGAAGAAGCTCGTAATCAACCCCCTCAGGGACTTCGACAGGTTCACCGACATGGTCTACGACGCGAAGAAGTCAGGGGCGATAATCCTCGGCGGCGGGACGCCGAAGCACCATACTCAGTACCTCCACACCCTCCGCGAGGGGCTCGACGCGGCGGTCCAGATCGGATCGGCACGCGTCGAGGACGGTAGCCTCAGTGGAGCGCCGTTGAAGGAGTCGATAAGCTGGGGTAAGCTAAAGGGGGAGCAAATGGACATGACCTCCACCATATTCGGGGAGGTCACGAGCATACTCCCGTTGATTATAGCGGGAGCACTCGAGAAGGTCGAGAGTAAGAAAAAAGACTAGACTTCTTCCCTAGCTAGTTCCGCGCCCTTGATGAGGTTCTCCAGTTTCTGATATGCTATTTCCCAGGTTCTCGTCCTGAGGCCGCAGTCCGGGGCGACGTAGACCCTCTCCGGGCCAGTGATGTCAGCGACGCACAGTATGCGGTCCCTGACGACCTCGGGGGATGCTATCTGGTCTGTGTGGACATGGACGAAGCCAGGAGCGTACGCGCCCTCGTAGCCGTGGTCCTCGAAGCTCCTGATGAGGTTGTAGGCAGATCTCTTCCTGCCCAATGACTTTGTATCCCTGTTGGCGAACTCTAGGCTCAACTGTTCGCAGTTTTTCAGATCTGGGGCGTATCGTGCCAGAAGCTCGTAGTCGCTGTAGCAGTTGTGAAGGCTGAAACGGCAGTCTAGCCCAGCGACGAGCCTGTTCCAGGCCTCGATGAAGAGGCTCATCTCCTCAGCGGTAGGCTGCGTGGTGAGAGCCGGCTCATCTATCTGTATCCACTTCGTCCCCGCGGCGATGAGCTTCTCGAACTCCGGGCGGAGCACGTTGTCGACCACATCAAGCATCAACTCCCTACGTGCCCGGCTCTTCCTCTCCTTCAGACTCTTGACCTTCTCCATCTTGCTCCAGTAGTGTTCGTTGAAACTCCAGTCGGTCATGGTATATGGGCCGGTGATTGGGACCTTGAGCTGCGCCTTGGCGTGGGGTTTGATGTACTCGTACTCGTCGATGTAGAATGGGTCGCGGTATTTGACCTCGCCGACGACCGCAGCCTTCCTGTAGTAGCGGTAGTCGAAGCTCTTGATCCAACCCGTGAACTCGAAACCCTCGACGTTCTTTGCGACGTGCGCATACATCTCCTCGCGCCACTGCTCGCCGGTGTAGACGTAATCTAATCCGAGCTTCTCGAACATCTTTACCGCGTATAAGGCGCTCCAGTTGACGACTTGCTGCCTCTTGTCCGGAGCGTCGCTCTTTAGCAGCTTGATTAGGGGCTTGTAGTCGATTCCGAGCCTCTTCCCCCAAGTCTCCGCCTCGGCGATGTCCGCCTCGCTGAGCTTAGCATTGCTGAAGCCCTTGAGCCTCCAGCTGTGTTTGGCTAGGCTGCCGATCTCGTATGTCTCGAAGAGCTTCACCATCACGCGTCCCTCCTGAGGTTCTCCGCCACACGAACTAGAACCCTGATCTTCTCCTCGGCCTTCTCCCACGTCAGGAAGTCGGCGTCGCAGTTCGTGGAGACGTAGATGTCCTTTGATTTCAGGGTCCTGAGTATCTGCTTGGCGGCTGCAGTGATCTCCCCGGCGTCCTCTATTGTTGAGTTGCGGGCGTCGATGAGGCCGAGTGATAGCCCGCCTTTCAGTTTGAGCCCCTTCAGTGTCTCGGGCGTTGTCTCATACAGGTCGAATCCGAGGTCCGACACAGGATATGCGAGTGCCTCGGGGAGGATTTCGGCGGCGTCTCCGAAGAATGTCTGCAGACACGTCTTCACCTTCAGTCCAGCCGTGGCGACCTCAAGCATCTTCCTATATGCCCTCAGTTCCTTCTTCGCCGGCTTCGTGGTGACATAGACTAGGGCGGGGTCGCTGAGCTGTATGTAGCCGTAGCCGAGCTTTTCGAGGTGTTTCGCCTCTTGGTTGAGCGCCTCGGCGTAGGCGATTTGGAGTCTGGCCTTGTTGCAGTAGTGGCGGTCGTCGGCGAGGGCGGCAAACGTGTATGGAGCCGGGAGGACGGCCTTAAGGGTCACCCCCTCTGGGAGGAGATTCCTGTAACCGAGCATCTCCGTCACCGATCCCTTGTATGTGATAGGTCCCGTGATTATGGGTACTTTGTAGAATGTGTTGTTGTTGAACCACCGAGCCATGGGGCCGAGTTCGACACCTCCGAGGCCAAGTGTGAATGGGCGGAGGAGGTCCTGCCACTTGAGCAGGCCGTCGTTTACGTTGGTGAGCCCCGCCTTCACCTGTCCCTCTATAACCCGTTTCGAGGCCTCAAGGTAAGCAGCTTCCAATTCCTCATTCGATAGCTTCGTCCTATCGTAGGCTCGGGTCTTCGCGATCAACTCCTGTGTCCTCGGCAGGTTTCCCGAAATGCTTGATCCTATCATGTTAGTTCCTCTACTAGCCTTTGTGTCGCCTCGTCGCTACCTATGGGCATGAGGTGGAAGCCTATGCTGTAGGTTGAGAGGCTCGACTTTAAGTCGTCTACTACCTCGGTGAGGTGTGTGACGACTCCCTCGACGAAGTCGGGGCTCTTCTCCAGCTTCTCTAGGGTTGTTTCCCTGATCTTTATGCCAGGCATCTGGGAGACGGCGCGTAGCCGCTTCGGGGTTGATGTTGGGGCGAGGCCGATCTGCACGTGGCGGTCAACCCGGTCGCCCCTCTCCTCAGCCTCGGCGAAGAAGTCCTCGGCCTCCTCAGCGTCGAAGCTGATCTGGCTGATGAAATAGTCGAACCCGGCGTCGACCTTCTTCCTTAGGGTGTCCTGCTCGTTCGGGCGGTCAAATACTAGAGCACCTCCGACCGTGAATCGGGTGCTGCCATTGATGACTTGTTCGGAGCCACGGACACTTGCTGTACCCTCGTTAAGCCCTTTCACGATGCCGCACAGCTCAATGCTGTTGACCTCCCAAACGGGCTTGAAGCCCTCCCTGTCCCTGGGGGCATCGCCTGTGATTATGAAGAGGTTGTTGTGGCCGAGCATGTCGGCGCCAATGATCTCCGACTGCAGGGCGAGTAGGTTTCTGTCCCTGCAGCTGAGGTTGGGGATGACGTCGACGTGCAGGCTTTCCCTAGCTCTTGAGCCGTAAGCTATGCTGCTGGCGCGCAGCGTAGCCATCGGGTTGTCCGTGACCGTGACGGCGTCCAGCTTTCCCGCTATAGGTGCGACAGCATCGAATCCGTTTGTCTCGCAGCCTCGTGGTGGGAGGAGCTCGTAGGTTAGGGGGAATCTCTTCTCGAAGAGCAGCCATCACCTTTTCCTGAGCTTGTCGGGCCCTATCCGGCTATCGACGTATGCTCCGAAGACTGATGAGCAATCGTTGTCGACGAAGTCGCCGTCCCACCACTCGAATGCGAGGCAGTCCTCCTCGGGGACCATTACGTACGGTACCCCCGCCTCTACCTTCAGGACTTCGCCCCGGACGAGGGGTATCTCAGTTATCGAGCCGTCATACCTGACATACTTACCCTTGCCCGATATGAGGAGGGTGTATTGGTTGTATGGGTGCTTGTGGTTGCCCCTGTAAGCCCCCTTCTTGGTCTCTAGGATGGAGTAGAAGCGGCCATCCTTATGGAACCCTTTCCCGGCACCGACTTCTGTGAAGTTGCCCCAATCCTTAATATCTATGAGTTTTGGTTTCCTCCTGTTCTTAGATGTCTAAGTGGAGTTATTCCCGTATATAGGTATTATTGAGTGTAGATATTCCTAGGTGAATATCTATCTAAGCTCTGTTCTACTTGGTGATCGTATTGGTGTGTACCTGCGTGCATGCGCGTAGTGTAGAGACGGGTGCCTTCACCACCATCACTTTTCTTGATATAATGTCACTTCTCGGATTTGAGGCATTTTTCTAGGCGATTTGGGGGCGGAGGCATTACAAATGTCGACGCTTAGGCTGATTGGGAAATCCCTCCCTGAATAAACTGCGCTGTTCAGTATTCAGAAAAGAATATATTCCCAACTCGCTCCCGTATCCCCCCATGCTACCCGCGCTTGAGATAATCCCCGACCGAAGGCGCAAGCTCGGTCTAACCCAGAGCCAGCTCGCCGAGCTAGCCGGGGTGAGCCAGAGCTACATAGCGAAGCTCGAAGCTGGAAACATCGAGCCGAGCTACTCGAAGGTTAAGGCACTCTTCGAAGCGCTCGACCGACTTGAGCAGGAGAAGCAGGTCTCAGCGGGGCAGATAATGAACCGTTCCGTGGTGGGAATCCAGAAGGTGACCACAATCTCGGACGCCATTGAGGTCATGAGGAGGAATGGCTTCAGCCAGCTACCTGTCATGGACGGCGAACGTTCCGTGGGGAGTATAAGTGAGGGAACACTCCTCGACCACATGCTCGCCGCGAAGAAGAATGAGAGCCAGGCGAAGACCGTCTCCGAGATCATGGACGAGCCCTTCCCGCAGGTGGGGGAGGATGCACCCGTGAGCCTACTCACGAATCTCCTCAAGTTCTACCCCGCCGTACTGGTCCAACGGAAGGGCGGGATCGTCGGGATAGTGACGAAGGCCGACCTGCTCGGTTTACTCACGTAGCCACTCCAGGGAACAACCTTTTAGAGGCTCGCCGGCGCTCTCCTGATTCATGAAGTTTAGCCGAAAAGCGATGATATCCATCGCCGTGATAGTAGTGTTGATGGCCTCTGGGCTCCTCGTCTTCACACAGTTTCTAGGGCAACCGAAGGAGATCGTGGTTCTCGAAACCTCCATGGGCATAATAGAGGTACAGCTAGACCGCCAGCACGCCCCTATAACGGTCAACAACTTCGTCACATACGTCAAGGCAGGCTTCTATGATGGAACAGTCTTCCACAGGGTGATGCCGGATTTTATCGTACAGGCGGGTGGCTTCACAGTGAACAGCACCGAGAAAACACCCAACGCCCCGATCAAGCTCGAGTCTAATAACGGGCTGAACAACCTCACCGGGACGATAGCCATGGCGAGGTCAACACAGGCAGACAGCGCCACTAGCGAGTTCTATATCAACCTAGGTGATAACACGGACCTCGACTACTCCTCTCAGAACCAGGGGTATGC
>JADGNG010000093.1 GCA_017883585.1 Candidatus Bathyarchaeota archaeon
AACAAACGTGGGATGCTCTCCGGCATACACTGCTGCGGAGGCAAAGCGATGGACATAGTCATCAACACCTTCAAAAATACTGACAAAGTCAAGCCCATCAAAGGTCGGAGGTTCTACCTCATCCACGCCTACCAGCCGAGCGAGCAGAACTTCAAGGACTGCCTCGAGTATGGCATCCCGGTGGCGAGCCAACCCGACTTCCTCTACTATCTCGGAGACAGCTACCTGGAGAACATGGGCTTAAAGAGGGGCTCCTACCTGAAGCCACACAGATCTTGGATAGACAAGGGCATTATGGTCGCCGCTGGTACAGACTCACCAGTAACCCCATACCCACCCTTCCCGTGCCTCTGGGCCTCAGTCTCCCGCAAAACGGAGCTCAAGAAGACCGTTATGGGCGAGGACCAGCGCGTCACACGCGAGGAAGCGATAAGAATGTACACTGTCAACGGCGCTTACCTGAGCTTCGAGGAGGACATAAAGGGCAGCCTCGAACCCGGAATGCTCGCCGACATGATAATCATCGACCGCGGCATCCTCACATGCCCCGAGGACGACATAAAGGACACTAAGGTCCTCCGTACCATCCTCGGCGGCAAGACCGTCTACGAAGCGTAGATGGCCCACCCCTTTTAAGCACAAGGCCCAGACTTTTTACCGATCCCATGATCCAACGCAGGTACCTCACACTCCTCCTAGTCCTCGTGATATTCTTCGGCTCGGCCTACGGAGCATCCCTCATCAACAACGACTTCGGGGCGCTCTCTATAACCGCGGTCACCATCCCCGCCCAGGGCTACACTATCCGAGGAACGCTATACGCTCCTAAGAGCGTCACCGGGAAGATACCCGCTTTCGCCCTCGCCCACGGTGTAAGCAACTCGAAAGAGGTCCTAAGCGGAATCGCGTTGGAGCTCGCTAGGAATGGATACGTCGCCCTTACTATCGACGAGAAGGGGCATGGTGAATCCGACGCAGGCTATGATGTCACCGACCCGACACTCGGGCTCGGAGCAGCGGTGACCTATCTCTCCTCATTACCCTACGTGAACGCAAACCTGATCGGAGTCTGCGGCCACAGCATGGGCGCTGGGGCAGTGAGGGCAATGGTATCGGAGAACCCCTCGATTGCCGCGACCGTACTTATCGGTGGGGGGCAGGGAGACGCCGGGTATACCCCGATGGACGCGACGCACCCCCAGAACCTACTCTTCGTGGTAGGCAGAAACGACGTGCTCTTCGACCTCACGAGCCTCGACGCTTACCTGAGACCTGTGTTCGACACGTCTGACCAGATAATCTCCGGGAAGGTCTATGGCCAGTTCAGTGATGGCACAGCCAGGGAGCTGATAATACTCGAAGCCATCCACCTCGTCGAGCCGATCGACAGGGCGACGGTCGAGGGAGTTATCACATGGGCTAACTCAGCGCTTCGCCCAGAGGTGTCATATCCACTCACAGTGAAAGCACAGACCTACCTGCTCCGTGAAGGACTCATGACCGTCTCACTGCTCGCCTTCATCGCGTCGATCATCCCCCTTTCCCAGGTTCTCAACGGGCTGCTACCGGGTGGTGTCGGTGAACCAGTCGGTGTCCGAAGCAGGTTCCTCAGGGAGAGGCGCGTGTTCATCCTGTGGAGCCTCATGGGGCTCATCCTGTACCTACCCACCATGTTCCTAGGTACGGTCATCCCGTTCCCTCCACTGCTCTTCGGCGCCTCGATGGCGTGGTGGCTATTAACCACAGGAGTCGTCGGTCTATTGATCTTAACTCTACTCGCTCGGCGGAAGCCGAAGGGGAGTATCGCCTTGTTCAGTTACCTTCGCGAGTCCTTCAAGGTTAGAGATATTGCACTCGGTACGATCCTTGTTTCGCTACTCTATGGGTTAGCGTGGGTCACGGCCACCTTCCTCGGTGAGAAGATCAGGTTCATCGTCCCCATCTTCCCGCCGCTGATAACAAGCCGCGCTGAGGTCCTGCCCCTCTTCATTCCCTTCTACCTAATCTATTTCATTTCCGAGGGCCTCTACCTCCACGTTTACCGACAGAGGCAGATGGCAGGCTCGGCAGTGGGTAACATGACCAGGACGCTACTTCTGAAACTTGCACCCTACCTCGCCCTGCTCACAATCCAGTATTTGCCCATGTTTATTGCGAACTACAAACTCATCCCGGGATACCTCGGCTTCTTCATCGAGTTCATCTGGGTCATCGTCCCATTGCTGGCGATCTCGACCTTCTCGTCGTGGTGGCTCTACAGGCACACGGGTAGGATATGGGCGGGTGTGGTGCTGAACACGCTGCTATTCGCGTGGGCCTCGGCAGGGCTCTTCCCATTTACCGCCTTTCGTTAGAATAATCAGCGGTGGTCGTGTGGCCCGTCGTTACTCTTAATGGGTGTGATAACGAGGTTCCCATTCTTTACTGAGTAGGTCCGGACACCACTGAACTCTATGTTGTTGTTCTCAAGGAGCTTGACCGCCTTCTCCTCAGCGCCCTCGGGGACGTACAAGAAGAACTTCTTCACGAACCTGCCCTTCCCCGCGGAGTCGCTGAAGAGTCTCCACTTCGGCACGTTAGCCACGTTTACGCCAGCTTCGAACTCGACCTCTCCTATCTCCTGGATGCGCCCGTCTGCGCGTGTTATCACGATGCTGGGGTAGACTATCTCTGTCCCAGTCTCTATCCCCTTGCGCTTCATCTCATCGTTCACTATTGTGATGTAGCCCTCCCCCCAGTCCTCCTGGTCAACGAAGGGGAAGCGGGTCGCTGCTATGATCCTGATTATCCTGTTCCTCAGGGTCTCGTCGTCAACCATCAGGTGGCACCTACAAGCCCAGTTCTCCGCCGACCTTCGCCATCGAGTCGAGTCCTATTCTGAAAAACTCGTCGAGCTCCAGACCGAGCTCGGTGCACTTGACTATGTTCTCCCTGTTCACACCCTTGGCGAAGCTCTTATCCTTCATCCTCTTGCTGAGGCTGGAAACCTTGATGGACGCGATCTTCTTGTCGGGCATCATGAGCCCCTGGGCGATGATGAGTCCTGAGAGGCCATCGGCAGCGTATAGGCTCCAGTCCATCTTGCTCTTAGGGAGCGAGCCTGTCTGTGGGTTATGAGCCCTTATCGCGTAGAGCCCATCCTCAGGGATGAAGCTCTTCACGATCTCAGCCGAGACCGCCCCATGCTTCGACCAGTCCTGCCCAACCTCCTCGTAATCGACATCGTGGAGAATACCGGCCGCTTCCCAGAGGTCGGGGTCACCACCAAGCTTCTCGGCAAGCCCCCTCATGATAGCGCCCACAGCGATCATATGCTTTACGAGGTTCTCGTTCTTCACGTGCTGCCTCGCGATCGCGATGGATTCCTCGCGGGTAATCATAGCATAAGGGCAGGTTTCAGCGTGTTTAAGCCTTAGCCGTCCAGCCACACCTCTCCACAAATACGATAGTTGTTAGCTCAAATTCTCATGCTTACATAAAAGTGAAAAACGGTCGCTTCCCGTGACGTGTTATTCACCGGTGCCGGCAAACCCTTTTTAAGGCGGATTAGGTTAGAATGGGCGAACGAGAGAAGGAGAGTCGAGGAGAACCAGCGCTTTGTTCATGCCCCGAGCCTATGACCGCGCCATCACGATCTTCTCACCAGAGGGAAGACTCTACCAGGTAGAGTACGCCCTGGAGCTGGTGAAGAGGGGCGCACCCATCGTCGGCGTCTCGTCACCTCAGGGGGTAGCCATAGCGGCTAACGAGTCCCCTGAGAGCGTGCTGGAGGACGGAGACTACTTCCGCAAGATATTCCAGCTCGACGCACACGTCGGCATGGCCATCGCGGGGCTAAGCAGCGACGCACGCGTGCTCATAAACCAGGCACGAGTGTTCTCCCAGAGCAACAGGCTCCTCTACGACGAGCCCGTTGACGTGGAGATGCTAGCGAGGCGCTTAGGTGACATCGCTCAGATTTACACGCAGCATGCAGGCGTCCGTCCCTTTGGCGTCAGCACCATACTAGCCGGTGTAGACTCCGAGGGAAGCAGGGTGATGACGACGGACCCGAGCGGTAGCTACAGGGGCTACAAGGCCACGGCTGTTGGGAGGAAGAGTGAAGAAGCCAACAAGCTCTTGGAAGAGAAATACAACAACGACATAACACTGAGCGGCGCGATCAGCCTCGCTGTCGAGGCGGTTAAGACCGCGTCCGACGGGAACGTTGCCCCAGAGAACGTCAAAGTAGCCGTTGTCCCAGTAGAGACGAAGGTTTTCCGAAGGCTCTCCGACTCCGAAGTGCAGAAGCACATGAGGTAGAAGGGCCAAAGGGATGGGAAGTAACTACACCCTGGTGCGTTACCAGCACGGCGGAGAGAAATTCGAGATTCTTGTAGACCCAGACAAGGGACTCGCATACAAGAAGGGTGAGCCCCTCGACATCGCCAACGTAATACTCATCGACACCATCTTCACCGACGCGAACAAAGGGGAGAAGGCGTCAGAGTCAAAACTCAAGGAAGAGTTCAAAACGGGTGACCCTCTCGAAGTCGCGAAGATAATGTTCGAGAAGGGCACGTTCCTCCTTACAGCCGCTCAGCGGAATGAGATGACAGAGCAAAAGCTCAAGCAGATCATCACAATCATCTCTAGGACCTACGTTGACCCCGCCACGAAGCTGCCACACCCTGTCACTCGCATAGAGAACGCGATGGAGGAGGTAAAGTTCAACATAGACCCCTTCAAGACGGCGGAGGAGCAGGTGAAGGAGCTGGTCCAACTACTCAGACCAATTCTACCCATGAGTAGCGAGAACATCCAGCTCGCCCTAAAGGTTCCACCAGAGCACGCCGCCAGATGCTTCGGGATAGTCAAGAACTACGGCGAGATCAAGAGGGACGAGTGGCAGCGCGACGGCAGCTGGGTCGCCGTCGTGGAACTACCCGCGGCTATGCAGCTCGAGCTACTAGACAAGCTCGGCAAGGCCACGCAGGGGAACCTCCAGTCGAAGATCATGAAGTGATACTAAACATGAGTGCAAACTTCCAGGACAGGGAAATCGTCATCCCCGGGGACGTTGTGTACGAGGGGAAGATCAGGACTGGTGAGAACACCTACCGCGATCAGGACCACGTGTACGCGACTCGCCTCGGCCTAGTCAACTACTCACCGGACAACGTCTACGTGGTTGCCCTATCTGCGGGGTACACCCCCCTCGTCGGCGACGTCGTGATCGGTCAGGTCGTAGACATCGACCTCGGCGAATGGAAGATCGATATAGGGGCGCAGGACCTAGCCGTGATGGGCATCCCCGACGCTGTCGACCGCCCATTCAGGACTGAGTTCAACATGACGAGGGTCCTAAACATTGGCGACACTATGGTCGCGAAGATCGTGGACTTCGACAGGAGGAGGACAGTGATTCTCAGCATCCTCGGCCCCGGCCTCGGCAGGATCAACGAGGGCTTCCTCATGCACATCACTCCTTCGAAGATCCCCCGCCTAATCGGCAAGAAGGGGAGCATGATCAATATGATAATCAGGGAGACGGGGTGCCGCGTCGCCATAGGGCAGAACGGCCGCATCCTCATCTCCGGACCTAACAGGGAACGCGAAGAGATGGTGGTTAAGACAGTCACCAAAATAGAGCAAGAGGCCCACACGTCCGGGCTCACAAACAGGACACAGGAGTATTTGAGACAACTCAAGGAGAGATCACGATGAGCAAGAAACCAACGACAAAGAAGACGGCGGCCCGGAAGCCAGCGGCGAGGTCGAAGAAGCCAAAGGTCGACAGCTGGACGAGGGCAGACGGGCGTTCATTCGACGAGCTACGCCCACTCAAGATTGAGAGCGGGGTCCTCCCAAACGCGGACGGCTCCGCCTACATAGAGATGGGTAGAAACAAGATCCTCTGCGGAGTCTTCGGGCCACGCGAGATGCACCCGAAGCATAACGCGAAGCCAAACGAGGCAGTGCTGCGCTGCAGGTACCATATGGCACCTTTCAGCGTCGACCCACGCAGATCCCCCGCCCCCTCCCGTAGGGACCAGGAGATCAGCATGGTCATGAGGTCCGCACTCGAGCCCGCGGTCTTCCTCGACCGCTACCCAAGGGCGAGCATCGACGTATACATCGAGGTACTCGAGGCTGACGGTGGCAC
>JADGNG010000094.1 GCA_017883585.1 Candidatus Bathyarchaeota archaeon
AGGATAAACGCGGGGATACCCGCATTTGAAGCCGCCCTTAAGAAGGCCGGTGTCAACTACAAGATTTACACCTACGAAGGCACAAAGCACGGCTTCGTCAACGACACGCGGCCAATATACAACGAGGCAGCGGCCAACCTCGCCTGGAAACGCACGGTTGACTTCTTCCACGAGAAACTACCCTAAGCTACTCACACCAAGGCCCCAAAGAGAGGCCACCTCGGATACGAAAGGGCCTACATGCGTGAAGAACACCTTGTAGCCCTCGCAGAGGTAATTCAGTCCAGGCTCCCCATCGGAGGTCAAGCAGAACCTGTTCTTCGGACACTCCCCGTTACACATCTCCCTCACCTCACACTCAACGCAGACCCTCAGTAGAGAACTCCGCTTCGCCTCCCCGAACTCCACTAGTCTCAGATCCGTGAGCAGCTCTGCCAGTGGGGTCCGCCCGATGTTGCCCAATAGGTGGTAGGAGTCGACGAAGTGGTCGCATAAGTACAAGTCACCGTTGTGCTCGAGGACCGGGACGTCGCCGCAGGTCGACCGGAATATACAGAGCGAGTGAGGCTGCCTGAAGGCGGTCCTGAGAGCTTCCTCAAACATCTGCACCTTCACCACGCCTATGTCCTCCTCAATCCACTCGTCGAATACCACGCTGAGGAACCGCCCCCAGGCCTCGGCTGGCACGCTTAAGGCACTGACGCCGCTAATGGAGCCGGGCTCCGGCTCGACCAGTGGCAGGAAGCTGATGTACCGAGCCCCGATCTGCTTGAAGAAACGATATACAGCGAGTGGCGACCCGACGTTATCAGCGTTGACCACGCAGAGAATCTCTGTGTCAACCCCATGTTTCATAAGGAGCCCATAGCCGCGGATCACGTCATCGTATGTAGGGTCCCCCTTCTTGGTCAGTCGGTGCAGGTCATGGAACGCCCTAGGGCCGTCAAGGCTGATACCGACGTAAAATCCCTCCTCCTTTAGAAAGCTGCACCACTCATCATCAAGCAGAGTACCGTTTGTCTGGATGCCGTTGACTATCCTCCTCCCAGCCGGGGTGTATCTCCTCTGCAACTCTACCACCCGTCTGTAGAAGTCGAGGCCGAGCAGAGTCGGCTCACCCCCGTGCCACGAGAAGTTGACTACCTCCCCCGGGGACGCCTCGATGTGCTGGGCTATGTAGCTCTCCAGGACATCCTCCCCCATCCAAAACGTCTCGCCGCTCGGATAGAGGTGCTCCTTATCCAGGTAGTAGCAGTACCGGCAATCAAGGTTGCAGATTGAGCCGACGGGCTTGACGAATACCTGGAAGTCGTGGGAGATGGGAGGCATCCACTTGAATACGCAGAACAGGTTGGTTTAAAATATTCGAGAAAAAGGAGAATCACTTACCCCACACCGCAGTGGGACGTCCCTCATGTGCGCGCTGGCTCGCCCAGTGATAGTAATCTCCTCCACAAGCTCAAGCAGAACCAAGGCACTGTCTCTTTACCCCTGAGCCAATTAAGCCTCAATCACATTCATCATCTGAATCGAGAGATCCTCGGGAACCTTGAACCCAGTCCTCTTCTCCCGAAACTCACGCTCAGCAACGAACTCTCCCGGTGCGGCACCTCACACTCTTGTACGCCATCTGCGCGAGCGGCCTTGAGTGTTAACTCCTGGTTCTTCTGAGTGATGCGGAGATTCATCACGTAGTGCGTGCGTAATGTTGAAGTGAGGATAAGACTATTGAAAAATAGAATGTTAAAATCGTTTTCTTATAAAGAATAATACCCCCGCAGCAACTAACCCTAACGTAACAATAATTGAAACAATTCCAACAGGAGTCTCAAGGAATGGCTTCTCCCAAGTAATTGACTGAGGACCAGCATCATCAACAAATTTAGTCAACTTATACTGCATATCCTCAACCCCAGTCACCTCAAAGGTCAACTTCCCATTCTCATCCAGCTTTATGCTGTACTTCCACTCTTTATCAAAGGAAGACCAGATCATCGGAATTCCATTTACAGTTATCTTATTCATACCACCATCATCAGTAGGTTCGCCTGTAAAGTTGGAGTAATCATACTCATACACAGCCTTGAACCAAACAGTCTCCATGTTCCCAGTCTTAGTCAACTGGTTAGATACCCCTCCCTGAGTAATCCTCACCCTATCCCACACACAATCAACACTATTAGTCGTAAACCAAGTCAAACCATACTGATCATCATGAATAGCATCAGCTGTGAATCTTCTCTTACCCACATCATCAATGTGGAGTGATTGCCCTGGAACATCATCAGGAAAATCACCTCTTAGTGGACTACTGAAGACCACACTTCCCTTGAATGGAGTCCCATCAAACGCATATTCTGCAGTCCATTCAATTGATGCATTTGATCCAACATCAATCCTATCATTAGGGATACTTAGAGTATCATCTACTCTATCCCAAATAATTGAGGGCGAACCAGCAGCTTGAGTAAACTCTGTAACACCTGAGCAGTTTACGGCTTTAACAAAGTAGACCCTCTTGGCTGGAACATTAGAAATCTCACTCAGCTTAGCCCAGCCAGTACTATTGAATATGGTAATATCATCATTGATTTTTATTGAGCCACTTAAGACGTCTGAGCCATTATCCCATTTGGCATGAGTCCAAACAAATTGTCTACTGCTTACATCACATCTCTGAGAACTCACAGAAGTTTGGTCTATAATCACGCCGTGTACCGATACCAGGATTTGTTTGAATACCGCAGTCAACTCGCGGCTAGTACTCATCAACACATTGAATGGATTTGAGCTGCCAACGTTTGATCCATTCAACTGCCAGTGATCAAAAACCCAACCATCCGCAGGAGTCGCCTGAACTGGAACATTGACAGAGTTGCTATAGGTGTAGCTCCCAATCGTTGGATTAGTTGAGCCTAACCCATCGGGTGATTGGATGACTAATGTGTAGGATGCTGGTGGTGTCAGGTATGCGTATTGCACATAGAGTGTCCAGGTGGATGGGTCGAACTCGTTATTCTTGAAATTATCTAAGACGACTGTGCCTTCTTGGAGTAGTTCCTTGTTGACATTCAGGTAATGAGTCGAGTTATACATGATGTACACGACTGCAACGAGTCGTCCGTATTGATCTCTCCCCGACTTGTCATCAGTATCCAGGTAGATGGTCTTCCCTGAGATTAGACTGGTTAAAGCGGTGGTTGCTTGGGTGCCTCCTGGCTGGTTCCATTCAGGTGCATTGATGTCTGCCGGGCGCACCTCATCGCTGGTAATTATAAACGAGTCTCCATCAACTATCTTGGTGACTGAGGAGATTTGATCTATCTCCCAAGCGTGAACGTTGATTATTTGTGTTCCAAGGAGTATGATTAGGAGTAAGGCGTGCCTCATGCTACCCTTGGACATCGTAAATTAGGTTTCTATTCTAATTGAAATAAACATCGTTTCAAATTGCTCGGTATCAGGTGCGCGCGCACATGATTCAAACTTTAATGAATATAACTTTTTTCGCTCTTTATTTATGTCATTTTGAGATGAACATCAAGGTAGGGCGCGCGCATCTTTAATGGTATAATACACATAGTTCTTCTGCACAATTGGCTGAGCCTTCAAAGCGTCAAGGTTTCCATTAACTAAGACTTCCTCATCAGCGGAGGCTGACAAGACGCCCCCAACGAAAAGCGTGTGATCTCCACACTTGACTCTGTTTACCACCTCGCATTCAATGTGCCCAAAGCACTCCTTGATGAGCGGCGGTCTAACCATCTTGGCGGGTATTGGGGTTAGCCCGAACTCCTTGAACTTGTCAAGGTCCTTACCCGATTTAATCCCGCAGAGGTGCATCTTATCCTTGAGAACTATGCTTGGCGAATTTACCACAAACTCACCCTGTTCAAGGATTAGGTCGTGGCTATATCGCTCAGGAGCTATCCCTATGCAAACCTGAGGAGGGTCAATGCTGATCGGCATACACATGCCAACTGTAATGATGTTTGCTCGACCATTTTTATCGCAGCATGTAACTAATACGACGTTTCCTGTGGGTCCTACCTGTAGCATCTTACCCTGAGGCATCTCGACCTTCGGCATGATGGGGTCGTGGACTTGCTGATTAAAAACGTTAGCAAGATATGATTGAATTGGTGTGCGCGCGTTGATACTCAACCGTGAAGATGAATCCTTCACATGGGCGATAAGACTACATCCGAAGCTTCTCGCCAAGGCCCAGATAATGCTTGACCTTCACCCAGTCGACATTGCTCTGCTGGATACCCTTTCCCACATTCAACACACCCGCAGCCTGCATTATGTGACTCGGCTCCTTAGTTAGAGAAACCGCGCCATACCCCCGCTTCTCAATGATATGGAGGGCGTCTATGTGGCATGCCACTGTCATCGCGATCACGGCCTCGTTCTCATCTACTCCGCGTTCGTGGCAGTAGTCAGCGAAGCGCTGATTGGCGTTCACGGGGTGGCTCTCCATGTGGACCAACCTGCCATCCACGACCCCTGTTCTTGAACCTGCTGTTTATTCTACGTTGGGCTTCTCAAGAAACCCGTCCTCAGTTCCGTTGATAATCAAAAGGGATTGATTAGCTTGTTTATACAGAAAAACGGGGACCTAAACGGGAGACATCTCTAATTGTGGTGGGTTCAAGTCCCACCCCCCGCACAAATTCTCCCCAAACTTCTGCGCACGCATTAACAGTCTTGTCGAATATGTGGAAAGATATATTCCTCTCCCTTCCCTGGTGGAAACCAACTTGACTGACGTCGCCCTTGTCTATCCCTACGTCGACCCCCCCAGGAACAAATCCATATTCAGGTTCCCGCCCCTGGGCCTAGGATACATAGCAGCCCACCTCAGAGACAACGGCCACGATGTTGCAATAGTTGACGCGACCTTCATCGGTGAGAAGGCGGCCGTCGAGAAGGCAAAGGCGCTCCGCCCCCGGGTGGTTGGCATCTACTCGATGTTCACCATGAGGGAGGCGAGCCTCCGCTTTGCACGTGTACTAAGGGGTGACTGCGAGCTCGTCATTGCGGGAGGCCCCCTGCCCACAGTTGAGCCTGAGACCTACCTTGGAGACTTCGACGCCGCGGCCGTCGGCGAGGGGGAACAAACTATGCTGGAGATCGCGGAAGGCCGTAATCTAGGAGAGATCAACGGTCTCGTCTACAGGGTGAAAGATGGAAAGCAGCTTAGACCCAGGGAGGAGGGCGGAGAAGTCGTCCACATGCCGCCTCGCGAGGTCCTCCAGAACCTCGACGCAATCCCCCTACCCGCCCGGGACCTCTTCGACAACGCGAACTATATAAACTACTACAAGAAGCGGGGAGAGCCACCCACCACGAGCGCCATAACGAGTCGGGGCTGCCCATTCGCCTGCGACTTCTGCAGCCACCCCATCTTCGGCGAGAGTTTCCGTGAGCGCAGCCCTGGGAACATGGCGGACGAGGTCGAGCAAATACTCGGCCTTGGCTACGGGCGCGTCTTCTTCCAGGACGACTGCTTCACCCTCACAAAGGGGCGAGTCGCCCGATTCTGCGACGAGGTCGAGCGCAGAAACCTCAAGTTTGGTTGGGAGTGCCTCAGCCGCGTCGACAGCATGGACGAGGCCACCGCCTCCCGGATGCGTACCGCTGGCTGCGACCATGTCTTCTTCGGCCTTGAATCAGGTAGCGACAGGGTCCTTAAGATTATGAACAAGAGCGCCACCCCCGAGATGGGGCGCCGAGCCGTTGAGGCTGCAAAGGCGGGGGGTCTCAAGACGGGTGCTTTCTTCATCTTCGGCTACCCCGGCGACGACACCGACTCCATGCTGGAGACCCTACACTTCGCTGACAGCCTCCCCCTCGACTACCTCAGTTTCACATACCCCTACCCCATTCCAGGCACTCCACTTTACGAGCGCGTAAAGGACAAGATGATGGAGGGCAACCCAGAGCCACAGCAGAAGGGCCTCATCCAGCATCAGCTCATCTACTACAGTGAGATACCCGAGGCGAAGCTCAAGTTCGGAATAATCAAGGGCCTAGCCCTCCACTACATCAGGCTCCACACGGGCGCCGCAGCCCCCCTGATCGTCAAGCCCCTTGGGGTTCTCAGCGATAGGGTTTTCAGGCACCTCTAGTCCTGGCCGCGGGGAGATGCTTTAAGACCTTCGATTTCTCAGAAACGAACAGACACCAAGGGGGAACAGGATGGGATGTCTAGGCATGAGAGCGCGGCAGCGGACATCAATCTCATAGTTCAACTGGCAATAATAGCCCTCCTCGCCGTGGGCTGGGCGTATGGGAGAGACAAAAAGAAGATCAGGATGCATGGGTAGCTTATGGTTGTGGCGGTCCTCGTTAACGCTGCAGCGATAGCCTTCGTCATGGTACCGTCGCTTATCCTCGGCCTCGGCGCAATAACATCCAACCCAATTGGCCCCGGCTCCCTGATAAGTGTCGCCCACCCCGTCATCGGCACCGTGGCGTGGCTAATCGGAGCCCACTTAAGCTGGACCTGGGGCTTAAAACCGGCGACGGTTGAATGTTTTAAAAGGAAGAGACTGATGAAGCCCGTAACTTATCTTTGGATCCTCGCCGCCGCGCGCGCGACGAGATAGGTGCTTGGCGCATCATCGAGAACTCGGAGGCGACACTGTCCTCTTCCGATGATAGAATTTCGTTCACCATGAAGAGACCTACTGACGCCGTATTCAGGATGGGGTGTGAGGGGAAAGCTCAGCTGGGCGGGTTTCAGCCTCTCCTACGACGCCAACCACTCCATAAGCTACACAATCAAGGTCAACACCCGAAGCCCCCTTGCATAGTTTTTTGAGGGGCGAAACGGGTATCGGCTGTGATGAGCGCAACTGAGAACCTCCACCTCGTCGAGGCTATCCTCGCCGCCGAGGGAAAGCGGAGGGGACTAAAGTGGGCGATAGGAGTCGCCCCCTTCGACGCCGTCTACGGCACCTTACTCCCCGTACAGAAGACGAGGCTTAGTGAGATCGCCAGCGGTTCTATCGAGCACATGATGAGGGAGGGCTCCGTCATCAGCATCGCCTACGCTTATCCACCTTACGCGATTGAGGCGATAGCTCAAGGTAGGGAGAAAGCGTGGGACATGGAAAGGTGGAACGTCTACGCACGCGCTTATATGAGACTCAACAAAGCCCTCAACGAGACCTCAGCGCTCATCGCAAAGGAGCTCGGAGGTATAGCCATCCCCGCCACCGTGGAGGGCCTCTCCTCCCAGGTGAGCCACGTCGAGCAGTACTACGCCCAGCGCGTCAGCCACCGCGTCGCGGCTGAGCTGAGCGGCGTCGGCTGGAGGGGGAAGAACGAGCTTATTGTCAACCCTCGCTTCGGCTGCGCCATTAGACTCGCCTCCATCCTAACCACCGTCACAATAATGAGGACGCCATCCAGTAAGCAGGGCTGTGGGGAGTGCCGCGCATGCTTCGATGCCTGTAGGTTCCTCAACAACAAGGGCAAGCTCGACAACTACAGGGAGCAGTGCCGCAGGTACCTCGTCTACCTCAACCTAGAGGATGAGGTCTGCGGGAAATGCATAAAGGCGTGCCTCAAGGAGAGCCTGTACGCGGGACAGTTCAACCTCTAATCACTACATTTTACTCCCGAAGTGTCTTCTTCCAGCGGAGAGGGGGAGCTTCTACGAAATCGAGAGGAGGGCGGCGCTGGAGAGGTCCGAGTTAGGCGAGAGGTAAGGCTGGTGGTACCTCTACTGGCGCACCGAGCAGGAGCACCGTCGGGTTCCCGAAGCGCGTGCATAATTAATGTCTACCCTGCCTCAACCCGCCTCGTGGAACGGAAGCCCTCCTAGAAGGTCACTATGCGGTCGGCTTCCTTCACCCAGTTGGCGAGGATCATCATGGTCCCCCTCTGGGTGCCCTCAACGAGTTCCTCGTCCCTCATGCCCCTAGACTTCAGGCAGGTCCCGCAGAGCTTCACTTCGGCACCCTTCGCGACGAGGTCACCGAGCATCTTCTCGAGGTTGTAGTAGCCATCGGGAGTGCTCTGCTCCCTCTTGGCGGCGCCCACGGCGTCGCCCATTAGGAAGACTCTGACCTGCATCCCGATCTCGGCTGTAGTTGATGCACCTGCTAGGCGTAGGGCGTTCCACGTCTTCTCGCCCCCGTAGGGGGCGTCGTTTGCGATTATAAGCAGCTTAACCATGCCTGAAGGGTGGCTTAATCTCCCTAAAACGGTGTCGAATCTACTTCCGCCCTACGAAGAGCGTGATCATCTCATCGTTCCGGATCGGGGCGTCGCCGTGCTCCGCCTTCCACCTCTTAAGATCCGCGACCCCCTTCTCCAGCCCCTCTCTACTGATGGGGCGGAACATGCTCCACAGCTTCTTCTCAGCAATCTCGATGAACTCGTCAGCTGACTGGTACCGTTCCATGTTATAGTGGTATATTTCGGTGAGACGGAAGCCCGCCTTGGCGAAGTAGGTCTTGAATGCCTCGTCGCTCGGGTAGGCGTCGAGTTGGCTCTGTTTTATCTCGGGGAAATACTTGAAGACGACCTTTGAGTTGAGCTGGGCGTGACCTATGGTGTGGGCGATCTTTGAGCCCCCCCGCTTGAGGATGCGGCAACACTCGGTCGCGGCGGCTTGCTTGTCGACGACGTGGTGCCAGACCTGGGCGGCGTAGACTAGGTTGAAGACGTCGCTGCGGAATGGCATGTATTCCGCGACGGACTGCACAACGGGTAGGTCGGGGGTCTTCTCCTGCGCCTGCTTGAGCATCCCCATGGCGGGGTCGAATCCGACGACGGTAGTGTGGGTGCGCGTCCTGATCCCGAGGCCGTAGTTGCCCGTCCCGCACCCCATGTCGACGACTAGTGAACCCGAGTCGAGGTGTGCTAACCTCTCCGCCTCACCCGCCCAGAACCAGATATCCTCGCTAACGCGACCCCTATCGTAGTCAGTGCTCACTTTGTTGAAGTGTGGGTTGCTGACGGCCATACCGATAGATGCGCGGCTCGATGGGATAAAATATTGGGGATAACTACCCATCCAAACCTTAATATTTTGATCTGGTAGCTTCCTGTTGTCGGGCCGCCGTAGCTTAGTCAGGTGGAGCGTCTGGCTGTTAACCAGTTGGTCAACGGTTCAAGTCCGTTCGGCGGCGCCACAACCACCGAATAGAATAATTTATAGCCCCAGCACTCCGTTTCAAGTAACTAAGTTTCAGAAAATCTGACACAGGAGTATGTGAGCGGTGAATGGACCTTATTCTTCTTTCACTCTTCGTGGGCGCCATCGCGTTGGCGTTCGTCGCTTACCTAGCCTGGTCCATTATTCGTGAGCCCGCGGGCACGCCCGAGATGATGCGGATCGCTGCGGCGATCGAGGACAGGGCACGCGTCTATCTACGCAGGCAGAACATGACCATAGCCGCGGTCACGGCCCTCGTAACCATCCCCATTGCTTTCTACTATCATGACCTAAGGGTCATCGGCGCTTTCGTTGCAGGGGCGGCCCTCAGCCTCGCCAGCGCCTACATCGGCATGATGGTTGCCGTGAAGGCAAACGTCAGGACGACGAACGCCGCCAAGACGTCGACCGCGAAGAGCTTTCTCATAGCTTTCAGGGGTGGCGGGGTCATGGGGTTGCTCGTCACCGGTCTCAGCCTCATCGGGGTCAGCGTACTCCTCATAATATTCAAGGACCCCAACCTCATAGTCACATACGGCTTCGGCTCAAGCCTCACCGCCCTCTTCGCACAGCTCGGCGGGGGCATCTTCACAAAGGCGGCGGACATCGGCGCCGACCTCGTCGGGAAGGTGGAGCATAGGATACCCGAGGACGACCCCCGAAACCCCGCCGTGATCGCTGATCAGGTTGGCGACAACGTAGGTGACTGCGCGGGCAGGGGGAGCGACCTCTTCCAGACGCTCAGCGACGACTACATTACAGCTATGCTCCTTGCCTCGATCGTCCTCAGCTCCACGGGGATAAATGGCCTCGTCTACCCGCTTATGCTCGGGGCGACCGGAATAATCGCGACCATAGTCGGCATCTTCCTCACCCGCCAGTGGAGGGGGATAAAGCCGATCAGCGCCTTCAATGTTGGTCTCGTTTCATCCGCGGTAATCTGCATCATAGGCGCCTACATCGCAACGATGAACCTCCTCGGGGACATCAATATATTCTACGCAGTCGTCGGCGGTCTCCTAGCGAGCCTCGCCACGGGACTCGTAGTGCAATATTACATTGGAATTAACAGCGGCCCAATCAAGAAGGTGGCGGCATCCTGCGAATACGGCGCTGCAATAAACATAATAACGGGCCTCGGCTATGCGCTGCAGAGCCCCTTCATTCCATTCATTTGCGTGGTGGCGGTTATTTACTTCGCCTTCGGCATCACCGGCTCGATCTTCGGCGTCGTAGGTGTCAACCTTGGCACCGATCTTGCCATAGGCATCATTATGTCGAGTGACACATTCGGCCCCATCAGCGACAATGCACAGGGCATAGCGGAGATGTCGGGGATGGCTGAGAACGCCGACTCCCTCGTAGAGCTCGACTCGATGGGGAACACGACAAAGGCGTTCACGAAGGCTTTCGCGACCCTCAGCGGCACGGTCTCCACAGTCGTAATCTTCGCTACGTACAGCCACCTCGCAGGACTCACGAACGCCACGATTGGGCTCCTCAGCCCCGTCTTCATAGTCGGCCTCCTCCTCGGGGGCGTTGTACCATTCCTCTTCTCCTCGCTAATCATCGGCGCGACAGCCGAGTCCGCCTACAAGATGGTCGAGGAGGTACGCAAGCAGTTCAACGAGAGACCCGGGATACTGGAGGGTAAGGAGCTCCCCGACTACAGGCGATGCGTCGACATAGCGACGAAGGATGCTCTTAAGAAGATGATAGCACCTGGGCTCCTAGCCATGATCGCCCCGATAGCGGTGGGGTTAATACTCGGGAAGTACGCCCTTGCGGCGATGCTGCTCGGCAGCCTAGTTACCTCCGCGCTCCTCAGCCCATTCTTCACATTCGGTGGGGGTATCTGGGACAACGCGAAGAAGCACATCGAGAGGGAGTTCTGGATGAAGGGGACTCCAGCTCACGCTGCAGCCGTCACGGGGGACACCGTCGGCGACCCCCTCAAGGATGTTGCCGGCCCGAGCCTAAACATCTTTATGAAGCTGACGAACATGACGGCGCTGCTGCTGGTGCCACTATTGCTCCTTCTCTCGGCGTAGGATATTTCAGATCAGCGGGGCCCGACATATTCACACCCATCATGCGAACTCTTTTAACTCCCAGCCAGCCACGAGATTGAATCGAGACTTGCTGGATGCCATCCTCATACTGAAGATCGCCATCGCCCCAGTGTTGATCCTCGCGGCGAGCTTCGCGGAGTATCGCTGGGGACACACGGTGAGTGGCTGGATAGTTGGACTCCCCTTGACCTCGGCGCCGGTCATCTTCCTCCTCGCCCTCGAGCAGGGGGGAGGCTTCGCAGCGGCTTCTGCCCAAGGCGCACTTCTCGGTCTCGTCTCCCTCTCCGCCTTCTCCCTCGCCTACAGCCTGCTCTCGCTCCGCAGGCGGCTCGGCTGGCTCCCCTCGATGCTGCTGGGCTGGGGAATATACTTCGTCTCGTCGTTCGCCTTAGAGTTCGCCACGGTGTCTATGGTTGTCGCCTTCGTCGGCGTCGTGGCCTGGCTTCTCATCGTGGCGAGGCTCTTCCCGGTGGTGGACACCCCCGAGAAAGCGACCTCAAGAGACTCAACCTGGGGCGATGTGGTCATCAGGATCGTTGGGGCGGTGGCTCTTATCTTTGCCATCACCGAGTATGCCCCCGCGCTCGGGGCGTCACTCAGCGGCCTGCTCACCCCATTTCCTATCTATACGAGCGTAATGGTCTCTACAATTCACCATAGGCAGGGCGTTGCCTCGGCCTCGCAGTTCGTCCGTGGGGCCACTCTCAGTCTCTTCACCCCGGCGGTCTTCTGGTTGATGGTCGGTTCGACGATAGTCGCCTGGGGCGTCGGCGTGTCGTACTCCCTCGCCATTGCGACCGCCATCGCCCTCCACTGGGCGCTCTTCAAGGCACTGAAAAAGCATGGACCTACTTGAGGCCGGTGAAGTGCTCCCACCCACCCTTGCCGACGGGCTTCTCGATGCCGTCCTCCACGTAAATGATCTTACGGTTCTTTGTGACGACGCCGAGTTCGATCAGGTCCGCTCCGGTGCTCCGCAGCGCCTTCCTAGCCTCCTCGACCATGTCGGGCTTGACCGTGAAGACAAGCTCGTATTCCTCACCACCGTAGAGGGCTAGGGTGACCCGGTCAAGATTGTTGAGCTCGGCGAACTTCTCCGCATCCCTCGTCAACGGGACACTAGTGAGTCTGAAGCCGTTGCCGCTGCTCTTCTGTAGGTCGTGGAGGCTGACGGCGAGGCCGTCGCTTGAGTCCATGCTACTCGTGGCTGCGCTCGATGCTGCGAGTGCGATGCCGGCGTTGACCCTCGCCCGGGGCATGTAAACGGACTCGACGAGCCTAGCGCGTAGAGCCTTGGGTACCGATAAACCGTCTAGGAGTATCTTAAACGCGGCTGTCGTGTTGCCGAAGCCGCCCGTTGTGGCGAGGACGTCCCCAGGCTTGGAGGTGCCCCTGAGGACGAGGCGCTTCTCCTCAGCGAGGCCGTAGGCCATCCCCGAGATTATGATGTCGCAGGCCTCGTTCGTATCCCCGCCCACCATGTAGCCACCGTACTCACGTGCCCCCGCCTCGAATCCCTTCGCAATATTCTCTACCCAGTCGACAGGTGTGGTGCTTGGTGCGCCGAGGGCGGCTAGGAAAGCGAGGGGCCTGACGCCCTTGGAGCCGAGGTCGCTGAAATTCATCACAACCGCCTTGCGCCCCGCCTGTAACGGCGTCATCCCCATAGGGATGTCCGTCTTCCAGACCAACATGTCCGTCTTGAGGATGACAGCTCGCCCGTCGCCGAGGCTGATGGCGTTCACGTCGTCCCAGTTGGGGACGGGCATCCCCGGCATGAGGGTAAGGTGCCTCATTATGCGGCTGACGAGCTCACGCTCCCCGACGTCAGCGATGGTGACCATGCTGAGAAACATCTGTATCAACGGGTATAAGGGCATGCCAGGTCGAATGTGACCAAACGTTAAATCGCCGCTGAAGAATAGAATTACATAGGCGGCTCAACGGTGCTCCCAATTGTGCGCGCGCTTTAGGTAAAAACCCAACGACAGCAGCGAGCATGGGAAAGGACATAGTCTCCATCCGAAGCCGAACTATCTTCTTCTCCTCCGGACTGATGGCCCTCGGCGGGACATGTGCGCGCATGTCAGTGAGACACCCTTTCACAACTGGGTCTGGCTATTCTGGCCAATGGCGGCGATGATAATCGGGGGTATCGGGAGCAAGAAGGGAGCTATCGTCGGCATAGCGATCTTGGCCATAATGGATTTCATAATAATCACACTCATGCGCCAGTTCGGTCAGGCACTCCTTTTCTTCCCCATCAGTTACTTGGAGGACATCATAGTCCCGCTCATGATACTAATTCCACTGATGTTCTTGCCAGGCGGGCTGATCGAGGAGAGACGCAAGCCTATCAAGGGCATAGTCTATGGGGAAATCTAGGGGTAGGATGAGGAGAGGAAACCCAAGAGAGAGACAAATGAGCACCTGAAAAACGTCTTATACACCCATCCCTGAACCTTATAGAACTGCTCGGTGAATGACTTGATCCGCAAACCCCTCGAGGATGTAAGGGTCCTTGACATGACCCACGTCTGGTTCGGCCCTTGGTGCACTATGATGTTAGCGGACATGGGCGCAGAGGTCATCAGGGTTGAGCCCCCATGGGGCGCGATAGACAGGATAAGCGAGGGCATGCTCTATGGAGGGGCACCCTACACGTTCCACCACCTCAACCACAATAAGAAGGACCTCACACTCAACCTCAAGAACCCCGAGGGAATGCGCCTCCTAAAGGAGCTCATCAAGAAGAGCGACATCATCGTCCAGAACATGAGTGTAGGCACAATGGAGAAGCTGGGCCTAGGCTACGATGAGCTGAAGAACCTCAACCCCGGCATCATCTACGCTGCGCTCAGCGGATTCGGCCAGACAGGCCCATACAAGAACAGGAACTGCTACGCCGTCTTTGCGGAGGCAATGAGCGGCCACACCCGGATGACGGGTGACGGCGTCGACCCGCAAGGGCCACCGATCGAGATGGCAATGGCCCTTGGTGACACGCTACCCGGCAGCCTAGCCGCAATGGCCATCCTAGGCGCCCTCCGCTACCGCGACAAAACCGGCCTAGGCCAGATGATAGACGTCGCCCAGCTCGATTGCATGGTCGCTGTCAACCCGGGGATCACCGGCTACTTCCTAAGCGGGCTGACCAACTGGGAGATGAGGAAGAAGTACCCTACAGGCGGCATCGGGGGCATATTCAAGGCGAAGGACGGCGGCTACGTCCGTGTCGGCGCCTTCAGCCCCAGCGCCCTCGAGAACATGAAGAACTTCCTCAAGGTCGAGGAGCCCACGAAGGAGGACTGCGAGAAGTACATCGCCACGAAGAACAGAGACGAAGCGGTCGAGGAACTCGTAGCCGCGGACCTACCCGCGTCCCCCATCTACCAGATCGACGAGACGGTCAAGGACCCCCACCTCGCGGCGCGGAACATGTTCATAGACCTCCAACACCCACTCGCGGGTAAGGTCCGGACGGTGAACAACCCGATAAAGTTCAGCCTCACCCCCGTGGAGAGGAAGACGGCCGCCCCGACCCTAGGCCAGCACAGCAAGGAGATACTTAGCAGAATACTCGGCCTCAGCGAGGCCCAGATCCAGGAGCTCATAAATAACGGCGTCGTCGCCTCGGTCTAATCCCACCGATTTTCTTAAAAACAGGGGCTTCACCCGTATGGTGGAGTGGCCCGGTAGCTCAGCGGTCAGAGCGGCAGCCTCGTAAGTTGTAGGTCGCGGGTCCGAATCCCGCTCGGGCCTCCATCCCTTCTCGAAACCCATTAAACGGGGGCCATGAAACAATACAGGGAGGCTCATGGGCGTCGACTTGGGAATCGAGCCAGTCTGGCAATTCATAGCACGGGCATCCTCGGCGCGGGACAAAGGCGATTACCAGGAGGCCGAGTTCTACGCGCGCAAGGCCGTCTTCGCCGACCAGAACGTCGGCGCAACGTACCTCCTCCTTTGCGAGATACTCGAGAAGGTGGGGAAGAAGGAGGAGGCGGAGAGGTGCCTCAGGGCCGGGCTCGGCGCCTGCCCCGGCGATGTCGCCCTCACCAGCATGAGCACCCAGTACCTCATTAGGAACGGGCGCCTCGACGACGCGGAGGTCTTCCTCAGGAAGGCGATCTCTACGGACCCTGACGTGGCTGGGTACAGGCTCCTCCTATCCGTGATCCTCCAGCAGAAGGGGGACATCGAGCACGCGGAGGAGAGCGTCAGGAGGGCGATACTACTCGACGACACGAGCGGCGACGCCTACTCGATGTATGGCGTCATTCTCTGGAAGAAGGGACTACACGACGAGGCGATGAAGTACGTCGCCCATGCCCTAGAGCTCAAGCCCCAGGATCCGAACATCCACCTCAACTACGCCATTATCCTCGAGGGCGCCGGCAAGTTCACAGACTCCGAGGAGCACTATGAGAAGGCGCTTGAGCTCCACCCCGAGTGGCCCGAGGTCAAGGCGCGGTATGATAAGCTCAGGTACAGGCTTAACGACCCCGCGGAGACGCTGAAGAAGGCGAACTCGATCAAGGGGGCGAGCCCCGAGGAGGCGGAGGTCCTCTACAAGAAGGCGATCGAGATGAGGGTGGACTCCCCCGACGCACACAATGACTACGGCGTCTTCCTATGGGAAAGGAAGAGGCTGGTGGAGTCAGAGGAGCACCTCAAGAAGGCGGCGGACCTCAAGCCGAGCTGGGTAACCCCCCAGTACAACGCGGCCCTCAACCTAGTCAACCAGGGGAGGTTCGCAGACTCGGAGAACTACTTCAGGAGGACCCTCGGCCTCTACCCCGCCTTCCCAGACGGCCACTTCTGGTACGCAAACGCCCTCTTCAAGCTCCAACGCCTCCCCGAGGCCGAGGAACACTACAAGAAGGCGATTGAGCTTAAGACAGACCATAAGAAGGCACATGAAAACTATGCACAGCTGCTAAAGCAGCTTGGCAGACTCCCCGAGTCAGAGGAGCAGAAGAAGCTCGCTCAGTAGAAGGTCGGCTGCCTCTCGTAGACGAGCTTCGGGGTCTGCATCTTTGCAGCCACTGCCGGGGGCATGATTTCGACGAGGCGGTACTTCCTCGTCCCTAGTCTCAGTTCCTCGGCGTACTTCACCTGGTCGTATGGGTTCTTGAGTCTGCCCCAGATGCGCTGGAAGGGGTGCAACTTATCGTCGCGGCTGAAGTCTCCGATATAAGGAGGTACCATCTCGGGGAGGAATGTGGCTTTCCCTATGAGGTCGAGGGTCGCCTCCTCGACGGCGCAGATGTCCCTGCTCGCTGCGACGCCGACGTCGGGAACTATTTGGGGTTGGATCATGCCTAGGCAGTTGCACTGCGGCGTGATGTCCATCATGAAGTTGAAGAAGAATCTCTTCTCGCGGTCGAAGTGGCTGAGTATCTCTTCCGTCGTGAGGGCCATGAGCCTGTTGAAGGCCTGGAAGAACTCGGGCTTGATCTCGAGGCATCCGACGCCTTCGTCTGCCTCGACGCACTTGAGGCAGTTGGTGTTGGTACATGTGCCCTCCATGAGAGTTAGCTTGTGCTTCTTAGCGTCGTACTTTAATGCGCCTCGGGGGCAGGACTTGACGAGCTCCTCAGCGTGGGCGGGGGTACACTTATCGGCGTCCCACCAATCGACGCTGTTCTCGACGCCGTGCATCTTGTGCCAGCGGCTGCTCGCCGCGAGTCCGCCGATGGCGAGGTTCTTAATCGCCCCACCGTAATCGCTCACAGCGTGCCCCTTTGCATGACTCACATCGATTAGAACATCAGCGTCATGAAGCACTCCGGCGAACCCGATCTCGCCAACGCCGCCGAACTCGAAGTCGCCGTGGTAGACGTACCTGTCCTTGATCCCCGCGATTGGGATGAGGGGGCAGCCACATGTCTCGCTCGTGTAGCCGCGGTCGACAGCGTTGTAGATGGCAGTCGGGTAGTCGGTGACGAAGGGGTAGCCGCCAGCCTCCTTGACTGCCTTCACGATCTTGCGGACGAAGTAGACGGGGACGGTTTGGAAGTCCTCCTCGAAGCCCATGTGCATCTTGAGGGCTACCTTGTCGCCCTTCTTGATGGTACAGAAGTCGAGCTGTCTGATCATCTCGTCGAACTTTGCGCCAAGGCTGGCGAACCGTGCAGCCTGCCCCTGGATCATCGATCCATACCAGACAGTGGAAGTCTTTACCATGGAGACGCCTGAAGTGAAGAAATGGACATGTCGGCCTTATTAAACGAAACCGGGAGGGAAACGGCCGCTAGACGAGATTTAGGTCGATTCTGACCTCGGGGGTACTTTTTATGGTATTGCTGACGAAGCAACGCCCAGCCTCTTTCAGGATCTCCAGCCTCTGCTCCTCGGTTAGGTCGGCCTCGAGCTCCACCTCCATCGTGATCTCGGTGGCGCGGTTCATGTCCTTGCTCACCTTCGGCCTGACGTTGACGCGGACAGCGCCGACCTCCCAGCCTCGATTGTTCATCTGCTCGACGATGCGTGTACCCGTACAGAGGCCTATGGCGGCGAATAGGACCGCGCCAGCGGCCATACCTTCAGGGGGCAAGTCCTCGCTCACTCTCCCCGTCAGTATCTCGAAGCCGCCTACGGTGGCCCTGAACTTCGTGCCCTCTATCCTCTCGATCTTTGCGCTCATGGGTGTTGGAAAAGGAAGCGAGGCCGTATGAATCTTTGTGACTACGCCTTGACGAGGGCCTGGTCGAGGTCCGCGATTATGTCGTCGACATCCTCGATACCGACGCTGAAGCGGACGAGGCCGTCGGTTATTCCGGCCTTGATACGGTCTGCTTTGGGGACGACGGCGTGCGTCATCGTGGCGGGGTGGCTGATGAGGGTCTCGACTGCACCGAGGCTTACGGCGAGGCTGCAGAGCTTTACGTTGTTCATCATCTTCCTGCCCGCGTCCACGCCGCCCTTGAGCTCGAAGCTCATCATGCTACCGAAACCGTCCATTTGTCTCTTCGCGAGGGCGTACTGCGGGTGGCTCTTTAGCCCCGGGTACTTGACCCACTGGACCTTCGGGTGGTCCTCGAGCCACTTCGCGATCTTCTCCGCGCTCTCCGTCTGGCGTTGCATCCTCACATGAAGCGTCTTAATGCCGCGCAGGGTGAGCCACGCCTCGAATGGTCCGAGGTTTGCGCCCATGTTCTTGAAGAGGGGATCCATCACCTTCAGGTACGACTTCGTGCCGACGATGGCGCCGCCAAGGACGTCGCTGTGCCCGCTAAGGCTCTTCGTTATGCTGTGAACGACGACGTCGATGCCGTGCTCTATGGGGCGCTGGAGGTAGGGTGACATGAACGTGTTGTCCGCCATAGTGGTGATGCCGTGCGCCTTCGCCATCTTCGCGACGGCCTTCATGTCGGTGAGCTTCATCATCGGGTTCGACGGAGTCTCTATGTAGACGAGCTTCGTGTTGGGCTTTATCGCCTTCTCGACGGCTGCGAGGTCGCTCGTGTCGACGAGCGTGCACTCAACTCCGTAGCCTTTGAGTATGTCAGTGAAGACCTTGTGTGTGCCCCCATACAGGGCGTCGCCTGCGAGTATATGATCACCCTTCTTCACAATGGCCATAGTGGCGTTGGAGATGGCGGCCATGCCGGAGGCAGTCGCGCGGCAGTCCTCACCCCCCTCGAGGGCCGCGATGCTCTCCTCGAGTGCCCTGACGGTCGGGTTACCCAGCCTGCTGTAGATGTAGCCGGTCTCCTTCCCCTCGAAGCGGGCGGCGCCCTGCTCTGCGTTCTGGAAGACGAACGTCGACGAGGCGTAGATCGGGACCGAAACCGCGCCGGTCGCGGGATCGGGCTTCTGACCCGCATGAACTGCCATGGTTGCGAACTTCTCTTTACCCATACGACCACAGACCCTATTCCAGCAATAATAATATAATCCCCGAGATAATGCCTTCTAGACGCTTGCATCGAAGACCGCTCTTTTATACGCCGTCGCCGGGATCATCTTGGTTTACATTGAAGGTTCTAGGCATTCTGGGCGGAGCTAATAGAGAGGGTAACACGGACAAGCTCGTCGAGGAGGTCCTCGCAGGGGCGAGGGAGGTGGGGCATGAGACTGTCCTCGTAAAGCTCGTCGACGAGAAGATCGGTCACATTGGCTATAATAAGGGGAAATCCACCTTCCCAAAGGACGACTTCGAGGCGATCAAACCCCACCTAGAGGCCATGGGGGCGATAGTTATCGGCGCACCCATCTGGTACAGCACAGTTGACTCCCGCACACACGCCTTCATCCAGCGCCTCTACTACTATAGCAGCTACTACAGCGAGGAAAACAGGAAGAGGTGGCCGAAGGACGTCAAGGCCGTGAACATCATTACCTACGCACAGAGCGACCCACACTACTACGACCAAGTTCTCACTTGGCTCAAGACAATCGAAAAGGACTACGGCATGAAGGGCATCAAGGAAATCGTCGCCGAGAACACGGGGGAGAAGCCAGTCGAGATCCGCAAGGACCTCCTCAAAAAGGCCTACGAGCTTGGCAGGAAGCTCTGAGTTAGAAAAATGGGTCTCAGAGGCTTTTTATCTCGTAGTTGAACCGGGGCAGCCCCTTCATAGTGTTCGCGACATAGCAGCGCCTCACCTCGGCGAGGAGGCCCTCTACCTGCCTGGGGTCGAGCTGTGCGCCTACCTTCACGGTGATGTTGAACCCGAGCGCCCTACTAGGCTCCTTCTCGTTCATGTCGTCGACCTCAATCTGGAGGCTCGTGGCCTCGATCTTCTGCCTTTTCAGGTACCAGGCGGCGTGGAAGGCGCTGCAGAGCCCGAGGCTCGCTACCATCAACTTCCCTGGGGACATGCCGATGGGGTGAGTCTGCTCGTCGAGCCTGCCGCTCAGGACCTCGTAGCCGTCCGACTCGGCCCTGAACTGGTCGCCATCGAGCCGCGTTATCTTTACTGTCATGGATATCGCGGATCATTTGGTGCACGGGAATAAGTACCTTACCGGTTTAGGGGTGAAACATTTATGTGGGGTTCGACCGCTTTCAGGTGGTGTGCCCTGGTAGCTCAGCCTGGCTAGAGCGGCAGCCTTGTAAGCTGTAGGTCACGGGTCCAAATCCCGTCTAGGGCTCCAACTTCTACGCGAGAGTCTGCTGCCTGCCGTGGGGCTGCTGCTTCGAGGGAGTTGGCTTCGGTGACCTTAGAACCTGTACAGGCTTCGGCTCGGCCTTTCTAGAAGGTTTGACCACTGGCTGTGCCTCGATTATAGCGGCTGGCTTGGCCTTCTTTGACTTCGACTTTTCCGCCTTTGCAGTCCTCCCAGCCTTAACGGTTTTAACTTCCTTCACCGTCTTCGCTTTCTTCTTCGTGGACGCCTTGGCTTTCGCTGGTTTCTCCGACTTCTTCCCCCGCGTCTTCTTCTCAGGCTTCTCTTCCTTCACGGCGACCTTCGGGGGGTTGACGAGGCCCACCTTATCCGGGTGGTTCATCGCGACGTGCTTCCTAAGGCCGGATTCGCTGTTCATTATCTTCCCACAGACGGGGCAGGGGAGGCTCACAGACACGAACTCGACGTCCTTACCGAGGTACTCGCGACGGAACTTCGCGGAGAGGCGCTCGGCCTCCTCGTAACTGACCCGCCCCTCCGTCTTGATAGCTATCCCAATTGTTATGTTGAAGGAGTCGTGCCTATCGCTGTCCCTAACAACGCCGATCTCCCTAACCGGGCCCTTCAGCTTGAGGTCGTCCGCCACCCTGCTCCCTTCAGAACGCTCGCTCTGTGTAGCTGATTCGTCCAAGGGCTTAAAAGCGTGTCTTTCCCCGCGACAGTCCCAATCGCAGTAACTTCTTTGGGACAATCACGTTTGATTAAAATGGTTGCTGAAATGGGAGCTTTTACGCCTACTTTTTGTATGCGCCGTACTTCCAGACTGCCCTGCCGACTGCGTTGTAGTTAGCGATGGGCATGTCTGAGAAGACGGTGCAGCCTGGGCCGAGCATGAATCCTCCACCTTCGGCGCAGTCGTCGATCGCCTTCTTAGCCGCAGCCTCGACTTGTTTAGGCGTCCCCTTCCTGAGTGTCTCCTCGTGGTCGAGCCCGCCGCAGATGGCGAACTTTTCACCGTAGATCTCCTTCCCCTTGTTGGCGGGGGTCCAGGTGTGGCTAGCCCAGTTGAGTAGGTTGATGGGGTACTTCTTGAACCAACCCGCTTCCATCAGCTTCTCCGGGTTGCCCTCGGGGGTGCTGCAGATGTGCATCAGTTTAATTGGGCACTTCACGGCGTCGAGGACCTTCTTATCGTATCCGAGGGCGTACTCCTCGAGCTGCTTCTGATCAAGCGCCTTCCAGATACGACCGCCGCCTCCGATGCCGAAAAAGATGCCCGCTGCACCGGCGTCGATACATGCCTTCGCGAACTCGATGGTCGTATCGGTGATGGTCTTTAACCCCTGTTTTAGGGAGTCGGGGTTCTCCTTCATATCCTTGAGGACCTGCTCGGGGGTGGAAATACCGTTCATGGCCTGGATTATCGGGCTCGGGATCGTGTAGATAAAGGGTATCCTGCGCAGGTCGCGTGCCAGTATCTCGTTGGTCCTGACGTACTCGCGTAGCTCCTTCTTGGGGTCGAGGACCCAAAGTTTCTCCCAGTCCTTCGTCTTTTTCACCGTGACCTCCTTGGTTTCGGCTTCCTCCTCGTTGTTGATGAACTCGAACTTGCTCCCCCACTGCATCGCCATGAAGCGGTAGTAGGGCGTGACCTTGAGTAGGTCCATCGGGTAGTCTAGCTCCCTCAGGAGAGCCATGTGGGCCTTCGCGGACTCCTCACCGTCGCGGGTCGTCTTCTCCCAGCTGTAGCCGTTAAGCCACTTGCACGCGGGGAAATGACCCCAGAGCGCCCAAGGAACGCGGTCGGGGACCTTACATTGCGTGACCGCCAAGACGCGGTCGAATCTCTCGGACTCCATCTCAGATCACAGAGGATAAGGAGGCACTAAACATAAAAAGTGTCCCCGTCGTCGGTAACCCGTATAAATCACCTCGACATTGGCTTCATCGTTCTGTGGTCTTTAAATGAAGTACAGGAAGTTCGGCAAGCTAGACTGGAAGCCCTCGGCTCTGGGCTTCGGGGCCATGAGGCTCCCTATACTCGACGGCGACGCGGGCAAGATCGACGAGCCCCTAGCCATCAACATGATCAGGTACGCCATCGACAATGGCGTCAACTACGTCGACTCCGCCTATCCCTACCACAAGGGGCAGAGTGAGATAGTCGTAGGCAAGGCGCTAAGGGACGGCTACCGCGAGAAGGTTAAGCTCGCCACGAAGATGCCCTGCTGGCTCGTCAACACCGTCGACGACTTCGACAAATACTTCAACGAGCAGTTGAAGAAGCTGCAAACCGATCACATCGATTTCTACCTCCTGCACGGGCTGGGGAAGGAGAGGTGGCCGAAGGTCAAGGACCTCGGCGTCCTCAGGTGGGCAGAGAAGAAGCTCGACGAGGGTAAGATCGGATACCTCGGCTTCAGCTTCCACGACGAGCTCCTCGCTTTCAAGGAGATTGTGGATGCGCACGACTGGACATTCTGCCAAATACAGTACAACTACATGGATACGAATTACCAGGCTGGGACTGAAGGGCTACACTACGCTGCGAAGAGGGGGCTCGCCGTCGTCGTCATGGAGCCAATCGCCGGTGGACGCCTCGCAATCAACCCACCCGAGGGCATAAAGAAGCTCTGGAGGGAGGGACACCACCGCTGGAAGCCCGCCGAGTGGGCGCTCCAGTGGGTCTGGAACCAGCCCGAGGTGAGCCTTCTTCTCAGCGGCATGAGTGCCATACAGCACGTCGAGGAGAACGTAAAGGCGGCGGAGAGGAGTGGTGTAGGGAAGCTCACGAAGGAGGACCTACGCCTCGTAGACAGGGTCGCCAAGAAGTATCGGGAGATGGGGTTCGTCGGCTGCACCGGCTGCAGGTACTGCACCCCCTGCCCCAGCGGCGTCGCCATCCCCAAAGTCTTCTCACTATTCAACGAGTTCTACATGAAGGATAGGGACCCGGCGGTCAAGATGAAGTACAAGGAGCAGCTCAAGCCGGAGCAGTGGGCGAAGAACTGCACGAGCTGTGGCCGCTGCGAGGATCTCTGTCCACAGCATCTGCCAATCAGAACGTTGCTCCGTGGTGCTGTTGATGCATTAGAAAGGGAAAGTTAACCGACTCATAGTTTATTGGTGGTTTTTGCGCCAAGACTACTTTACCCTAATGGTCATTTGGTCTACTCTTTGACCTTTCTGCTCCCCTCTTTGACGAAGGCGAACCCAACGATGGACGCCAGTGCTGAGGCGGTCAGGAACCACCAGCCCCAGGAGTAGGAGCCCGTCGCGTCGATTATCAGGCCGAAGATCGGCGGTCCGATGATGTTGCCGATAAGCCCGATCATGTTAGAGTACCCGACGGCGAGCCCCGCGTTCTCCCTCCCCGCGAACTCGGAAACGAGCACAAAGTTCAGCCCACCCCACCCAAGCGCGGAGAAGCCGAACAGCGCGAAGAGCACGGACAGCAGGAGGTACGGTGTGCTCGAGGAAATGAACTGCATGAGGATCGAGAAGAAGAATGACAATACCGCAGCGAGGAGTAGTGGTTTCCTCCTGCTCCCCCCGAACAGCCGGTCACTCATAGCGCCTAGTACCGGCTTCCCGATGGCGCCTCCCGCGTTCACAATCGCGAGACAGCCGCCAGCTAGGGCTACGGAGATGCCGACAATCTCCTTCAGGTAGATGATTAGGTAGGTCGTCATCGCGAACTGTACCATCATGAGCCCGACACACGAGAGGCTGATGAGGAGGATGTTGCGGTCGAACATCATCTGGAGAGCGACTTTCCTGTTCGGCTTCACCGACTTCGTCGGTACCACGTCGGAGAGTGTGTTCGGCGCGTCCCTATATAGAGTGTAGGCGAGTATCGCGATTAAGATTGTGACGATACCAATAGCGACGAACCCGATGCGCCAGCCGTAGAGTATCGCAACAGTGGGGAGTGTCGCGGCTGTGATCATGCCGCCAACGTTGACGGCGGTCTGGTTGATCCCGATGGTCGTCCCCCGCTCCTTGATGGGGAACCACGTGAGCAGGGCTTTCGTTGAGACCGTCGGGAATGCGCCGCAACCGAAGCCCGCCACAATTAGGAGCAGCATCGCAGTGGAGAAGCTGTTCACGAGGTACATCCCGAGGACAAGCGCCCCAGCGAAGCTCGTACCTAAGAGGATCATCTTCCTCACGCCGAGGTCGTCGACGAGCCACCCCGCGGGTATCTGAGCAACAGTGTAGCCCACCGCCACAGCGGAAGCCAGCAACCCGATGTCGAAACGGGTGAGACTCAGATCGTCCACAATGAATGTGGAGAGTGGTGGAATAGCGTTCCTGATCAGGTATACGCTCATGTAGGTTAGCCAGGTCACGCCGAGGACGACCCAGCGGTACCGCTTGACATCCACGGAGGCCAATTCGAATCCATTTCAAACCCGGCTTCATATATAAAACGGTATTTTACCTGAAAACTGCGGAAGGTGTCGTTCGGTTTTTTAACTAAAAAATGGGGTCTTTTAGCCCATGTTAGTCGCCTTTCCCCATGGCTGGTTTGAGAATGCTTATTAGTTAATGGTGACGCGTCCGTTCTGTTTAGTCAGGGAGATGCTCCGCCACGGGGACAACGAGTCTGAGGGACGTCATAAAGGGGAACGTCCTCGTACTCACAGTTAGCAGCGTCCTCTGGAGCGTCTCCGACACAATCACCTACGCTTACCTCAGCCTCTACATACTCTCCCTAGGCGGCAGCTACGTGACCATCGGCGCCGTCAACGCGGTGGCAGCGATCTCGGCCATCGTCCTCTACCCCGTCGGGGGCTACATCGCGGACAAGGCGGGTAGGGCGAAGCTCATCGGGCTGTCGACCCTCCTCTACACGTCGAGCTACGCACTGTTCGCGATCGCGACCACGTGGGAGGTCGTCGCTATCGCCATGGTCTACCAGCAGGTGGTCCTCTTCTACATGCCCGCGATAAACGCGTTGATGGCGGACTCGATACCCGTCGGGGCGAGAGGGAGAATATACGCCCTCACCGTCGGGTTCCCCGAGGCCGTTAGGGTCGTCACCCCCTACGTCGGCGGCTACCTCATCGCCCTGCTGACCCTGCAGCCCGCGATGCGGGTCGGATACACCATCGGCTTCGCCCTCGGCTGGGTCGTCACCTTCATTAGGCTCCGCTATCTGAAGGAGACGCTGAACACGACGGAGCCCATCGGCAGGGACCTGCCGAAGATTTTCAAGGAGTCGTACAAGGGGGCCTTCTCCTCAATCCGCTGGATGGTTAAGAACATCAGGGGCTATGTCGCGGTCGCGATAATAATCGCTTTCACGGGTAACTTCGTGATGCCGTTCTGGATAGTCTACGCGCAGCAGGTGAAGGGGCTGACCCCCTACGAGTGGGGCATCATTCTCCTCCTCTCGGGTGTGACGCGCGCGACCTGCAGCCTTCTCATCGGCGGCCTCATCGACAAGATCGGTGCGAAGAGGTGTATGCTCATAGGGTTTGCCCTAACGATCCCGAGCCTAGTACTCTTCGTGAACGCCAACGGCTTCCTCCAGATGACCCCCATCTACCTAGTGTTGGTCCTCGGGAGCACATTTTCCTGGATAGCCTCCTCGGTGCTCCTCGCGAACACGATCCCGAAGCAGCTTAGGGGGAGGATAATGTCGGGGATCGGGCAGGGCCTCGGCCTAGGCGTCTCCGGCGGGGGCTACGCGAGTGGCTTCCTCCTCTTCATCCCACTGAGCCTCGGTGCACTCGTTGCCGGCTACATATTCGCATATAACACCATGCTACCCTGGCTACTTCTCTCGGGATTCCTAGCCATCGCGATGGTGATAACCATCCTCTTCGTGAGGGAGCCGTCGAAAGCCGAAGACTAGCTAACCGGAGGATACTAATTTTCCGTCCCCGGACATTGTAAAGTCAGACTATGAAATCGAGTGTGTATCGCCACTTGGGCAGTCGGGATGCTTTTTAAGGCTGGCAACTCGAATCTAACAGAACACGGGGATCAGCCTTGGATTTCGACATAGATCGGTACACCCCAATGCCAGTCGCCTACGAGCTCCGCTATATGATACTGAAGAAGCTCAGGGAAAGCGAGGACCCGCTCCCGGACATCGAGGGGCGCGAGGGGACGAAGGCAGACGTCATCAGGGCCGTCCTGAGTAATAGCTATCCATACCTGGTAAGTAGGGAGGGCACGGGGAAGACCCGCCTCGCGGAGAGCCTTGCCAAGTTACTCCCTCCAGTACCCAAGGTCAAGGGCTGCCCCTACAACTGCGACCCGAATTGGCCCGAGGAGTGGATGTGCCCAAGCTGCCAGGGCGAGGAGGAGCCTGAGATCGAGATAATCTCGGGCATCCAGCGCTACAGCAGGATACAGGGCAACGAGTACACGAACGAGGCGAAGATACTCGGAGTCAAGGACATCCAAGCCATAGTGCAAGGTGAGAGCCCCACCGACCCGCGCGCCTTCATTGGCACAGGCGTCCTCCGAGGAAACCGAGGCGTTGTCTGCGTCGATGAGCTACCTGCTATACCCACTAAGGTTCAGGTCCTCTTCCACCCGATGCTTCAGGAAGGCAAGATCGTTCTCGAGGAGTACAACTGGGTCCGCCCCATCGACATCTTCTTTGTCGCCACGGGCAACCCAACCGGATTCAGCCACGTCAATAGGGTCCCCGAGCCGCTGCTCGATAGACTTGAGCTCATCCCCATGGCCCTCCCAGAGGAGGATGTGGAGAGGGAGATTATGCTCAAGGAGGGCTTCAAGGTCCGTGACGAATTCTTTCTCGACAAGACGAGAAGGACCACCGAGGAACCCATCTACGCGAAGCCGGAGGACCTGCGCCGACGCGCGTCCGCCCCGTGGTGGATCGTGGATGCCGTCGAGAGGACCGTCCGCTTCACACGCGACTGCCCAAACATCGATAGGGGCAGTAGCATCCGAGGCACAATAAAGAGCCTCGACCATACCATCAGTTCCACGGAGCGTATAGGCAGAAGTGTCGCAGGCCTAAGAGAGGCATGTGACGGTCTCAAACTCGCCCTCAGGGGGAGGATAAGGCTCCGCGCCGACCTAGTCGGCTTCGACGACAGCCCCGCCGCCTTCATGGTGAAGTACGACGAGGTCGTCGAGGACGTCCTCTGGTACGCCGCACGAGATGTGGGTGTTGCCATACTCAAAGGCGTCGACGTAGATCCGCGCCAGCTCGCCGGAGAACTCAACGCCTTACTAACAGGTGGCGACATGATCGAGGATCTCCAGGACACTGAGACCGCGTACCGCGTCGTCCGATTCATGGAGGAGAACCAGCCCTGGGAGAGCCCCAGCCTCGTCAGCGGCCTGGGCGACCTCATCAGGGACAGCCCAGAGGCCGTTGACTCTAACACGCTCCGCGAGTACAGGGGGAGCGCCCTCGAGCTCATCGCTCATGCCCTTACGGCAGGAAAATTGGTAGAAGCCAAAATTGAGAACGCCTACGCCCCGAAGCGGATGGAGTAACCGTGCAAATCCCCAACCCCTGCAGCGACATCGTGGACAACACCCTGGACCTCCTAAGGGACGCCGCGAAGATGCAGATGGGGAAGGGCCTAGACCAGGACTCCCAGATGATGGAGAAGGTCAGAAAGAAGGCCGAAGAGCGCCTCCAAGCAACCCAGAAGAAACGCGAGAAGCTGGAGGAGCAGCTTAAGCAACTTAAGGCCCAGATGATGATGAAGGCCGTGGAGAAGCTCCTCGAGGGGGAGTCGGAGGAGGAGGTACTCCGGGAGCTTGAACTCACGGGGGAGATGGAGGGGCTTGAGGAGCAGATCGAGCAGATCGACTCGGAGCCTCATGCCGTTAGTGGGGAGGACTTCGACGAGGCGCTCCGCGACCTCGAGCAGAAGGGGCTCCTAGACGGCAGGGGTAAGGGAGTCATCTTAACGAGCAAAGGCGCCCAGCTCCTCGGCAGGGGCTTCCTCAGCCGGATACTCATGAACCTCGCCCGGAAGGGGCTCGGAGCCCACAGGGTCGAGGACATCGGCCACGGCCCGTGGCTTGCCGCCACCTACCGCCCATACGAGCCCGGGGACCCGTACGACCGCATAAACATCGAGCGCACCCTGATGGCCGCCATCGAGAGGGGAGGAGGCTTACGTGATATGAAGACGAGCGACTTCCGCATACACGAGAGCCGCCACGCAACCGAGGTCCACTTCGGCGTCCTCGTCGACCAGAGCGCCTCGATGAAGAAGAAGGGAAAGATGGAGGCAGCCGTTGAGACAGCCTTAGCACTGAGCGAGCTTATGCGCTTGGAGTTCCCCGAGGATAAGTTGCGCATCTACGCCTTCAGCGAGGAGACGAAGATGGTGGAACCCTACGAGCTCCCCGGTGTAGCCGTCCCCCAGCAGTTCACCGACATATGCAGACCCCTGCGTGCCTTCCGCCTAACCGTCGCGATGGAGCCCGGGAATAAGCAAGCCCACCTCATCACCGACTCAGCACCCAACTTTCTAGACGGAGAGTTCGTCGGCTTCAAGAAAGCGATGGAAGCGGTTATCGAGGAGGTCCGTCTCTACCGCCTACACGACATACTCCTAAACGTCGTCATGCTTGACGACGACCCTGAACTACGCGAGATGGCTAAGAGAATAGCTCAGGTAAACAACGGGCGCGTCTTCTTCGCCGACCCCAAGAACCTCGGGGAGGCACTCGTGGAAGACTACCTATGGTCGAAGAAAGAGATCCTGAGCATCTAATGGGGCCGTTGAGGCTGGGTCTCAAAATGTAGGGTTGGGAGAGTATCAAGAGGCTTAAGATTGGTCAATTAGTCTGGATACCACCTCTCTCGCATGTTTGCCCAGGGAGTAGCGGCTTAAATGGGACTGACTGCCTACTTCCTGAACCTCGCCTCGACGAGGTCTGTGATGTCGATGTCCTCACCCACGGAGTATAGCCAGAGGGGCACCGAGGTTGGGCCGACGTGCTTGAAGAGAGAGGCGACCCTCCTGATTACGCCCTGGTAGTTGTTCGATTTGTCTAGGCTGTCAAGCCATGCGGGGACGTTCCCGTTCTCCTTCACGATTCTCTCGAACTCTCGGGCGTTGTGGATGGTGGCGAGTATCTTGTTTCGGTTCCTGATTATACTCGCGTCACCCATGAGACGGGCAATGTCAGGAGCCCTGTAGCCGGCGACTCTGTCGATGTCAAAGCCCTCGAACGCAGCCTTGAAGGCGGGCCACCTCTCCGCGATAGTC
>JADGNG010000095.1 GCA_017883585.1 Candidatus Bathyarchaeota archaeon
CTCATGCGAGGGTCAAGAGTATGGACATATCCAAGGCCGAGGTACTCCCAGGCGTTCGCTCAGTGTTGACACGCGAGAACTCGCCTAGGCTGAGGTGGCTTAACGGCACCGAGGTCCTCGACGGGGTCGCGAGATTCGCGGGGGAAGAGGTGGCGGTGATAGCCGCTGATGACGAGGAGACGGCGGAGGAGGCGCTGGGCCTAATTGAGGTGGAGTATGAGGCTCTGCCATTCGTCGTCGACTCAGAGGGTGCGGGGAAGGAGAGCGCCCCGAGGATACACGGGGGTAGTAACCTCCTCGGTGGGGAGCCGAGGGTCTACCAGCGCGGAGACGTGAAACGTGGCCTCGGGGAGGCCAACGAAGTCGTCGATGGGACCTTCACGACCCAGACTGCCGTGCACAACTGTATGGAAACCCATGGCGCCGTTGCGCAGTGGGAGGGTGACCACCTCACCGTCTGGGAGTCGACCCAGTCCATAGCGAACACACGTGAACACCTCGCCGGGGCCTTCAACCTGCCCCTCGACAAGGTGCGGGTTATCTGCAGCTACATGGGCGGCGGGTTCGGGAGTAAGCAAAGAGCGGGGAGACACACCCTCCTAGCCGCTATACTCGCGAGGCAGACGCATCGACCCGTCCGGATGGTGCTCACGAGGAAGGAGGACAGCCTCATGACTGGAAACAGGCAGGCGACTGTCCAGCACCTTACGATCGGTGCGAAACGCGACGGAACCCTCACTGCAATCGAGATGGTGTCCAGCGGGGAGATGGGCGCCTATGGTGCCTACGCAATGCCCACCGAGGGCCCGGCCCAGACCCTCTACATGTGCCCCAACGTTAGAACTGAGCACAGCCCCTACTTCACAAACATGGGGATGGCAACCGCCTTCAGGGGCCCCGGCTATGTTGAGGGCAGCTTCGCCCTAGAGTCCCTCATGGATGAGCTCGCCGACAAGCTTGGGATGAACCCGCTTGATCTTAGGATCAAGAACTACGCCAAAGTCGACCCGAGGAGTGGGCTGGCCTTCTCCCAGAAGAACCTCGACGAGTGCTATAGGAGAGGGGCTGAGATGATCGGCTGGGAGAAGGGGTGGAAGCTGTGCAGAACGGGGTCGAAGTGCAGGGCGATGGGCGTCGCCAGCCAGATCTGGGGCGGAGGGGGTGGACCGCCCGCCTACGCCTGGGTGAAGATGAACCCTGACGCCAGCTGGGAGGTCATCATCGGCGGGCAGGACATAGGATCAGGGACTAAGACGGTCTTCGCCCAGATAGCGGCGGAGGAGCTCGGTGTTTCACTGGAAAACGTGTCCGTGAGGATGGGGGACACCGACGCGGCCCCCTATGCACCCGTCAGCTCGGGTAGCCGCACGACTCCATCAATAGGCCCGGCTCTGCGTCAAGCCGCCGCAGACGCGAGGAGGCAACTCATCGAGGTCGCCGCGGAGTACATCGAGGTGCCCCCCGAGCAGGTCAAGTTCCTCGACGGTGCCTTCTATGTCGGGAAGGATAAGGAGCCCCGTCTCAAGATCGGGGACCTAACCGACGCTCTAGACGAGCTGACCATCCTCGGTAGGGGGATACGGGGGCCGAACCCCCCCAACAAGGAACTTCTCACCTTCGGAGCGCAATTCGCCGAGGTGGAGGTCGATATAGTCACCGGGGATGTCGACGTCCTCAGGGTAGCAACCGTCCTGGACTTTGGGAGGGTGATGAACCCCCTTGGCGCAGGGAGCCAGATTGAGGGTGGCGTGGCACAGGGCATAGGCTTCACCCTGAGTGAGGAGCGGGTCGTCGACGGGAGAGACGGGATCGTCCTCAACCCGAACATGGAGGACTATCTCATCCCGACGGTTATGGACATGCCTCAGGTGGAGTACTCATTCGTTGACAAGCCCGACGAGGCGGCCAACAACATCGGTGCGAAGGGGCTTGGGGAGCCGCCCATGATACCCACCGCACCCGCAATCGCAAACGCCATCGCGCGCGCTGCAGGGATCAGGATACGATCGACGCCCCTCACGAGGGCGAAGATACTCGAAGCACTCACGGCGACAAAGGAGGCGGCAAAATGAGGAGATTCACACACGTGGACGCCGCCACCATCGATGAGGCGACGAGGCACCTAGCGGAAGGAGACACACGAGCAATAGCAGGCGGGTCGAACATCGTCCCCCTAATGAAGCTGGGAATAGCGAAGCCGGGGAGACTAGTTAACATAAAGACGATTCCAGGGATGGATGGGATTAATTTCAGCGAGAGAGAGGGGCTGAGGATAGGCGCCCTCGCGACCATTGACGCCCTAGCTAACGACAAGACCGTGAAGGAAAGGTACCCCCTCCTCTCCGAGGCGGCCTCATCCATCGCATCCCCCCAGATAAGGAACGTCGCCACCCTCGGTGGGAACCTCACCCAGGAGCCGAGGTGCTGGTACTATAGGGGCCCCCAGCCATGCTGGCTCAAGGGGGGGAGAATGTGCTACGCGGCGGCGGGGGAGAACGAGCATCACGCCATACTCGGCACTGGAACCTGTAACAGCATCCAGCCATCCGACTCGGCCCCAGCCCTGATCGCGCTTGGAGCCACAGCCAAAGTGGCGAGTGCCAGCGGGGAGCGAACCATCCCCGTGGAGGAGCTATTCCAAAAACCCATCGAGGGGGCTAGGAGACTCTCGGCGCTCAAGCCAAGGGAGCTCATAACTAGCATAGCGATACCACCCCCGAGAGTCGGGGGCATCGGGACCTATACCAAGAAGATGAACAGGCACGTCTGGACCTTCGCCTCTGTGAGCATCGCGGCGCAACTTACCGTGAACAAGGGCACCGTGAAGGATGCGCGCCTCGTCGTCGGCGGAGTAAGCTCGATCCCGTGGCGGCTGGGCCAGTCTGAGACCGCCCTCGAAGGGCAACCCCTCGATGAGAGGACAATCGAGAAGGCAGCGGAGGCATCCACGCAGGGATCCCGTCCACTGAAGCACAACGGCTACAAGGTCCCCCTGACGAGGGCCGTCGTGACCGAGACGCTAACGACGCTGCGCATCAGAGCCACCCATAACCCCGTTTAGGAGGAATTACATCCAGTTTGGCATGCACAAACCCATCGACTGCTCATATCTCATTACGGTTAGACTCGGCGAGGACTATGAGCACGAGAGCGGTTGAGAAGGTAATCCCGCCCACGTACATAGCGAGGCCGTTGCCGATGTACTGTGCCGCGTCGCTCGTCACCACTATGTAGAGGAAGCCGCCGAAGCCTACGTATGCGCCGGCTAGGATGGCGAGGACGAAGACCTTCTTCAGAGGCGTGTTGACCTTGCTGCCGTAGTAGGAGCAGAGCTGCTCGGCTATCACATCCGACTTCCGCGACATAGGCTGTTCCTATGCGGTTTACGCTAGGTTATAATAAAGAATACTAATGGGACGAGATGCCCCACTAGGTTTAGCGTAGCGTTTTGTCCTTGACGACTATCGTACGGGCGAGGTAGGTGAAGATGCGCTGGCTCTTCTGCGGCGTGAATATCCATCCCAGGATCACGTCGAGTGGAAGGAGGAAGGCCTTGCCGAAGGCCTCAATTGCGGCCTGCGTCAGGTCGATCGGGCCCCCTTCAAGGTTGGTCACCCTGATTTTCATCACCATCTTGCCTATGCTCTGGCCATAGGTCAGGTCCATGAATGTGAAGTAGACCAGCCAGAAGAGGTTGTCGAGGCCGAAGGTGCTCCACGGGACGTAATTTGGTACGCCGACCATGCCGCCGACGACCCAGCTGGGGATGAATATTAGCGCCTTTAAGATGCCGAGCACTATCCCGGCGAGTATTATGTCGATAATGTAGGCGATTATCCTGTCCCCCCAGCCGGCGAGGTCTATTACCTTGGGTGCCCCCATCTCAGGGGCAGGTGTTGCGGTCGAGGGCTGAGGTTGTGGGGCTGGTGCGCCGCACTGCTGGCAGAAGGCAGCACCTTCCTTGAGCTCGGCCCCGCACTTTTCACAGTTAACCATGATTGTCTCCTTGACCCACTGAAAAGTAGGGCAATTAATAACACTACCTAAAAATCCGTTAGAAGTTGACCTCGGCGGACTTCTTCCCCGTAAGCTCCTCGATGACTATCCTGCCGACAGCGGTCTTTGCAAGGTTCTCAGCCACCTGAGGGCCCTCGAGGCGCTTGAGTAGGTCGCCTGGCTTCTTTTTCTCCTGGGCGTGTATCATGTGTGCCAGTACCTTCTTCTTCTCCTCGACGTCCTCGACGAACTCGACGCGTCCCTTGAAGACTGCGGAGACGTAGAGGTGGTTGCACTGCTCGGCGTAGTAGCCGTGGTCGATGACGGCTATCCCCGAGACAACGGGGTTGGACCTCATGAAGTCGAGCTTCTTGCCTTCGGCGGCGCAGTGGAAGTAGAGGCAGTTGCCAGCTTCGTCATAGCTGTGGCTTAGGGCTGCCACGTAAGGCTCATCGCCCCTGGAGAGGGCGAGGGTTACGTAGGTGGTCTCCTTCAGGATTTTTATCAGCTTGGACTTGTCCTTAATCTCCTTGTCGCCGCGGCGCAAGTGGTATGTCTTTGCCATGGGTTATGCTCCACCGGCTCGCTAATAACGGTTGGCGGGGTTAGGCCTTCTCGACCCGTACGGCGCAGGCTTTGAACTCGGGTATCTTGGACTCGGCGTCAACGGCGTTGTTGGTTAGGATGTTTGCGGAGGCCTCGGCGAAGTGGAAGGGTATGAAGACGACGCCTTCCTTGATGCCACTTGTCACTCTTGCGCGGAGGGTTATCTCCCCTCTGCGGCTCGCGACCTTGACGAGGTCGTTGTAGTGGACCCCGAGGCTCTTGGCGTCAGTCTCGTTGATCTCGATGAAAGCCTCGTTTATCTGGTCGGTGAGGGTTGGGCTCCGCCGCGTCATTGTCCCGGTGTGCCAATGGAAGAGAACGCGTCCCGTGGTGAGGATCAGGGGATAATCCGCGTCAGTCTCCTCGGCGGGGGGTCTGTGCTCGACGACGTGGAACCTGCCGAGTCCCCTGCTGAACTTCTCCGAGTATAGTATGGGGGTGCCAGGGTGGTTGGATGAAGGCACGGGCCACCTGAGCCCGGCCTCCCCGAGCCTCCCGTGGCTCACGCCCCTGTAGATCGGTGTAATGGCCGCTATCTCATCCATCACCTCAGAGGGGTGTTTGTACCCCATAGGATAGCCAAGTCGGGTCGATAACTGGCTGAGTATCCACCAGTCGGGCTTGGCGTCGCCGACGGGCTCGACCGCCTTGTGGGAGAGCTGGACTCGGCGGTCCGTTGCGGTGAACGTACCGTCCTTCTCCGCGTAGCTGACCGCAGGGAGAACGACATCAGCGACGCGTGCCGTCTCACTCATGAATAGCTCTGAGACAACGAGGAAGTCGAGCTTCTTGAGCTGCTCTTCGACGTGGTGAGTATCGGGGTCAGACATGAGGGGGTTCTCCCCCATGACATACATCACCTTGACCTTCTCCCCTGCGCCGTTCACTTTCTCAGTGAGGGTTAAACCTGGCGCCTCGGGGACCTCGGCGTTCCAAGCCTTACCTACGCGGCTGCGTGCGTCCGGGTCCGCAACTCTAACGTATCCTGGGAGCAGGTCGGGAAGGGCCCCCACGTCGCACGCACCCTGGACGTTGTTCTGGCCGCGTAGCGGGTTCACGCCGGTTCCAGGTCGCCCGATGTTCCCCGTGAGCATGGCGAGATTCGCGGTGCTCAGGACATTGTTGACCCCGGTTATATGCTGGGTGATGCCCATGCTGAAGAGGATCGCCGCCCTCTCGGCGGAGGCGTAGATGCGCGCCGCTTCCCTGATCTTCTGCACGGGGACGCCCGTTATGCCCTCGGCGTACTCGGGCGTGTACTTCTTGACGTGCTCCCTGAGGGCCTCGTAGCCCTCGGTTCGCCTCGCTATGAAGTCCCCGTCCTGGAGCCCCTCGGCTATGATGGTATTCATCATCGCGTTTAGTAAGGCGATGTCTGTGCCGGGCCTGTGTTCGAGGTGAAGTGTCGCGTACTCGGTGAGTGGGATTGTCCTCGGGTCGGCTACTACGAGTTTTGAGCCCCTCTTCACGGCCCTTATGACGCGGCGGGCGAGTAGGGGGTGCTGCTCAGTTGTGTTGGAGCCTATGACGAGGAAAGCGTCCGCTTCCTCCAGGTCCTCCTGGCTGTTCGTCATGGCGCCGCTGCCGAAGGCGCGTGTGAGTCCTGTGACGGTGCTGCTGTGGCAGAGGCGGGCGCAGTGGTCGATGTTATTCGTCCCCACGGCGACCCTGGCGAGCTTCTGCATAATATAGTTCTCCTCGTTGGTCGCCTTGGCGGAAGCAAGGAAGGCGACTGAGTTGGGGCCGTATCGGTCCTTCGACTCCCTGATCTTTGAGGCGACGAGGTCGAAGGCCTCATTCCAGGTGGCCTCCCTGAAGTCCTCGCCGTCCCGGATGAGGGGTTTCGTGAGCCTTTCGGGGTGGTGGATGAACTCGTGGGCGCTCCACCCCTTTATACAGAGCTTACCCTCGCCGGGCCCGGCCTCGTGTGGGAGGACGCCTACGACCCTACCGTCCCTAACGTGGAGCCGGAGCAGACACCCAACACCACAGTAAGGGCAAACGGCGGTGACGTTCAAACTGTGAGCCTCCCGAGCTTCTCCTCCAGGGCTGGGTCCCTGACCCTGTGCTGCTTCACCCCGGCCTCGTCGAGGCTAAAGCCCATTGCGAGGGCGAGTAGCTGGAGATAGTAGAGCGTGGGGACGCGGTAGTCAAGTTTTAGCTCCCGCGCGGCGAGCATCTGCCCCGTGTCGAACTGGTAGAAGCACTGAGGGCAGATGACGGTTGAGCAGTCGGAGGCCGCCGCGTGCATGGCTCCAAGTTTCTCGCCGAGGAGGCGGTTCGCGGATTCGCGGTCGTCGTAGTTTGTCAGGGTCCAGCCACAGCACCCAGTCTTCTTGTCCCAGTCGACGGGTGTGGCGCCAAGTGCCTCGACCATCGAGTCGAGTACCGTGGGGTTGAGGGGGTCATCGAAACCCATCGTCTCGGGTGGGCTGAGGATGTGGCAGCCGGGGTGGCAGGCGACCCTAATACCCGTTAGTGGTTTCTTAACGGTTGACTTGATTCCACCAATATCTCGCGATAAAACCTGGGCGTAGTGCCTCACATCAACCGTTCCCTTGAACTGATGCCCCGTCTCCGCTAGTATGTCGTTCACCTTCTCCCTGAGCGCCGAGTCCCTCTTCAGGATCTGGTTTGCCTGCCTCAGTGTGTAGGTGCAGCCGTTGCAGAGGGTGAGGATGCCGAGCCCCGCCTCCTCGGCGAGGCAGATGTTCCTCGCAGCAATGGCGAGCCCTGTGATCTTGTCTGTGAGGAAGCCGACGGGCTCGGGGCAGCAGCTGAAGCCGTCGATGTCGGAAAGTTCCACGCCGAGTCGGGGGAGTACCCTCCGTGAGACGGCCTCGAGGTGGGGTAAGCGCACGGGTATGAAGCAGCCGAGAAAGAGGGCGTACCTCATTGCTTGGCCTCCCTGAGCTTCTCGGCGATGTGGGTCTTATCCGCTATCTTCGTGAGGTCGGCGAGGGGCGGTGGGGGTAGCGACCTGAGGTTTAGGGTCTGCCTCTGCCTCTCCGTGGCCCCTGTGAGTGGGAAGGCGAACCCCGTCGTTACAATTTGGTTGACCTCCGTCCTGATAGTTTGGTGCACCCACCCGGCGTCGAAGGCGTCCCTCTTCAGTGACTCTATGAAGTGAACGGGGGAGACCTCGTATGGGCAGGTCTCCTCGCACTTGTGGCAGCTTACGCAGAGCCAGATGTTAGGGTTCGACGCCCCTTTATCGGAGGCTAGGCAATCGTAGACGAATGTGTACCGGGGGTTGAACCTGTGGTCGTTCATGACGTGGCAACTGTGCGCCACGTTGCAGCAGACGCCGCACTTTAGGCATATCTCGGCGGCGCCGCTCCTCCCGCCCTCGTCGTCCCTGTAAACAGCCCTGATCGCCAACTGGATCGGGTAGAATGAGGTTGTGACCGCTTTAACGGTTTAGCAGCGGGGCTACTTCTTCGCCTTCTTGCGGAGGTACCAGGTCTCGCCCTTGGGGCTCGAGTCTATGACGAACTCCGGGTTGTAGGCGAGCATCTCCTTGACGAACTCGCGCATCTTTATGGTGACGCCGTCGCTCCGAACGATGTCCTCGTCTAGGTTTATAACGACCTTCCTTCCCTTGTCGAGCTTGGATGGCATGGGGATCACCAATGGTATTGGTGGCCCTGTTTAAGTTTTTTATGAGTCTAGGGTCCTGGGGGGAGGAGAAAAAGGGTTCTAGACAGCGTCGTCGCCAATCTGCTCCTTCGTGAGTGCCTCGGTCTCCTCAACGCGTTTCCCCCTGAGGAAGGAGGGGACTATTGCACACGCGTTTATGGCCGCCATCCAGAGGTACGCGTGGTTAATCCCCCCGGCGAAAAGTGAGATTTCCGACGCGGACATTGCGACGTGGGAACTAATGACTCCACTCACTATGCTGTAGGGGACTGTAAAGGTCATAACTAGAATGGCGAGGTTGATGCTGATGACTGAACCGGTCTGGAAGAAGACGGCCCTCACCGCTGAGGCTATACCACGGCGGTCAGAGGGGACGGACCCCATGAGTGAGCTCATGTTCGGGGAGCTGAAGAGCCCAACGCCTGCCCCGAATATGGCAAGGTAGATGAACATCAGGTAGTAAGGCGTCGTCGCCGTCGTCGTGGAGAATAGGAACAGTGACGCGCTGCTCAGGGCCAAGCCGGTGGTAGTGAAGGGGGTGTGGCCGTATTTGTCTGAGAACCTGCCGCTGAGTGGGCCGACGAGTAGGAAGGCTATGTCGATTGGGAGTATGCGTACGCCCGCGTCGAATGGGGATAATCCCTGCACGAGCTGGAAGTAGAGGCTGAGAAGCAGGGCCACGGCACCCCAGGCGATGCTGTTTAGGAACTGGGCCGTCACACCGCCCGTGAACTCTTTTATGGCGAGTATCTTCAGGTCGAGGAGGGGGTGGGCGTGCCTCCGCTCCTGCCAGATGAACGCCACAAAAAATATCGCGGTGATGATTGTGAGGCCGTAGACTAGGCTCCTATCGGTCATACCGTAGGCGTCGAAGGTGAGGGCGAGGAGGAGGCTGACTATGGCTGTTGTGAAGGTGCCGAAGCCTATCCAGTCCATTGGCACGCCCTTCTCGAGGCGGGCGATCTCCTTGAGTCTCCTCTGTGCCCAGAAGGTGCCGAAGATGCCTATTGGGACGTTGATGTAGAATAGGGCCCTCCAGTCGAGGAAGGCGAGGATTATGCCGCTGAGTGTGAGGCCTCCCATCATGCCGAAGCGAAGGGCTATCTGGTTTATCCCGAGGGCGAGGCCGAGGCTCTTCTTCGGAGTCGCGTCCACGATCATGGCGGCGCTGTTCGTCATCAGCATCGCCCCGCCGATACCCTGGAGACCCCTGAAGATAATGACTTGTGTGGGGCTCTGTGAGAGGCTGACGAGCAGGGAGCCGATGGTGAAGACTCCGAAGCCAGCCGTGTATATTTTCACTCTACCGACTATGTCGGTGGCTCTCCCGATGAGAAGGAGGCTTATTGTGCTGAATAGGACATAAGCCTGGGTGAACCAGATGGCCTGCTCGGCATCCGCGCCGAGGGCCGCGGCCACCTGCGGGAGGCCGATGATGACTATCCTCGTGTCGAGGCCGGACATGAGGACGCCGACGGTGGTGACCGTGAGGACCGTCCACTTGTACTCCAAGGGCTACACCTCACACGCAGCGTCGTGCTGCACGTGTGCGGAATTGTTCGAGAAGGTAAGCATAGATGTAGAGGGGGCTACTATCGTTATTTACAATTTTCTGTACTCGCTCCTTTTTCACTGGCTTCATCGATCAGAATAGGGCTCCGGGCCATGGAGAGTTCGCTGAATTTGATAATCAGATAGCAATATAATGAGTTAAGCGTTGTACATCCTAGACGCATGCTGAAAAGATTTGTCAAAAAATTACCTCTCCCAAAACAGAGTCGGCGGCCCGCTTCAGGGACCTATTCTTGGACATGGAGAACAAGATCTACGCCAAGAAAGGGTCAATGAACGTGGAGGGCACTAGAATCCAGCCCTCAGACCAGATGAAGCATCGGCTCCTTCGTGCTACTGTGATTGAGCGAAGACTGTTAGAACTTAATGTGGGGCGTGAAGTCGTAGGGCTTAGCCTTGGGGTGCTCGTCCTCCACCCTTGTTAGGAAGTTGATGCCGTAGACGCGTTCGCCGTTCTTCGGCGGCCCCTGCTTCGTGGCGCAGCAGCCGTAGGCGACTGCGAAGTCGAAGATGGGATCGTCTGTGCAGCCGCCGGCGCGGACACTGGGGATAGCCGCAATGCCCTTACTCTGAGCGTACTCGATCGCCTCACGGCTCTCAGTCATCGTCCCCACCTGGTTCGGCTTGAAGATGAACGCCTCGCAGACCTTCATCTTGGCGGCCTTCTTGAGCATCTCTATGTTCGTCACCGTCAGGTCGTCGCCGACGAGCATGGTCCTGTTGAGCATTTTGGCGGCTTTCTTCCAGCCGCCCCAGTCGTTCTCCTCGAGGGGGTCCTCGATGTAGAGGAATGGGTACTTCGTCGTCAGATCCTTGAGGAATCCGAGGAGGGCGTCAGCGTCGACGTTCTCGCCTATGAAGTCGTATGTGCCCTTCTCCTTGTCGTAGAACTCGCTAGCGGCTACGTCGGCGGCGAAGGCTATCTTGTCCTCCGCCCCGATACGGCGCGCGGCCTCATACATGATGTCGAAGGCGACGGTAGGGTCCTGACTGGGGGACTGCCAACCCGTGAGGCTCCCGGGCTTGGGCGCCTCCCCGTGCATGTAGTCCTTGATGACGTCAGGCGTCAGTTTAAACATCTGGTACATGATGTGCACCGCCTCCTTGATCGACTTCGCCTTGTAGGGAACGACCGTGCACTCCTGGAAAGGCATCGAGCCCTTCTGATAGCTGCCGCCGCTGATGCAGTTGACCGTAGGGAAGGGGATAGTCTTGACCTCGGTGGGGTTAAGGTAACGATAAAGGGGCAGATTCTCTGTATTCGCCGCGGCGCGGATGCACGCGAGGGAGACGCTACAGAGCGTGTTCCCGCCCAGCCTAGACTTGTTAGGGGTACCGTCGAGGTCGATCATCGTCTTGTCGATCGCTGCCTGATCCATCACGTCCATGCCCTTGAGCTTGGGTGCGATGGTCTTGTGGACGATGTCTGCGGCCTTGTAGACGCTGAGGCCGTCGTACCACTTGGGGTCCTTATCGCGGAGGACATACGCCTCGTGTTCGCCGGCGGAGACGCCCGAGGGGGCCGAGCCCCGACCGAGGATGTCGCCCGCGGTTACGACGTCGACCTCCAGCATCGGCTTACCTTTAGCGTCCAGAATCTGTCTCGCCTTTACGGATTTGATGCTCGTGCTTCCCATTGTTTCTGCCCCTTTCGCGAACTACTCTTTCTTGGGTATATATAAGACGTTGAAGTCGCAGACGTTCGTCCCTGTGTTTCCTGTGAAGACCGTACACCCGAGTTTGGATAATGCCTCGTAAGTGGCGTGTCCACGGAGCGCATCTTGCAGGTCGATGCCCGCTGCGACCGCCAAGCGGTATGTCTCGGAGTCGGTGATGCCGCCCGCCATCTTCGTGGTGCCGTCAGTCCCCTCTGTGTCAATGGAGAGTATGCAGATCCCAGGCACTTCCCGGGCGACTATCGCGAACCCGGTCACCAACTCTTGCGATGGCCCGCCGTGCCCATTGATCTCCCTGTTGTCGAGGATGCGAGTCGAGGTCTCCCCGGCAGTGAAGATGAGGCATGGGGGCGCTATGGGCTGGTGGAAGCGCTGCACCTCCTTGGCGACGCCGGCTAGGAACATCCCCGCGTCTCTGCTCTCCCCCTCGAGGCTGGTGGTGAGGGTCATGTGGCTGATCCCCATGCCCTCGGCGATCTCGGCGGCGTACTTGCACGAGTCGGATATTATATTGAGCATAAAGTAGGTGGCGCGGGCGATCGACTTCGGCGTCTCCTGTGCCTCGGCACCGTTGAAGATGTAGGACTCGACGCTCTTGGGGAGGCGCCCGACCAGACCATTCTCGCGGATGATCCTCTGCGCGTCCGCGAACGTGGAGTAGTCGGGGCCGATGGGAGTGCCGCGCATCGTCACTGGCTCCCCGTAGTCCTCGATTGGGGGCCAGTCGAGGGCGTCCCAAATGTTGAGTCCGATCATCTCGGCTCCACTCCTCTCGATGCGCTGCCCGAGTCGCCCCCGGTTCATCTGGGAGATGTGGCCCCTAATGGTGTTGATGTCCATTACACGGATGTTCGACTTGAGCATCGTGTCTGTGGCCGCCATCTTCTCCTCCAGCATGATCCCCTCCACGGGATATGCCATCAGCGCCGTGCTGCCGCCGCTCATACAGAAGATGAACACATCGTCCTTACCCGCCTGGTCGACTATCTCAAGCATCCTTTGGCTTCCCCGCACGCCCTCATGGTTTGGCAGTGGGTGGCCGCCGATGAAGACCTCTGTGTTGGCGTAGTGGTCCGTCTCCTCAACGATCTTTACGATGGCGACACCCTTCGTTAGACACTTGCCCAATATCTCATCCATCGCCATCGCCATATGGTTCGCCGCCTTCCCCGCGGAGAAGACGTAGACGTGGCGCTTCTGGGAGAGGTCCCACAGGCGGTTGCCGACGTGGAGAATATCACCGTCTAGACTGACAAATGCCTTGAGCCGTTCGTAGGCGTCCAGCCTCTGCAGAACCTGCTCCGTTATATTAAGAACGATGCGGCGGGAGTCAGTTATACCGTAGACGAGGAGTTCATCCCTGTTGCGAATCTTCACCGGCAATGGGCTTTCCCCTTTTTCTCTTCTCTTTGGGAGATAAGGCTTGATGGACGAGGAATTCTAACCGCTGGCTTTCTATAGCTAAGTTACTGCCTTCACTACCCCCGCTAAGAGGTCCCTGATGAAAGTGTCGCGCTTCTCCCTCGGCGGGTTATCGTTCCCCATCCTGGCGATCACGAGGTCGAGGCTCGGGATGACATAGCAGTCATTTATATTGTGCCCCCTCGAGCCGAACGCGTCCGCTGGAACACCGCTCAACTCATCCTGAATCCAGAACGTGTAGCCGTAGTTCACCGAGGCGCTGCCATCGGGGCGCCTGAAGCGTGTGGTCGCCTGTTTCATCCACTCTTCGGGGACGAGCTGCCTCTTCCCCCACCTGCCCCTCCGCAGCCATAGGTAGCCCAGCCTCGCGAAGTCGCGGGCGCTGCACCTGAACGTGCTTCCTACCACCGTGTTGTACCCGACCGTGCTGCTGCTCCCGTCGGCGCCGTACGCGTTGCACCCCGTGTTACCACCCACGCCCCAGCCGGGCCTATCCGAGTAGTTTAGCTCTCTGTCATCTTTGTACGGCATCTTTCTGTAGAAATTGTCTCGCAACTCGGTGGGCATCCCGATCTCCTCGAGGACCCTCTCCCACGCGTACCGCCCCACCTCCAGCCCCGAAACGTTGCGCATCGCGAGTGCCACCTGTTCGAGGCCGAAGTTGCTGTAGTTGAACCCCTGCCCGGGCTCGAAGAGGAGCCTATGCTGCGCGGGTACGCCGTCGAATCGCCACCAGCCGAAGCAGTACTCGTACATCTGGTAGGGGCCTACATAGCCAGGTGTGTGGCGACGCCTGCCAGGGGCGAGCCAGGGCTCCCTCGAATCGTGTCCCGAGGTCATGGAGAGGACGTTCTTCACCCTGATCCTCGTCTTCCGTTCGTCGGTAATTGGCTGCTCCCATATCTGCGGGATCAGGGACTCCCCGCGGCTCGCCCCGACAAGTGGCGTATCGAGCCCCACACGGCTACCGTACTCATCCAGGAAGGTGCCGATGACGGTCCCGAAGATGGACTTCGTAGACGACTTGACGTCGTTGCACGTCGCCCTCCCCCATAGCCGCGGGCCGCCCATCTCCCCCGTGATGTAGCTCTCCGCGACCACGTGGCCCCTGTAGACGACGACGAGGGCTCCCCCGTAGCTCCTAGTGGCGATATGGTCGTTGTGGAATCTTACAGCCCGCTTCAGTAGTCCCTCGTCCACCCCGAGTCTACCCGGCTCCGCCACGCGCCAGCCCCCCTCGCCTTCCGGCGGGGGATAATAACCGTCCATCGCAGAACGATGTGTGCCTCCACGTTATTCAACCCCCGCCTCGGCCTAACTATGCAAGGCGTGTCAAACCCCGCACCATGAAGAATCGCCACCATCATCCGCCCTTAAATCGGGGAAAACTCTAAAAATACCCCGAAAAATAACATCTTCAACAAAAAATAACTATACCCACCCACAGATTAACACCTACAAAACAACCCACACCAAGAAAGAAAAAAAAGCGATCAACACTAACCCTCCCTCCAGAGAGAGGATGGTGGACTGGGGTAGTTCAAAGACCTGCTTTAATTAGCCTGATTATTGAAAAACGGGTTAGTTTTAATGGGTGATTTTAACCGAATAAATTAATTATGAATTGGGTTGTATTTAACTTAAGGTCGCGCGCGTGCGCGGTGGCACTATAGCCTTATCCCCCAAACCCAATTCTTGCTCAGCGATTCTTGATAAACTCTCTGACGTTCGAATGTGTTTTTCGCGCATGAGATTTCTTCTCAGCCTGAAGAATCTTTTCCAGTGCCTTCACATTTGTTCTAAAATATATCAAGTCAGAGTGAAACATCTCTACACCTTTTGTCAATCGCGAAAATTCTCCTGAAAACTCGCTTGATTCCAATAGTTGTTCCAGTGATCCCAGATGTTTCAGCAATGGTTCAATTCTCAGTTCAGCCCAATCCGTCTTAGAATCAAGATTGGAAAAGTTCTCCCCCAATTTCTCAAGGGTCTTCCTCAGTGCAGGTAATTGCTTTTTGTATACTCTATCTACCATTTTCTCGCCTACTCTAGAGATTCAATCGTCTTCAAATTTTTATGGCGCGTTTAGAGGCGTATTAAACATGCGGTTGCGTCATTGGGGTAGTAAGAGGTAGTAAGAGTGAGAGCTTTCAGTCTGTAGGAAGAATCTGTCGGAATCCAGAGTGTGAATATGACACGAAGCTCATCAGCCATAAAGGGCGACTTGCAAGGGTGCGCGCCCTCCGAGCTATTCGAGGCTGAATAATTATGAAACTGCATCAAGCGCACGGCGCGGGACCATCGAGATTGTGCCTGTGGTGCATGTGGATACGCAGACGCCGCAACCCATGCATCGTGATGGATCAAAGACGAGTTCACCGTCGACAAGCTTCCTAGCCCCGAATATGCAGCGGTGGATGCAGACACCGCAGGCTGTGCACCCCTCATGGTTGTCCTCGGCTAGATATTTGGAGTATAATATGAGTTCGAATGTACCTTTCTTGATCATGGGGCCGAGAGTGTTGCAGCAGCAGGCGCAGCAGCTGCAGAGGACCTTAGGCTTGTCGGCGCCCTTGGCGACGTACGCCATGTGGACGAGCCCGGCCTCGTGGCTTCTCTTGAGGATTGAGAGGGCCTCGTTGAGAGTGACCTCTCGGTTGTTTCCCCCATTTCTCAGGGAGATGTCGGCCTGCTCGTCAAGGCTAAGGCAGACGTCGAGTGGGGCGTCGCAGTTGTGGTGCTCGGTCCTGCAGGGGCAGTTCCCTACGACTATTTTTCTTGCCTTGCCTAGGATGGCTTTTGCCTCGGAGAGGTCGTAGACCGTGTGGTCAGCTTCGATCTTTGTGTTGACGGAGAGGGTAATTCCGTGGTCGAGTTCATCGGGGGCTTCGTGGACCTCGTCGGAGTGTGGAACCATGTTCATTGCTACAGTTTTTCAAAATTTAAGCATGAGCACGCGGAAGCCTTTGGATTATCAGAGTAGTATAAACTAGTTGTGAGATTTTAGGGCACAAAGTATGCGTGGCTGGGAAGGATTTACTTCGCTGCCTTGAAGTCGATATCTTCTGCTTTCTTGAGCTTTGCGAACCTGCCGCCGAATATCGAGTTATGGTGAGCGATAATCTGAGGCGCTTTCAGAATCTTTGTGTCACACGTGCTGTGTGCATCCTCGACCACCGTGACATCATATTCGAGGCTGTAGGCGCGGCGCACCGTCGTGTCTATGCACCATTCGGTCTGGAAGCCCGCGATTATGAGACTTCTAATTCCTCTTGATTCGAGTTCAGCTTGAAGTGCTGTGCCGTAGAATGAGTCGGGGGTCCTCTTGTGGATGACTAAGTCCTCCTTCATGGAGGCGATTTCGGGGTTTATTAGCCAGCCTGGTTTTCCGGGCTCGAATGGTAAGCCCTTATCCTCATCGTGTTGGACGTATATGATGGGTACGCCGGCTTTCCTCGCCCGCGATATCAGGCCCTTGATTCGAGACAGGATCTCGTTCGCGCGGTAGGCGTAGTCGCCGCTATATTGGTCGAAGAATGCGTTTTGAACATCGATTATCAGCAGCGCTGTGTCTCCGCTCTTAGGTGTCATGGGTTGGAGAAAACTTTAGTATATATAAAAAACACGCGTATGAGTTAGGTCTGCTATTCAAAAATCAGGTAGAGGTATTAAGTGTAAGTGAAGTAAGACTATTGATTCACTAAATTCCTTCATATAAGATGAGACTTACACCAAAGCGCGCGCAAGCGAATTATCGTCCTGAAGCCGCAGCCTAAGTATAATAGATCACTACTATTTTTCTCGCCCTTGAGAAGATCGGATTCTGAGAGTCTCCAGCCCAACCTCGTCGATAGCCGCCACATGTATTCGTGTCTCAAGATCACCAGACCTGACTCCCACCCATACCGGCTCACTCCTTGGCGCGTCGGAGTACCTCACAGTAAGAGTAGCCGCGGCTTTAATGGCGGCCTCATCATGGCCCATGACTAAAGTGATGGGCCCGTTTATCATCTCGACCTCTAAACGTGTCCCACCTCGTTGTGCGAAGCCCTCGAGGATGTTGTTCTCCAACTCGTTCCTACCGACGACGACGCGGGTAGAACCCACCCTGAAGTGCCTCCCCACCTTAAGGAGAAGAATAGCCTCGATTGTGGGAGTACCCTCATTATCGATGTAGTCCCTTAGCCTCGCAGCGAACTCGGGGTCAGTAAGAAGGCAGCCGCCCGATGGGCATGGATAGTCATAGACTCCCAGCTTCTCCGCGAGCTCGAACTGTGGAATCCTCCTCCTGCCGCTTATGTCGAGGAGCCTCTCGCGGTCGACGATTCCATCATCCTCCATGCGCGTCTCCTTCATGAGCTTGCCTGAGAGGGGCCTTAGCACTAGGTCCTCTACGCCCGCCTCGCGCTCTATAAGGCGCATCGCTGAGCTATGCTGGCTCATTGGGCGCTGACCGAGGACCTCACCCGTTACGAAGAAGCCCGCGCCAATCTCCTCGGCGAGCCTCTTCGCCTTCCTGAGCATAAATATGCGGCAGTCTATGCAGACGTTCATCTGGCTACCCCGGCCGTGAGGCGGGTCGGCGACGACTAAGAGGAACTCCTCACCTAGGTAGACGTGGTGGACCTTTAGATTGAACCTCTCTGCTATCGTGTCTACACCGCACTTGTCGCATTGGCAGAAGGGGGTCGTGAAGTGGACCGCCTCGACTTCGAGACCCATCTCCTTAACCATCTTCACGGCCAGGGTGCTGTCGAGTCCCCCAGAGATGAGAGCGAGAGCTTTTCCCTCCAATGCGGACACTACCGGCTTCATCTCAGAGCCCGATTCTTAACCATTCCCATCTGGCAGTCAAACCCGTATGTGAAAGTGCAGGATGGAGTAAGTCTAGGTGGGGGTACTGATAATTGCGAGATTTTCAGCGCGCATGAATAGCTTGATTGATTCCCACTAAGGGATGTTTAACCCTGTATACCTAAGCAGTTCTCGCCCTTCCCAACGCACCCGATAACACAGTAGAATTCGCTATCCCCCTCTGAAAGGTTCTTAAACCCATGCACCTCGTTCGCCGGGAAATAGCCGACCTCACCCTCTTTCAAGATCTGATCACTAGAGGCACCTAAGACTTGGATCTTCCCCCTCGTGACGGCGATCTCCTGCTCCCACGGATGCTTATGGGGATTCATGTAAGCATTAGGCTTGAACGTGAAGTACCTGAGCGCGAAGTTGTGCAGGTACTCATCCCCACCCGTACGCTTCTCAGAGATCCACCTTATTGACACTCCCTCAGCGTCCTGCCCATACGCTTCCTTAACGTCGAAGTCCTTCACATCTTTCACGTTTTTCACAATCATCCTGCATCAACTCATCTAGATTGTAATAACGGTCTTAGTTCTTGTAGCTATGTCTAGGAACGTGGCGTAGCCAATGAGGCTGAGTTTTTCCTCGAGGTTCTCAGGGTCTACTGCACGTTTCCTCGCAGCTTCCTCGCACACATATACCCCCAGATTTGGGTCATTTGTGATTCGTCTGAATCTAGAATACATCTCCTCGCTCACCTTCTGGATGTTGCCCCTCTTAGCCAGAATCGCGGCGTCGGTGAAGAGAAAGATCGAGGTCTTCATACCCATAGATAGTGCGGTCTCGGCTATGTAGAGGAGTGATGAGAGTTTTCCATCCTCCTCCGGGCCCCAGCCATATACTAGCATCAAGTCTTCGCTCATTTTCTTCAGCATCCTGAGGAGATGCACAGCATCTTGGGCAACCCAGCGAGTTTACAGATTACACCCCTCGCGGTGCTATTGCTTCTCTTGAATAACTCGTCTATCTCCGGCGCAGTTAATCCAAATTCGTCTCTAATTGTTTTTAGCATTGGTAGCGTCTCCCATTTTTTGTAGTAGTCTCTAATGTAGAGGATGATCTTTGATTGTTGATTAGTTAGAATGATGTAAAACTGTGTTTTAGCCATGCTTCTTGATAGTTCCTCGGTCCATAGGTCTGGGTTTATCAAAAAGCCCTCAGCGTCTAATTGTTCAATGCCCATGAATCTGTATTGAGAACTGAATTTTAAAAAGAGTACCCCATTATGTGCTCGCGGGACGAGTTTAAGGGTTAATCAGTGAGGTGAAAAGGTGCAAAATATCCAGGTATCGTATTGATCCAGCATCGGATGCGCATTCGTTCTCAGCTATGATATGTGGTAGAGTCAAAGAGATTGCATCTCTTTCGACAGACTCCCGGCTCCAAATGAGTTCGACGGTCTTTATATCGGGTTTCTCGTAGACCCAGTATCACTCGGGGTTCTCTCCCGTAATTAACTCCAATGTAGACGTGGTCGCCCCTCACGCGGCTGGAGAGGACTCTGGTCTCCTGTGCGCGCGCGCACGTGTCGTAGGGTCATTTCAGGAGAAGAATTAAAACAAGGTTAAACCCTGAAAGGACCGTAAAAACAACCCCTTTATGGTTGAAATGGTTGGTGGACTGGGAGGGATTTGAACCCCCGACTTCCGCCATGCCAAGGCGGCGATCATACGACTGATCTACCAGCCCAACCAACACAAGACACAGGCACCATTCGTTTAAACCTTATCCCACTGGCACAACGGCATTCATCTAACATCCAGTGTATCACGGGGATGCACGGATGGTGGGGTCCGTAATTAAACCCGAGAACAGGATCGCCCCGGATCTGTCGTCCCTGATCACAAACATGTACGGCCTGTTGACCACAAACGTAGTCCTGACCGGCATGGCGGTGATGGAGATGCCGACGTTCGTGGCGGCCGCCGCCTCCGTGCCCTGCTCGTTAACCTCAACCACCGCCTTGTGGTCGACGAAGGCGATGTAGAGGTTGTTCCCCGGTGAGACGTTGGAGATTCTGCTCAGGTTAGCCGAGTTTAAGTCGAAGGCAACCCCCATGCCGAGGCTCGTTAGCGCGTCCTTCAGGTCGACCTTCCCGTACTCGAGCTTGAGCTTAGGCAGCCCCACAACTAACTCCGTGTCTGTGAGCTTGCCAAAGTAGGCGTTGAGTTTGTCACCTGTTAAGCTGGAGGTGAAAGATTCAAGTGAATTTCCTTCTGCTGGAAGGAACACATACATCGCGATCTTGTCTCTGCCGTAGGGGAGCCTCGCGATCTGGACCTGATCATCACCATAGTAAGAATAACTCCCGTCCCTGCTCATCATGTCAACCGATACAGTCGACCCATATGCCGTTGTGAAGTCAGCCGGGTGCGTGAGGTAAGGATCGAACTTGTCAACCCAGCCCCCCTTGAAGTAGATCGCGTTGATGATGAACATAACGTTCGACGAGTCTATCTGGTCGATGAGCTTGCTGATCTTGCCGTTTGTCGCCTTGTCGACCCACGAGTTGACCTCATTCACTGTGGATGCGTCGAAGGGTTTGGTGTAGACCTCGCTTCTGAAGTACTTCGACAGGGTAGCGGTGAAGTTCTGTTTCACACCTAGCGCGAAGTCTGACCTGATCCAAACGGAGTCACCTATGTTCAGGCTTACGTCCTTATCCACGCTCAGCAGACTCTCAATTAGTTGACTGAATCCCGTGTTCACGGTTTGGTCACTCATACCTGTGAATCCGAGGACATTAGCCATAGCCTGACGCGTCGACGAGTTCGCGCCATCGTAGGTCATGGCGAGGGCGATTGAGACACTTAGGGGGGAGATGAAGATGTTCTTACCTCCCTGCTCACGTTGTAGCTCTCTTAGAAGCTTTACCGCGAAATCGGTGTTCGACGAGACTATCGATTTGTCGACGCTAGCGGCTTTCGAGTCCGAGTTGGCGTATACCAGGCTAGGACTCAGGACGTTGAGCACTACCCCCGCTCCCCCCATAATTAGAAGCAGGATTACCCCCGCTATCAGACGACGCTTAGTTGACTTCATCGGTATATGATGTAGCACAAGTCATTATAATCCTAGAGTTTAGAACACCCACTCAAGGAAAGCAAGACCGATCATATTACCCGCCGGACCTTTGGGAAATTAGCCTCAAACAACTCCTTGAGATTCTCGACGACCCTCTCGGTCCTCAATGAAATAGCAATATCCGTTTTCTGCGCCCCCTTCAAGAAAATAGCCAGTTGACCCGGATCAATCAAGCCAGTGCTCTTGAGCTGTACGAGCGTGATATCATGGGTCATCGCCTCGAAGTCCTTATTCTTCTCCAACTCAGCCAGCAGGTGGATGTTCTCGTCGTTAGATAGATTTCTCCCAAGGGCACTACTCACCGCCCAAGGCGCCTCGAAGCCTATCATCTTCCCGATCACCGCACCCGCAATCGCGGCCCCCACAGCCTTGGCGAACTGGTCCCGCTTCTTTATTCCGATCACCCTCTTGTTGGTTATGTAGATCCCGTATCCCAGTGATCCAGGCCTTGCCATGTCGGCGCTCGACAAACCCCCAATAACCGATTCCTTGATCGTCTCAGTTGGGGAGGGTTCGGGAAGCGTGCTCGCGGCCATTGGTTTGGTGGCTCTCTCGACTCTTTTTCCACAAACCCCACAGAATTTATGGTCCTCCTTCATCTCGCTCCCACAGTACGGACAGAACATGTGATCACACCTAAGAATCCAAAACTCGGTGGAGAAAATAAATTTTGGATGAATCATTGGTTTCGAGCGCAACCACGCACATTGCACTGGATATCTTCAAACTCCTGTCAATTGTACACATACCCCTTAAATCTGGCGACTCCAAAGAAACGCTGATGCTCCTTGAGGAAAGCTTCGCCGCCCGTGGCCACCCCAATATACGGGCGACGCACGAGAAGACCTTCGAGGTAACCAAAGAAACTTACCTCACGACCCAGGGGAACTGCATCGCCGCAGTGGGAGCGGCGAGGGGGCTTGTCGACCTCGGAGGAGCGATGAGGGAGGCGGCGAGGAATCCTTCCTCGGTCATTTCGCTAACGCTGAGGGTGGAGGAAAGGGCCTTTACCACCGTTGGTCGAGGGGACCCGGCGCTCACATGGGCTCATTCGACCGACGTTGTCGCCAGAATGAGCGGCTACACGTGCTCACGCACCCTCATGGTTCACGCTGACAAGGCAACTATTCACATGCCGCGCTCCTTTGTCCAATCACTAAAGGACCCAGAAACAATCGTAATGGTAACGGTTTCCGTGGAGACCCCTTAGTCTTCTTAATCTCGATCTCAACCAAATGCGAGTGCGGACACCGCACGTTTTATAGCGCCGGGGACGAGGTGGTTCACAAATCGATCTCCAGATGGTGGATGAATGGTTACTAAAGAGGAGCTTATCAAACTCTCAAAGGAGATTAGAGCCGACGCGCTTCGCGCAACTACGGGTGCCGGGTCCGGCCACCCCGGTGGCAGTCTGAGCGCCACCGACATTCTCGTCACCCTCTACTGGGGAGTGCTGAGGCATGACCCTCGGAATCCGGGCTGGCCTGACAGGGACAGGTTCATACTCAGCAAGGGGCATGCGGCCCCCGCCCTCTACGCCGTCCTCGCGAAGAGGGGCTACTTCCCCAGTGAGCAGCTCCACCACCTCAGGGAGCACGAGTCTATGCTACAGGGCCACCCGGACGCGACTCGGACACCGGGCGTCGAGGTCAGCAGCGGGAGCCTCGGTAACGGTCTGAGCATCGCCTCGGGCATAGCCTTAGCACTGAAGCTGGATTGCAGGAGCAGCCGCGTCTACGTCCTCCTCGGCGACGGTGAGTGCGACGAGGGACTCGTCTGGGAGGCGGCCATGTTCGCTGCCCACCACAGGCTCGACAACCTAACTGTCATAGTCGACCGCAACGGACTCCAGATAGACGGCCCAACGGAGAAGGTCGTTGGCCTTGAACCCATTGCGGATAAGTGGAGGGCTTTCAACTGGAAGGTCATCTGCGTCGACGGCCACGACCACACTAGACTACTCGCCGCCTTTGAGGAGGCGAAGAACTGCACGGACAGGCCCACGGCTATAATCGCGAACACTGTCAAGGGGAAAGGTGTCACCTTCATGGAGGGAGTCGTCGGATTCCATGGTAAGGCTTGTACTCCAGCCGAGCTTGAGACAGCATGCAAGGAACTGGAGGGATTGCCATGAGTCTTAAGGCTACAAGGGATGCATACGGCGAATGGCTCGTGGAGGTGGGGAGGACGAACCCGGACATAGTCGTCGTCGACGCAGACCTCGCCGAGTCGACTAAGACAATAATGTTCGGTAAAGCATACCCGGAAAGATTCTTCGACGTAGGTGCTGCGGAGCAGAACCTCGTCGACGTAGCCGCAGGCCTCGCCATTGGTGGCAAGAGGGCCTTTGCGAGCAGCTTCGCATACTTCCTCACGGGCAGGGCGTGGGACCAGATACGCAACATAGTCGCCCATGACAACCTCAATGTCTGCCTAGTCGCGAGCCACGGGGGGCTCTCTGCTGCAGCGGACGGCGCCTCCCACCTCGCACTCCAAGACGTCGCCCTCATGCGGGTCATCCCGAACATGAGGGTCATCGTCCCCATCGACGCGGAGGAGACGAAGAGCGCCCTCGACGCTGCCTTGAAGACAGGTGGACCATACTACATGCGCCTGCGCAGGGACAAGGAGCCGATCCTGCTGAAAGGTTACCAGTTCAAAGTGGGTAGAGCCGAGACGATGAAGGACGGTGAGGACATCACTCTCGTCGCCTTCGGGCCGATGGTGGACGCCTCGCTAAAAGCGGCTGCCACCCTCAAGGAAAGGATGATCGACGCGAGGGTGCTGAACGTCCACACGGTGAAGCCGCTTGACAGCGACGCCCTCGAGGTGGCTGCAAAGGCTACGGGAATCGTAATGACGATTGAGGACCATTCCGTGCTCGGTGGCCTCGGCGGAGCCGTTGCCGAGTCCCTCTCGGAGAGGTACCCGGTCCCCATCATAAGGCTCGGCATCCCGGACGTCTACGCCGGCTCGAGCCGCAACGCCGACAGCTATCTGAAGGAGTACGGGCTGACCCCCGCCC
>JADGNG010000096.1 GCA_017883585.1 Candidatus Bathyarchaeota archaeon
AGCTTATCTTGAGGAGTTCCTGGAGTATTCCCAAGTGCTTTGGGTTGGCGCGGACTATGTCGCTGGTGCTGAGGACTCCGAGTAGCTTGTCTTTGTCCATCACGGCGAGTTTCTTGATCCTCTTCTGGGTCATAAGCTTCGCCGCGTCCTCAACTGAAGAGTCAGGCTCGATAGTGATGAGGGGACTGCTCATTATCTCCCTGGCCCTGACAATGCCAGCGTCGAGGCGGGGCTCCACTACCCTGCTCAGGATGTTTTTACTGGTGATTATGCCGACGGGGCGGTTGCCGTTCACTACAATAACGCTGCCCACGTCAAATTTGTTCATCTTGATGACGGCGTTGTGGACGCTGTCGTCGGTGCGGACGGTCTTGACGTTCTTCGCCATGATGTCTCGGACTAGGATTATTCCGCTCATAGAATCACCGATAAGGGCATTGATCATTTCGTTTGGTGGGATTTGAAGTTTAAGCTAAGAGGCCACGTCTGTGATGCTGGTCGGGGGTCCATCGCATTAATAAATCAAATCCCGTGTTTGAGGCGTAATCGATGTATAATATGAGCCTGAAGGGATAGGATGTCATGCGTGTGAGTACCATAGAGAGAAGTTACACCGCGAGGCATACGATCAGTTACCCATTTTGGAGAAGGGCGTAAACTTCTACATCGTCTAGACCTGCAAATTAAGAATAGAAAATGTAACGACTCGACGAGGTTAGTCGTTACCCGCATTCTTCTCGCTTATCTGCATCGAGGCCGTTGGATAGATGGCGACCTTCGCGCTTGGGCCATGGGTCCCCTCCATTAGTGCCCTAGCATCGCTCCACTTCTTCACCCACTTGGAGCCCTCACCATAGTAATGTTCGTCCGCTTTCATGAGACCGCTGGGGCTGACACAGATGACGCGCCCCATCTTCCACGGCTTCTTAGTGTAGACTTCCGGGTTCCACCCCTCGCCGCCATAGTCGGTCCCGAATCGGCCGTTGTAGAAGTGCACGCGACACCCCTCTGGGGTGTAGAGAAGGTAGACGAGATCACCGCCCTTCCTGACGGACTCGAGGGCTATGTGGTAGGACTTGTAGCCCTCGTTTGCCATAGGGTAGGTGTTTCCTATGCTTACGTCGGCGTTGGGGACGACTTTGGTTACGTAGTGGGCGCGCGCCCGCTTGACGCCTTCCCTGTGGGCGGTGATTAGGTCGCCGGAGACGAGGTCGCAGACGTCGGAGTCGGCGTTGAGGAGGGAGTGGACTATGAAGTCAACGCCGACCTTGCTAGCCGCCTCCTCGGAGTCGAGGCGGCGCTCGTTGCTGGCCACTCTACCGGGGTCGGTGCCCTTCTTTATGACGTGGTTGGGACTGATGGAGCCGACCCCGGATACCCCGGGGAGGATCATTTTGCTCCCGCCCCCGAAGCCGTACCCAAAGTGAGGCATGATGCTGCTGACCGTGACCTTGAGGTCACAGCTCATGACCTCCTTGTTGATGAGTATGGGCGTACCCCAACTCGTCTTACCTAGATCCTCGAAGCTGTCGTAGGGGTTATGGTTGAAGACGAGGTGCTTCGCGCAGATGTCCTCGCCGAGTTTCTTCTGGAAGTCGAAGAGCATCCGCCCCGTGTGGGCACCGGAGGCCATCATGAATATTATCCTATCGTCAGTCAGGCCGCCTTCGTTTAGCTCGTCGAGAACAGCGGGTAGCATCTGCGTCGTCTTAGTTGGGCGAGTCATGTCGTCGAAGAGGATGACGCATTTTCTCTTACCCTTGGCGAGTTCGCTCAACAGCTTCGTGCCGTATGGGTGTGCGATCTTCTCCTTGATCTCCTTCGGCTTAAGGGCCTTGGCGTCGTGGCCCTTCATCTTCTGAACGCTTACGTCCCAGCCGTCAGGGAAGCTGAGGCGCTCGGGCTTCCACCCGTACCACTCCCATGCGGGAACATTGATGTACTTCATGGGTAAGACCAGCACCTACGCCATTTAAAGAAGTAACACGCTCGGATGTCAAGAAATGCTGAGCTACTCCGAGCTGTAACTGACCGTTGCAGATATCAACTCAGATTCCGAGGGTCTTCACGGTGGTGTGGAGGGAGTACCCGAAGGATCTGAGGAGGGAGTTCCCGGGAATCTACGACAGGGCATACGAGCAGATGAAGAAGTTCCGCCACGTTAGGGACATAATGACTCCCAGAGTCGTCACGATCACTGAGGATAAGACCATTGCCGATGCAGCCCGTGCCATGGGTGAGAAGCACATCGGGAGCCTAGTAGTCGAGGCGGACGCCAAGCCGAAGGGGATCGTCACCGAGAAAGACTTGATCAGCGGAATCCTCGCCCTAAGGAGGGACCCGGCGAAGTCGAAAGTGAGTGAAGCCATGTCGTGGCCCCTCCTCACTATCCCTCCCGATGCCCCCATTAAGGAAGCGGGCAAAATCATGATGAAGCGGAAGGGGAGGCTTGGCATGATGAAGGAGGAGAAACTCATCGGCATAGTCTCCGCCTCGGACTTCATCCGCAGCCTCCCAGACGTGCCAGAAACGCTTGTTAAAGTAGAAGACTACATTACCCCCGAGGTAGTGATGGTCGACGATGCGACCCTTGTGGCTGACATTGCCGTCACGATGGGCAAGAAGAGGATCGGCAGCGTCTTAGTCTCCTCAGGCGGAAAGCTGAAGGGCATCTTCACGGAGCGGGATCTCCTCACAACCTTCCTGAAGGAGGGGAAGTCATTCGAGGCCCCGGCAAAGGGCTACGCTTCCACAACACTCATCGTCGCTCCGGCCTGGATCAGCGTCTACGAGGCCACTTACATTATGGCGGACAGACACATCAGGAGACTCCCCCTGATGGAAGAGGATGAGATGGTAGGCATAATCACGGATAGGGACCTCGTCGAGGCGTACGTCAAGTAGCCCACTTGCACATCGGTGCAACAAAACCCATATAGAGATATCGGGGTTGTGTTGATCAATGTCCCCCGATCTGCTTCCAGACGGGATCGTCATCCTCGACTTCGGCGGCCAGTATTGCCACCTCATAGCTCGTCGAGTCAGGGAGATGAATATCTACTCAGAGATTCTACCGAGCGACGCCAGCGTCGACGACGTCAAGGCACTCGGCAAGGTAATGCGGACAAAGGGCGTAATCCTATCCGGTAGCCCCAGTAGCGTCAACGCACGCGACTCGCTGAGGCTCGACGAGAAGATACTCGAACTCGGAGTACCAGTCCTCGGCCTCTGTTATGGCCACCAGCTCCTCGCGCAGTTAAACAAGGGCGACGTTAGGAAAGGGACGGTGAAGGAGTACGGGTCGAGGACCGCCTACATCGAGAAGGCGGAGGGGATACTCGAGGGGTTGGAGCTTGAGGAGCCCGTCTGGATGAGCCACGGCGACACCGTATACAGCATGCCGAGCTGCTTCAGAGTCCTTGCACACACCGATTCGGCACCAGTCGCGGCTTTCAGCTACCCGGAGAAGGGTATCTACGGCCTACAGTGGCACCCGGAGGTCAAGCACACCGTCCACGGCGACCGCATGCTCCACAACTTCGTCTTCGACATCTGCAAGTGTGCCTCCAACTGGCACCCGGCTGACGCCGTCGAGGAGGGCATCAGAACTGTCAAGAAACAGGTAGGAAAAGGAAAGGCGGTTATCGCCCTCAGCGGGGGCGTAGACTCAAGCGTGGCAGCGGCCATTGTCGGCAAGGCCCTCGGCGACCGAATAATCGCCGTCCACGTCGACCACGGCCTAATGCGTATGGGCGAGTCCCAGCAGGTCAAGGAGGCCATGGAGCGCATAGGAGTCAACGTCAAGGTCATCGACGCGAAGGAGAGGTTTCTGAAGAGGCTGCAGGGCGTCGTCGAACCAGAGATGAAGAGGAAGATCATCGGTGAGGAGTTCATCAGGGTCTTCGAGGAGGAGGCACGAGAATTCGGAGCCGAGTACCTCGTTCAGGGCACCATCTACCCCGACAGGATCGAGTCGGGGATAACCCGCCACGCCGACACCATCAAGACCCACCACAACGTCGGGGGGCTCCCACTACACATGGAGTTCAAGGGCGTCGTCGAGCCCCTCAAGGACCTCTACAAGGATGAGGTCAGGGCTCTAGGCGCGAAGATCGGGCTCCCGAGGGACCTCGTCTGGCGCCAACCGTTCCCCGGCCCGGGTCTCGCAGTCCGTATAGTTGGCGAGGTTACTGAGGACAAGATCGAGGCGCTACGCATGGCAGACGCCATAGTAACGGAGCAGGTGGAGAAGTCAGAGATAGCAGGCCTCCCCTGGCAGTACTTCGCTGTTCTAACCGACACGAAGAGCACAGGCGTGAAGGGGGACGAGCGCGCATACGGGTGGACCGTAGCAGTCCGGATAGTGGAGAGCGTCGACGCGATGACCGCCAACTTCACACGCGCCCCCTGGGAACTCCTCGAACGTATAAGCAACGACATAACAAATAGCATCCCCCAGGTCACACGCGTCGTCTACGACATAACCAACAAGCCGCCGAGTACGATAGAGTGGGAGTAAATTGTCGGGGTACAGCTATCCGCCAGGTGGTCCACCAGCCGACCTACTGGTCGAGGGTAGAGGCAAAACCCTCGGGGAGGCCGTCGCGAATGTGGCCCTCGGGATGCTGAACTCCATCACCCCCCTCGAAGGCATAAGAGAGAAGGAGACCTACACCGCGGAGGCGAACGGCATGGACCTCCAGAGCCTAATCGTCAACATACTCGACGAGCTTCTCTTCCTCAACGATTCTGAGGGGCTCACAGCGAAGAGGCTCACAATCGACGTGGACGAGAATAACCTCACAGCGAAGGCTGAGGCGAGAGGGGAGCGCTTCAGCGCTGCTACGCACGAGGTGGGCATCGCCGTAAAGGCCGTAACCTACCACATGATGAAGATAGAGAAGATAACGGAGGGCTATAGGGTTCAAGTTGTCTTTGACACCTGACTTTCATGTGCTGTGGAGGTTATGGTTTTTTAGGGTTGAAACTAACGCATTTTATACAGGTGTCTGATATTGGACATTGTATCAACCCTGATCGGTCTAGTTGTACAGGTCATCGTCATGGCTCCCGTCCTCTGGATCGTGGGGCGGATGCTCACCAGCTCC
>JADGNG010000016.1 GCA_017883585.1 Candidatus Bathyarchaeota archaeon
CACCTCTCGCCCTAGTAGGCGCCCTCGGCGACCAGCAGGACAAGGGCGAGAAGAAGAGCCTCAAAGGGGTCAACACCCTCATCGAGGAGGAGGCGACGGCTGCTGGGCTCCTCTCGAGGGACGTTGACCTCATCTTCTACGGCCACGAGACACGCCCTATAGCACGCGCCATCGCAAACACGACGACCCCCTTCATCCCCGGCCTCAGCGGCAGAGAGGACAGCTGCGTCGCCTTCCTCGACCACGTCGGAATCCCCTTAAAGACGGGTGACCGGATGCGGAGCCTCAGCGACCTGGACGAGGAGGAGAAGAGGAAGCTATTCTCGGCCCTAAGCAGCCACATGGTCGCAGAGGGCTGCGACGCAAAGACCGTCCACAACCTCATCGGAACCGTCTACACATTCAAGAAGGAGGAGGCGACGACGCCCATGCGCGACGGGCGCGAATACTCGAGCCTCCTCAACGCCTGCGCACGCTTGAGGCGCCCGAGCCTAGGCATAGGAATCTGCCTTGGGGACCGCGGCGAGGCCATGAAGGACGCAGAGCAGACCGTGGATGAATATCGCCGCAAGATAGGCGGTTACCTCGACTGGGTCAGGACCGGGGACAGGATAAAGGAGCTTAACGCCATCTACGTCCTCAGCGCGGGCACAGACATCGATGAGAACATAGTTGGCGTCGTCTCAAGCATCCTCCTGGGCCAGGGGATACTCAAGAGCACGAAGCCGATAGTCTCCGCCGCCAACAGCGACGACGGAACCATAAAGATTTCTTCCCGAATAGCGGAGGGGACCGCCTACATGGGTATCCACCTCGGCAAGATAATGCAAGAGGCCGCCGGAGCCGTCAAGGGCGCGGGCGGGGGCCACGACAACGCCGCCGGAGCATTCATACCCCAGGGGGCTGAGGACGATTTCATGAGGAGGGTCGACGAGCTTGTCGCAAAACAGTGGAGCGGAAGCTGAGCTAACACTGCGCTACCCCGACGAGGAGACGGCGTGGGCGGTTGCCGAGGCGGTCAGCCCAGACAATTACCAAGCCCCCGAGGGTATGGAGGTCAGCGTCAAGAGCAGAAAGACGGAGATCGACGTACACATTCGTTGCCCAAAAGGCGTCGGCAGCCTCATCTCAACTCTCGACGACCTCCTCAGCTGCCTCGCCGCCGCCGAGAAGGCGCTCAAAGGGCTCGACTAGCCCCACCCGTTTTAGGGAAAGGTATAAATGAGCGCCGGGCAGTTCCATGGTGCTGAAAATAGGAGAGATTCGAAAGATTGTCTAAGGCCGTCAAGGATAAATTCCGTAGGAAGGACTGGTACGACATCATCCTCCCACGCTACTTCGGCGAGACGAAGGTCGGCGAGACACCCGCCGAGGAGGACGCGCTCCTCAACGGCCGCGTCTTCGAGACGACGCTCGCACAGATTACCGGAGACTTCAGCCAGGAGTACATCAAGATGTACTTCCAGATCACCGGCGTCGAGGACCACAAGGCTCAGACCATCTTCAAGGGGCACGAGTACCTTCGCGACTACCTCCGCAGCCTCGTCCGCCGCAGAAGCACCAAGGTCGACGGAATATACCGTATCACCACCACCGACGGCTACAAGGTCAAGGTCATAGTCACCGCGCTGACGCAGGTGAGGATAAAGTCGAGCCAGGAGCACGAGATACGCACCATCATGACGGCGATCGTCAACGAGAAGGCGAAGACACTCACCTTCGACCAGATCGCGCACGAGATGGTCCTCGGTAAGCTCGCCAGCGACGTCTACAACCAGGCGAAAAACGTAACGGCACTACGCCATGTAGGCGTTAGGAAGAGCGAGCTCCTCGCAGCACCAATCGGCGGCCCAGTCGCGACACCTGAAGAAGTCGTCGCAGAGCCGGCCGAGACGGCTTAAACGACGTTCATAATCGGGGGAATAATTATCCCCAATTTCTAGGCAGTCCTAAAAATAGGGGAGGGGGCACATCCAACAAGCTCAATTCAATCCTCCCCGTTCGAAAGGAGACTAAAAGATCCCGCTCGGGTTTGGATGTGTACAAAAATGCACATTTAGCTTGCTTTAGGCGACGTAGATCGCGGGCCTGTAGGGCTTGGCGCGGCTCGCCCTCTTCGCCGGGTCCTCGATCCAAGGGTCGCTCTCCCCCGAGACGGTGACGTCGCAGCCGAACTCGGCCTTCAGGAACTTCTCCGCGTCCTGCAGGAGCGTCGTCTCGTTCACGTGCCCCATCCCCCGGCGGAGCTTCAGGGTCGCCTCGGGCATCTTCTTGACTTCGTCTATGAGTGTCCGGGCGTAGGCTGGGACTTCCTTCTGTTTGGTCCTCATCTCCTCGTCCTTGAAGGCCTCCCTGATCATGGTGCCTATGTCGACGTTTCCCTTCATCTGCATCTCCATGGCCTTCTCGAACATTTTCCACTTCCAGTTGTCCGCGGTGTAGAAATGGATAGTCGTAGGCTTGATGCCGGTGACCTTGGTGATGTTGGTAACGTCCTCGGCGCAGGTCTTGACAATGGTCTCGAGCTCCTCAGCGTCCTCCCTGATCTGTGAACCGTCTACCTCGGGCCACTTGGCGTAGGCGACGAAGCCCTCTCCTCCCATCTGCTCCCATATCTCCTCGCAGAGGTGGGGGGTGAATGGTGCGAGCAGGCGTACCTGTATGTCCAGTACCGTGCACTCGACGTGACTTATGGCCTTCATGCGCTCCTCGTGGTCCCTGTCGTTGGCGACCCTCTTCAGGTACCAGTCGAGGTCAGTGTCGAGGTCGTACGTGGCGGCGTGTATAGTTTTCCTAACCTTTAGCTCATGCATCGCCTCGTTAGCGTCAGCGATGTGGCTCTGCAGCCTACTTAGCATCCAGAGGTCTATCTCCTGCAGCTCGTAGGCGCCTTCCTGCTTTTCACTGATTATCCTCTGGACGCGCGCGTAGAAGCCCTCGAGTAGTCCCATCATGCTCTTTGCTAGGTCTGGGCTGAAGTCGGCGTCCTTTAGTGGCTCAGCGGTGATCATGAGGCTGATCCTGAGTGGGTCTGCGCCGAAGCGGTCTATTGCGTTGACTAGGGGGATGATGTTGTTCATGCTCTTGCTCATCTTCGCCCCCTCCATGAGTACTGAACCGTTGACGAAGATGCCCTGTGGCCAGTACTCGCGTCCCCAGATGGCGTCGTGTATGAAGATCATGAAGGTGAGGTGGTTGGGGATCAGGTCCCTGCCGCTGTGGCGTGCGTCCATGGGGTAGAAGTAGCTGAACTCGTTGTGCAGCTCCTTGATCTTCTCCATCGGGATGCCGGTTGATGCCTCGACTTTGACGGGTGTGCCTATGCCTAGGAAGACGTAGTCCCAGAAGGCCTCGTTGAGCTGCTCGGGCTTGGACTTGAGCTCGTTTAGACCTTTGATGACGGTGTAGTAGGCCATGTAGATGGTGGAATCTGAGAGAGATTCGATGATCCAGTCGGGCTCCCATGGGAGGCGGGTGCCCATACCCGCCTTGCGTGCGCATGCCTTGGCCTTGAGCCAGTCGACGACGTTTAAGAACTCCTGCTTCAGCTCGCGAGGGACGATCTCCATCTGGTCGATGTTCTCGCGGGCGAGTTTCTTCCATGCCTCGTCGCCGTAGTTGATGAACCACTGGTTCTCAAATATCTTGACGACTACCTCGGTTCCGCAGCGGCACTTAACTGGCTCGATCATCTCGTACATGGTAGAGGCGTTGCCGTTAGCGACTAGGTCGTTCTTCACCGCCTCTTTCGCGGCCTGCACGTTTAGACCGATATATTGGCCAGTGTTGCCTCTCATCTTTCCTCTGTGGAACTCGTCGCTGTAGATCTCCTTGGTGGCCTTCTCTAGGTCGGGGCTGGTCTGGTCGGTGATCTTCATCTTCTTGACTATGTCGACGGCG
>JADGNG010000097.1 GCA_017883585.1 Candidatus Bathyarchaeota archaeon
ATCTCCGCCCCATCGGCGTGCAGCTTCTTCGCTAACGCGTGCTCCCTGGCGCCGTTGCCAACAACAAGGACCTTCATGGAACCACCTGAGTCCGAAGAAGATACCCGCGTCGGGAAGAAAAGCATTTACCGGGGCTTCGTGACCTCGCGGAGGACCTTGACGAGGGCGACGGCCTCCTCCTCTGTGTTGTAGAAATGGGGGCTTATGCGTAGCCCGCCGATCCTCGGCGCGACGTGCACGTTCCTCGCCATCAGCTTTTCCCCCACCGCCTTGAAGTCGGGTACCTGAACGTTGACGTAGATGCGACTATTCTCCTCCTTCGGCGTCTGGAACCTGAAGTGCCTCTTCGTCAGCTCCTCGATGAGGGTGTTGTCGACATCCTTTACCTGCCTCTCAACCGCCTTCTTGCCATGTGCTAGTAAGACCTTCATCGAGTTCTCGACGGCGACGTAGCTGATCTCCTGCCGTGGGAAGACCTCGATGCGCTCCAGCCCCTTGCGGGGCTTGAAGTCGTAGAGGGTGAACTCGTCGGTAGTGTTTCTCTCACCTACGGCGGGCTCGAGAGTCTTCTCACCGACGTAGACTGGCTGTGTGGCGTCGACGTTGGGCTTCGAGACGAAGAGGAATCCCGCTGACTGCCCGTAGTGGCCGCCCATGAGCCACTTGTAGGTGCTCGTGGCGACGAAGTCAACGCCCCACCTATCCGCCTCCCACGCGAGGCTGCCGACGCACTGCGTACCGTCGACGACGAGCTTCGCCCCATGTGCGTGGCATATCTCCGCGAGCCCCTTGAGGTCGTGCAGGTAGCCGTTGAACCAGCTCGGCTGGTCGATGACGACCGCCGCCGTCTGGTCGTTGATCGCCTTCCCGAACTGCTCAAGGGTGACGGTACCCTTCTTATTCTTTATCCACTTGGGCTTTGCACCACGGTCCCTCTGCTTGTTGACGATCGTCGCCGTCATGGGGTAACTAAGATTGGTGCAGACGACGTTGTTGCCCCTCTTCATAGGGATCATGTTCATGGCAGTGTTTATCCCTGCGGTGGCGTTTGGGATGAAGGCGACCTCCTCCTCCATGCCACCGATGACCTCGGCGAAGAGCTTTTTCGAGTTAAGTCGACGCTTAGCATACTCACCGGTACCCGACTGCCACGGCAACTCGCCGCGGAACATCGCCTGAACCGTCTCCACGTACTCTCCCAGTATCTTTATCGTGGAGGCGGGCATCGCTCCTGTCGTCGCCGTGTCGAAGTGAATCTTTCCCTTCAGTAGGGGGAACTCGTCCTTCAGCTTTAGAACCATGGTACAGGTACCACCGATCAAGCGAAAAAACTTTGCAGGCAGACGCGCCTGCCCAATCTTAAATCCGATGCTGTAGCTCCTAGATCAGTGATTCACATGCCGAGAAAGCTAGAGATCGAGGACATTGACAGGTTCGTGATGGCTTCTCACCCGCAGCTGTCGCCTGACGGGGGTAGTCTAGCTTACGTAGTCACGAGGGCGGAGGGTGATGTCTACGTCCCCACGCTCTACCTCGTCGACCCTAGTGACGGGTCGCCCAAGAAGTACTGGGAGAAGGCTAGGAACCCGGTTTGGAGCCCAGACGGCTCGCAGCTCGCATTCGTCTCCAACAGGGGACTGAATGAGGGGGAGAAAGGCGCAGAGATATGGGTGACGACCCTCAGCGGGGAGCCCCGACTTGTCTGCAAGGCGCCCGGTGGCATCGAACTGCCGGCGTGGAGCGGGGACGGTGGCAGCATCTACTTCCTCAGCTACGTTGGGGAGGAGCCAAAGGACGCCCGGGTGATCGACCACTTACCCTTCTGGTACGATGGTGTCGGCTGGACCCACTACAGGAGGAAGCACCTGCACATTGTGGATGTCGTGTCGGGGATGGTGAAGCAGCTCACTGAGGGGGAGTCGGATGTGACCTGCCACGCTCCCTCGAACAAGGGGAAAAAGGTCGCATACGCTATCTCTGAGACCGAGTTGGCCCCGCGCGAGACCACCCTCTATGTGCTTGATAGTGAGAAGGGAGATTGTAGGAAGATACTTGAAAAGTACTCTGTGGCGAGTCTCGGCTGGTCTCCTGGCGATGGACTCCTCTACTTCTCGGGGAGCGATCTGAGACGTGGGTATCAGACGCACACGACGGTCTGGGTAATTCCGCCCATCGGCGGCGAACCCACGGACCTCACGGGAAGGCTCGACCGGGGGAGCGGGCGCGTCGTTTACAACGACCTGCGCAGTCAGTACGCGGGCTCACCCAACCCGATCTGGGACGTCGACAGAATCTACTTCCCCCTCAGCGACGGCGGCGGCTACGCCATACACAGCGTCAGGCCCGAGGACGGCGAGATCGCGAAGGTCATCTCCGGCAACTTCTGCGTCGAGGAGTTCTCAGTCAGGGGAGGTGTCGTCGCGTACACCCGGACGGGAGTCGCTGAGCCTATGGAGGTCTACGTCAGGAAGGGTAAGAGGGACACGAGGCTCACTCACCTCTGCGACGCCCCCCTCGCCGAGGCGCCGATGATCGACGCCGATCACTTTATGTTTGAGGCGAGCGACGGCGCAAACATAGAGGGGTGGCTCATAAAGCCCTACGGGTGGAGGGAGGGCAAGAGTTACCCCGCTATCTTCGACATCCATGGCGGGCCGCGGAGCAAATACGGTTATGCCCCAATGTTTGAGCACCAGATATACGCCGCTGAGGGCTATGCCGTCGTCTACGCCAACATCAGGGGCAGCGACGGTTACGACCTAGACTTCGCCGACATCAGGACCCGCTATGGAACACGGGACTACCTGGACTTTATGGAGATGGTCGACCATGCCTTAGGCGCCTACGTCTGGATCGACCAGACCCGCATCGCGGTTACAGGGCTGAGCTACGGCGGGTTCATGACGAACTGGGTCATCGGCCACACAGACCGATTCAGGTGCGCCCTGAGCCAGAACAGCATCTGCAACTGGGTCAGCTTCTTCGGAACTTCCGACATCGGGTTCCACTTCGGCCCCGACCAGCTCGGCGGCGACCCCTGGAGCAACCCCGAGACCTATACGGAGAAGTCGCCCCTCAACTACGCAAAGAGCGTCAAGACCCCGACCATGTTCATACACAGTATCAACGACAACAGGTGTTGGATAGACCAGAGCATCCAGATGTACACGGCCCTCAGGTACCTCGGAGTGGAGACGAAGCTGATCCTCTACACGGAGGGGAGCCACACATTCAGGAATCTCGCGAGGACGACGATCAGGAAGCGCCGCTTACACGACATGGTCGACTGGTTCAACTGCCACATGAAGTGACCCAATTTTTAAGGGAAGAGGGGGCTCATCCCTCATGGTGACCCGCGGGAGCTACTGCCTTTGCATCAGGGTCGACAGGAACTCGGAGATTAAGATCGGCTCCCTAGGCTCAATTAAATTCTCGAGAGGGAGGTATGTATACGTGGGCTCCGCCCTGAACAGCCTCATCCCTCGCCTCGGGAGACACATACGGACGAGTAGGGGGGAGGGCCGAGTCGCCCACTGGCACATCGACTACCTCCTACGCGAGCCCGGGATCGAGATCGAAGCCATCTACGCCACTGACTGGGCCGTCCGGATGGAGTGCGAGATAGCCGCCCACATCGCTGAGAGGGGTGAATCAATCCCCCGGTTCGGCAGCAGCGACTGCGCCTGCGTTAGCCACCTCTTCAAGGTTAAGTCCTTCGGGTTTATCAAAGAAACTGGGTTAAAAAGGGTGGATCTGTCTACGCTCTCTTCGCCATCTCCTCGATAATCGGGATAGCGAGCTCGGCATTTGTGACCCCCGTATTGAAGGCTAGGAGGGCCGCGGACTCTATCTGCTTCTTGGGTATACCTGCTTTGAGTGCGAGGCCGACGAAGTGGCGCAGCGCGACCGGGTCACGCGTCGTGGAGTAGATTCCTATGAGGATAAGAAGCCTGGTTTTCTCATCTAGGCCACCGTGCGCTGTCACAGCTTGGCTGAGCTTCATGTAGGCGTCGCTTACGCTGGGGCATTCCCCGGCGAAAATCTCCCAAACGCTCTTCTCCGGCATTTTTGGTCGCGTATCTGTGCCCCGTCGCCGTATTTATCACCCTCGGGCGCCTACCGCACCACTTTAATAGTTAGCGTCACTGAGTGAGAGTAAGGGCTTCGGTGCGTAAATGGGGGCTAAAGGGTCTACCGAGGAGTTCATGCGAGACGTAGACGCCGTAGTCTCCAAGATTCTAGAGAAGCTCGACCCCGTCTACCACCCGAAGATACACGTCCTCCGCGATGACCTCGAGAGGATGCACAAGCAGAACAGGGTCAAGATCAACCACTCCGTGATGGAGCTTGTCTGCGCTGCCCACCTCGTCCACGCTGGGTTCGACGTCCAGCTGGAGACGGCTGTCAACGGGATAAGCACCGATGTCTACGCTGAGAAGGGTCTTGGGAGTCTGATGGTTGAGGCAGAAACCGGATTTGTACCCCCGGAGAACGCCATCGATCCCCTAGTCTACCTGCGGGCACGAGCCGCAAGCAAGATAACGAGATACAGTGGCTACGCCAGCAAGTTCGTTCTAGCGACCCCGCCCTACTACGTTCTCCAGATCCCTCCGAGCCTAACGAAGCCACCCAGGTTCCGTACCGAGGAAGAGATCGCTTCGATAAAGCGGCTCTGCGACCTCTACTACAGTAACCCACCTGTGAGCATCGAAGAGATCAGGAACGCCCGTCTCCATGCCATCTACGTCGTCGACGTTGACAACGTCTCCATCAGGGAGTGGGAAGTCAGCGAGTACATGGGCAAGGCAAGCCTCTGGTCCACTTAAACGCGCCTCAACCCCGCCCAATTTACGGGGGAAAAACTTTTAAAAAAAAAGTGGCTAGAAAGGTTTAAGATAACCGGGTTATCCCTGAGAGAGAGGTTTACGTGAACTCCTCAATCGCTACGATCGGCGTCGGCTTTCTAATCGCTTGGCTAGGCGTGATTATGGTCTACCTCAGCCTACGAGCCGAGCCGACCGATCTCGACAGGAGACACCTCGGATTCCTAAACGAGCCCATCGCCAAGATGAACGAAAGCAGGAAGGCGATAAAGTTCCTCATAATTGTAGGAGTCCTGGTGACAGCAGCGCTGTACGCCGCCTCTTGGGTAGGGTTGATTGCCTGGTGACAGAGAAGAGAGACGATATTTGCTGGGTCTGCGGTAGCGAGGGGGCGGATACGATGTGCCCTCGATGCGGTCACCGCGTCTGCAGAGACTGCTTCGATGAGGAGACGCAGATGTGCCTCGACTGCGTCGAGGATAGGGTCAACTCTAGGAGTAGGAACAGAAAGGTCCTGCTCGTTGGTGGTCTTTTCATGATCATCGTCGGGCTGTCCGCCGCTGCAGCAGGGATAGTTGCAGGAATTCCTACACAAGGTGTGACAGTCATCTTCCCGTTCATAATGGGGGAAGTGAGCCCGATTACAGCTGGCGCATACAGCTTCATCTTCTTTCTCACATTCGCCACGGTTTCGCTGCTGCCCTGGTACATACACACACACGTGAAGCCAACTCACGAGGAAAGCGAGGACATCGCTGTGGTTGAGGGAAACCTGCTCGGTGGGGAGCACTTCGAGCGCGTCGAGTATGTCATAACCGCTGAGATGCCGAGGAGGCTGGAGAAGACGATACTCGTCGAGACGAACGGGGACTCGATCCACCTACACAGCTCAGCGGACAAGGACTTCGGCAGGAGTTACCCGATCCCTGAGGGGCACGAGCTTGAGGGCCTAGACTACGACTACGAGGAGGGCTACCTCGTCCTCCGCCTCCACCTCATCAGGATCCCGTAGAAGCCTTTTATCAGCTACTTCACCAAACCTACACGATAGAGATGCCTCAGATCATCAACCTCGCCAACGACACCCCGACCCTACTAGGTGTCAACATGATCGTAGGGGACGGGCTATGCAGCAACATATATGTCGTCGGGAGGGAAAGGGCAACAATAATCGATACCGGCGTCGGGAACCGTCAGAACCCCGTCTGGCCACAGCTCAAGGAGCTCGGAGTGGAACCCCGCAACGTGGAGAGGATCATAATCACACACGCTCACCACGACCACGCCATGGGAGCCTTCCTCATCTTAGAGAAGGCGAAGCCGAAGGTCTACGTGCACGAGGATGATGCCGGTTTCATAGCTTCGAGCCTCGGGGACTCCCTTGTGAAGGTCAGGGAGGGAGATGTCATAGAGACAGAGTTGTGGCCCCTTGAGGTGATCTGGACCCCAGGCCACACGAAGGGGGGCATGTGCCTCTACGCGAGGGAGCAGAGGATACTCTTCTCGGGGGATACCGCCTTCCCAGACGGTTACTTCGGCAGGTTCGACGGCGACACGGGAAGCCTCGACCACCTCGTCGAGTCCCTTAGGAAGCTCATAAAAATTAAAGTAGACGTGATGCTGGCGGGACACGGGGTCCCTGTGTTGAGTAAGGCGGAGGAGAACCTGAAGCTGTCCCTCAGAAACGCAGAACTCTACTTTTAGCCAATCGGTCTGGGCAGAACCTTGTGCTCGTACTGATAGCTTATCGCGGAATCGGCTCTGAAGAACATACCGTCCGAGTCCTTGATCGTCGCATCTGCCACTATCCTCAGTGCAGTTGAGTACCTCACCTCGACCCAGGTCCTCAGTAGTATGTCCCCACTCTGTTGGACGGTCGGGATCTTTATTGTGTACTTCGCGTTGTGGGCTGTGTAATTGAAGGTGGTCGGGTACTTATATTGCCATATCGCCTGGTAGGCGGGTGGGTCGCACACGGCGGGCGGAGAAGTGGAGACGTCGCTGACTTCCGCCACGGCAGTTGTGAACCATGAGTAGACGCCAATCTGGGTGACGTTGCCATTCCGGCTCACCCTGAAGGGGGTTATTGTGATGTTGACCACGCTGTTGTCTCCCCAGTAGATGTTTGCCGGGGTCACGATCGTCTGCGGTGCCTCGCCCGGATAGAAGACGTCGTTGACGGGGTCCATCTTGAAGGCGGCCTGCCCGGCTACCTTGTCATTCATTTTCAGGCCCGTGGCCACGACCGTGATGTTGCCCGTGTTAGGGTCGTAGGTCACTTGTATGTTCGTGGTGTCCTGCTGTACAGATATCTCAGTGAGGTGCGGCTCAGCTCTATCGTGTAGGGTTACCTTCGGCGTGTCCTCAACGGCATATATTCCGTAGTCAATCAGGTATCTAGTCTCGGTCACGTTACCAGTCTTGTTAGACCAGTAGGACTCGCTGCGGCTAACGTTCACGTAACCCACTGGTTTGTTGGTGACTGGGGAGGGGCGGAAAAGCACGGCCGCGACGCTGACCATGAAGAGTGCCATAAAGACGACAGCTATGATGACCTTTTTGTTGACCTTTCTCTTCGACTTCTCCGGCAAGGCTATCAGAGCAGCTTCGGGTTGGTCGCTGATAAGCCTTATTCAGGATCAGCCCCAAATCCCTTAAGCACGCTCAGCCCCCCTACGTATTCGACAATTCATGGTCGAGAAGAATCTGGACTTCAGGAGCGACACAGTCACTTGGCCCACGCCCGAGATGAGGGAAGCGGCCTTCAAGGCGAAGGTCGGGGACGACGTCATGGGGGACGACCCGACTGTAAACGAGCTCGAGAGGATCGCCGCCGAGATCACGGATAAGGAGGCTGCGCTCTTCGTCACGAGCGGCACGATGGGAAACGCGGTCAGCGTCCTCGCCCACACGCAGCGCGGCGACGAGATCATACTCGAGAAGAGTAGCCATATCTTCGTCAACGAGGTTGGCGGCCTCGCCGTCATGGGGCAGCTCATGGCGCGTACCGTCCCCGGCGAACTCGGCTGGATGAAGCCAGAGGACATCGAAAAGGCGATCAGGCCCGAGAACATCCACTACCCGCCTACACGCCTCGTTTGCATCGAAAACACCCACAACTCGGCTGGTGGCATCGCTATCACCTCAAAGCAGATGAAGGCCGACTGGGACGTCGCCAAGAAGCACGGCCTCGCCGTCCACATGGACGGGGCGAGGGTCTTCAACGCGGCCGTCGCCCTCGGAATCAACGTCAAGGAGCTGACTCAGTACGCGGACACGGTCCAGATCTGCCTCAGCAAGGGGCTCAGTGCCCCCGTGGGCAGCTTAGTCGTCGGTCCAACTGACGTTATCAAGAAGGCTAGGAAGTATAGGAAGATGCTCGGCGGAGGCATGAGACAGGCGGGTATAATCGCGGCTCCCGGCATCATAGCCATCACCAAGATGGTCGACAGGCTTAAGGATGACCACGACAACGCCAAACTCCTCGCCGAAGGACTCACCAAAATGGGTATCAAGGTCGTCAACCAGGTCCAGACGAACATGGTGTATATCGACTACACCCCGATCGGCTGGAAGGACGCCGACTGGAATAATGCTACGAAAAAGATCGGCTGGAAAAGCGAGGGGCACAGCGGAGGCACGCGCCTCTGCACCCACTACGGCATTGAACGCGAGGACATCAAGGCATTCGTCGATAGCCTCGCCAAGCAGGTGAAGTAGCCAACACTTTTCTACAACCTCCCCACGCTTCCTTCTCCATGATTGTAACCGAGGCCCAGGGGCTCAGGGAGCTCGGGACCCAGATATTCGTCGCCCTC
>JADGNG010000017.1 GCA_017883585.1 Candidatus Bathyarchaeota archaeon
AAACGGCAGGAAGACTAAGGCAGAGGCCCTAGGCTTCACCGACTACATAGTCTTCTGCAGGAGCAGGGCAGCCGAGCATATGCTCGGCCACTGCTAAACACTTTTTTAAAATCAGTTGTCGGCGCGCGTGCAAAACGAAGTCGTCGCTGGGTCCAGCTGAGCCGCCACCTTTGACCCGCTAGCTTATATCGTCGATTCCAGGAGTCTTGGATTGAGTAGATACTTAAGCTGGTTTGGTTGAAGCATTAGTATTGAGTATGGTTCTTGCTTCGAGTAGGCACCTCTCACTCTCATCGAAAGCTCAGCAGCTTCTCAACCTGGTTCTGGCTCAAAGTAACGGTGACGCTCAAAGGCTTGGACCTCAACCTTTGGCTGCTTATTCAGCGTCTTAAAACCTAGGCACGCTTTGAAAGGAGGCAGTTAAGTGAAACTATCTAGTATTATCCTCCAGAGAATGTTATGAATAATTAAATAAATATGTGACAAAAATCTATTAAAATTAAATAGTTCTTTCTCGAATTGATAATAGATGCTGTATGGATGACGTTGAGCTTAAATTACTGCTTTTCGGGGCAGGGATTACTATTGCATTCCTCGGCATGAGGATATACCTGGACTGGGACGATAAGATTATTAAATTCACAACAGGTCATAGAAAATAATTCCTAAATCTAACTAGTTTTCTTTCAGTCACGGGGTTCGAATCCTATCATCGCGTGCTGGGATTCTAGTAATATGATCTCTTAAAGTCAGCGTCAATTACCCTGAGATTCGACTCGATCTCCACACTCAGGCCTTGCCTCCACATGTTGAGAACGTATTGTTTATCGATGGCTACACCGATCTCTGACAAAGTTGATAATGGTCCATCTTCGGGACGTTCAGTCTCAATGATCGTTTCCTCCTCGATGACGCCTGTATATTTATTCATACGGTACCGCTTATCTGGGGAGTAAATGAATTTCCAATGCCAGATAATGTAGATGGATGGGAATAAGAGGAGGATTAGGATGATGGCTTCTTCCATCACCTCAATAGGTACCGGCGGATACACCGAATGAGTTATGCATGATCTCGAACAGGGACAATTTGAAACCATTTTATCTACTTCAAATAAGGTTCCAACACATCGGAGCTAATCCCTAATGGAGCTTAACACGCTAAAATTGTCGAATCAATAATATCAAATTAGATCTTCTATGAAACATAACAAACACTATACTTGAACCCTGTTACAGGTTTAAATAAAATACCTAATAGTAAACAGGTAAATTGGTCAAGTTTTTTACATAACGAATACAAATACAAATGTCCACGTAAAGTCCATAATTGAGTCAGTTTAGTAGAGGAGGTAAAGAAAATATGAGGAATAAATACGACTACATTCTAACGGTTGCCAACGAGCTTCAAATCACCTCAGAGGAGACACATGATCTGCTAAAAATGTTTATAGAAGAGTTACAAGAAACACGAGACCTCTACGCTGTAGATAAAGACACGAGTCACTCACCTCTTCTCAAACTTGGTATCACTCTTCTAATCCTCCCTGACCCAATTTCGACTCCAATCGGAGCAGGTGTCTTGTTGTTTGGATTAACACAGGAAAAGCTGGTCGGACCCCCGATATACATCAAGGATATATACGAGAAGTTCAACCAAAACATGCAAGAACTCTTGAACAACAGCGATTCATTCAAGACAAGTTCTATCACAGCCGCCTCAAAATCCTAAATGGCCGCATCAAAAACGAGTTCGAGCGCATTAGGTTGCTTTTATCATCACGAGCATCATTTTGAATCTGGTAAGAGCCTTTAATGCATGGGTTTTATTCGCGGGCATGATAATCACATCGCCCTCTTTCAAATGATTACTTACGCCGGCTATTTTCACATCAACCTCCCCATCGAGGTCGACAACCATGGCATCGTAAGGCGCTGCGTGTTCGCTAAGGCCCTCGCCTTCATCGAAGGCGAAGAGAGTGACCGTACCAGTGTTCTTATCCATCATTGTTCGGCTCACGACAGAGCCCTTTTGATACTCGACGAGTTCCTTGAGCTTGACCGCCTTCCCCTTCATATCCACTGACTTCTCGACCATGAGCACCAGAGAGATGTTAAATCTGATGGATAATAAAGAAATGGTCTTGTTCTCGCTAGTTGATTAACCCGGTAGCCCTTTTTTTAAGCTCGTTGATCTCCCTTCGATCAAGAATCGCTGCGGAGAGTGCGAAGTAGAGCGGCATATTCCCGGGCTGATGCGTGCGCGCATTTGCTCCCGCGTAAGCACAGGATAGCCCTATGAGTCTTGGATAAAAACGAAGCCGGATAATCTGAGAGGATAGGTAGGAGAATGAAACTGAGTTTTCGTTAATAATATTAAGTTGAAAGAGGATAACTTCGATTAGGCTAATTGTCGGCGAGTACGACGTCGTCGTATTCCTTCTCGATCTTGAGCTTGTGCCCCTGCTCCATCTTGGCGAAGTCGGCCCACATCTTCCCCAGCGGGTGCGCCGAGTAAGCCTTGGAGAGCGCCGTATAGAAGTCGACGGCGATCTGTTCACTCTTCGCTGCAAAGATGAGGGTGTCCTGGTAGGACGCATCTGGGCTCAGTGGAGCCTCCTTTAGCGGGTCGGAGATATGGAGGTCCATGACCTTCTTCAGGTCTCCGCCCTTCGCCTCGTTTATCACCTTCTTGGGGTCCTTGAGAGCCGTCTCGAAGTACACCTTGTGCTTCGCCTCGTCTCCGGCGAGCTCTTTTAGGAGCTGCTTCGATCCTGGGTTTTTAACCTTCTTTGATGTCTCGGTGTAGAGGTTGTATGCTCCCGTCTCCATGGTGATGCCGACCTTGAGTGCCTTCTCAACCGTCCATCCGTCGATGCTCATGTTGATCTGGGTATTTCACGGCGGGCACAATATAAAAATAGTCTATAACCCGGACTGGTTTCGACGGCTCTTCCCTAAGACTCGATGTATGTGGCGACCCTACAGGTCTTCGGGAGGAAGGAGTAGAGCCTCTGGCGGGACTGGTCGAATGCGAATGTCCCAGCACCCTCCTCCGTCTTCACTAGTTGTACCACCTTCATCTCGACGAGGTCGATGGTCACAAGGAGGCCCGGCTTCGCGATGGCGCAGTATAGGAACTTCCTCCTCGAGTTGAGCCAGGTCACGTCGGGCTCACCGGGTATCTTCGCCCTACACGTCTCTACACCCTTGTCGAGGTCCATCGCTACGACTGCGCCTCCATCGCAGGCGATGTACGCCTCCCTGCCGTCGGCGCTCAAGTCGAGGCCATGGGGGCCCGAGACCTTAATCGGAACGATCGGTGAGACGTCACCGTTCCTCGGCGAGAGGGTCACGTACCCCGCAGGGTCGCGTAGGTTGATGACGAACCTGTCCTGGTAATCAGAGTACTTGCACCAGCGTGGCCTGCCGGGGAGCTTCGACGTCTTGAGTACCTCCCCCCTCTCCGGGTCGACGAGCCGGGCGTGGAGGTCCCCCACGTCAGCCACCATGAGAACGCCGTGATCGTCGTCCCAAGCCATACCGTTGGGCTTGGACCCGACCTGAATGGTCTTGGTGACCGTACCCTTGGCGGCGTGTATGACAAGCACCTTACCCGTCCCTCTCGACGCCGCGAAGACCAAACCCTCGGCCTGAGCCGTGATTACTCCGCTTCCCTCGGGGCACCCCGTTATCGTCTTCTGGTGTGTCCCCTTAAGGCCGTCCACGACCTCCACGGTTCCGTTCGCTGTGTGGGCGACATAGACGAAGCCGTTCGACAGGTAGACGTCCCCGTGGTCGAACCCACCTTGGGCATGCTGCGGCATTGGCACGTAGCGTTCGAGTTTAAGAACCACGTACACCTCATCCGCGCGTGGGGATATAGTTCTTACCCCCTCCTCTCAGCCACACGCAAGGCAATATAAGAGACCCCTGCCTCTGAGACTAGGCGTGAAGCACAAGGGTAGCCCCCGAGTCGAGTTAGTCGCGACCGGGGACGAGCTCATATACGGTCGTATCTTGGACACGAATAGCAACTGGCTCGCAAAGCGTATTGCCGAGATGGGAGCGGAGCTGCGCCGCGTCACGATGGTCGGGGACGACTACGACGACATAAGGGACGCCCTCATTGGGGCCCTCGACAGGGACGCGGAGATAATCATATTCACCGGCGGTCTCGGCCCATCCGAGGACGACTTCACCGTCGACGCCATAGGACGCGCCCTCGGAATCGTTGTGATAAACGACCCGATTGGATTCCAGAAGATCAAGGAGATATACGAGCGCCGGGGCAGTGACCTGAAGCGCGGTGCCCGTATGACGCGCATACTAGAGGGCAGCGAGGCCGTACAGAACCACGTCGGCATGAGCGTCGGAATGAAGCTCCCCATAAGGGGGAAGCTCCTCTTCACCCTACCCGGCGTCCCTCAGGAGATGCAGGGCATGTTTGACGAGAGCATTGCCCCCGTCCTCGAGGCTGAGGCGAAGCACAAACTTCTCGGACACACGTACGGTGTCTCAATGGTTTGGAGGGACTTCTTCCCAGTCTACACGAAGCTACAGGCCGACTACCCCGAGATCTATATAAAAAACGCCGCTACACCCCCCGAGGCTGAGGAGGAGCGCGCCAAGGTCAAGGAGATCAAGGTGGACATAGTCATCCAAGGCGCCACGAAGAAGGAGGCCGAGGAGAAGATGAAGTTCTTCATGGCCGAGTACAAGCGGCGGGTCGATACCGCGGGCGGCGGAGTCATCCGCCGAATCTAACCCCGAAACGTTTTACACCCACGCGTCGACTTCTCAGGCGACCCATATGCTGTTCCGCGTCTACCTTGAGAAGGAGCTGATCATGGATGGGATCAGGCTCGTTAAAGGGACCCCTGAGGGCGTCGCCCTAAAGGATGATAGGGGTGCCTCGCGGGTCCTCGACGGCGTCTACGTCGCCGAGGTGGAGGGGGTAGCGGGTTATATTACTCTCCGCTACGCTGCAGCAAGGGCCCGAGGCTTCTGAACTCATCGCCTCTGAAGTAGGCGTGGAGCTTCTCGGGGAGCTCGTCGACGTGGACGTTGACCTGCTCCCAGCTGTCTCTGTCACGGAGGGTCAGAATGCCCTTCTCCATCGTCGTGTAGTCGATTGTCACCGCAAGGGGTGTTCCGACTTCGTCCTGGCGCGCGTACCTTCGCCCGATGCTCCCGCCGTCGTCGAAGATGGCCCTGTAACCCCCATTTAGGACGATGTCGTATACGGTCATCGCCTTCTCGGGGAGCCCGTCCTTTGTGACCAATGGTTGTACGGAGACCTGGTAGGGGGCAAGGCTCCTCGGGAAGTGCAGGATGTTCCTCTTCTCCTTCCCAGTGTCTCGCTGCTCCCACGCCGTCTCCATTGCGACGAATGTGAGCCTGTCGAGGCCGTAGCTGGGCTCGATGACGTGGGGGATAAACCGGGTGCCGTCCTTACGGAGCACCGACATGTCGACTCCGCTGCCCTTCTGGTGAGCGTTCAGGTCATAATCGGTCCTGTTGGCGTGGCCCGCGACCTCGATCCAGCCCCAACTCCTCGTTTGGACCTCGTGGTCGAATGTTTGGCTGCTGTAATGGCTCCTCTCCTGTGGGAGGTGGGCGCGGAACTGCTGCCTCTCTGGGGGGACACCGAGGCTCTGCATGAAGCGCTTGCCGACCCCCATGAAGTAGCCCTGCCACTCCGTGAGGATGAGCTTCTTATCAACGGCCTCCCTGACGGTGACCTCCACCGGCTCCTTGACTCCCTTTTCCTCCATGTCCTCCGTAATGAGGCGAACAGTCTCACTCTCAACGTCCTTCAGCCAATGGCACGCGGGGTTCTGGGGGTCGAAGAACAGCTCTAGCTCCATTATAGTGAACTCGCGGAGCCTATGCATACCACGACGTGGGCTGACCTCGTTCCTCATTACCTTCCCCTGCTGGCTTATTGCGAAGGGGACACGCTCCCTGTTGGCCTGATAGCAGCGTTTGAAGTTCGTGCACATGCCCTGAGCGGCCTCGGGTCGCATGTACCCCACCTCGGCACCCGTCGCCCCAATCTGGGTTTGGAACATTGTGAGGACAAGCGTCGGCTCCTTGAGGGTGCCACCGCAGACCGGGCACTTGATGTTGTTCTCGACCAACAGCCTCTTGATGGCGTCCCCGCCCTGTGCCTCGACGTGCTCCATCTGCGTCTTCTCCTCAATGAGGTGGTCGGCGCGGAAGCCCCTCCCGCACTGGCTGCACGTAGTGGCGTGTTCCTTGAAGTTGGCTAGGTGGCCGCTCGCCTCGAAGACCTTGCCGCTGTTGACTATTGGGTCCTCTATCTCGAAGAAGCCTTGCCTCCTGACGAAATTCTCCCTCCAAAGGGCTTCGATATTGCGCTTGAGCTTCACGCCCACGTCCCCGTAGGTTGTGAAGCCCGCTATATTGCCATATATCTCGAAGCTCGGCCAGAAGAAGCCGCGGCGCTTTGCGACCTCGGTGATGCTCTCGTAGATGTTGCCAGTGGACATGCCCTTTCAGCCCTAAACGAATCTGCAGGTGCAAAATATAAAGGGGGTGGGATTATGCCGCCGCGGCGGAGTGCAGGAGGCCCGTAATCATGGGATGCGGACACTCGGGAGTGGAAGTGGCCTGCGGGACGAAGAGGGTTGCGAAGAAGAATCGTGCCTTAGGGAGCTCGAGTATTCTGACCTCCCCACCGGCGTCGAGGCCGGAGACGTGAAGACCTGCCTTCTCCACGTCCTCCCTCCGAGCGGGGTTAAGGCCGTAGTTGCAGTAGAACTTCTCCTTGATGGTAGGCGTCCCGTAGACCTTTGAAGCCCGTGTCCCGGCTAGAACCTTAACTTCCTCCACCTTGCCGACGAGCGAGCATGTGAGGGGGGTGACGAAGAGGTTACTGGCGTCGGGGTGCTCTTCCGCGTGCTCAGCGTCCTCGATCCCCATGACATTCCTTGCGAACTCTATTATGGCATGCTGGCACCCCCCGCAGGTCCCGATGAAAGGGCGTTCGTTCTCCCTAGCAAACCTGATCCCGTTCAGGGCGCCTTCCGAACTCTTGTAGGGGCTGCCAGGGGCGCAGAGGAATGCGTCGAATAGCCTCAGCTTCGCGTCAACATTCCCGTCGAGGGTAGGCGTGGGTAGCCACTCTACCTCCACCTTGACACCGAGGCTATCCGCAGAGTGGCGGAAGGAGAGGTTAGTCATCGTATGCGTATCGTAGGTAGGTAGAAAATCGCCGATAACGCCAACGAGTAACTTCTTTGGCATACAAATCGGAGGGATGGTACCCTATTAAGGGTTATTCCTAATAATAAAAGGTGGGTTACTCGACGATGGGGCGGAACTTGTACCCGTACTGTATCAGGCCCGCCTGCCCGTCCTCGGTGACCTTGCGGAAGGTGTACTCAACCTTCATCCCCGCCTTTACGGCTTCGGGCTCGATGTCCACGAGCTGGCTGAGGATATGGACACTGTCATCGAGCTCTATTAAGGCGACGACGTAAGGCGTGAACCTCTCGTAACCGAGTGGTGCGTTCCTAATGACAGTCCAGCTCTTGACCTTGCCCACCTCGGCGAGCTTGTAGGGCTTGAACTCTGTCGACCCGCAGCTGCAGACTGGCATCTTGGGATAGTGCTTAGCGCTGCACTTGGCGCACTCCTCACCCATGAGCCGGTAGCGGGGCTTCTCCTCGCGCCAGTACCTTGGTACACTCATCTTAGACCCTCCTGAGGATGACGACAGAGCAAGTTGAGCCGACACTCGCCATGCTCTGCGCCATCCCTATCTTCGCGTCGTGGACCTGATTCGCCCCAGCCTTACCGCGGAGCTGAATGACTGTTTCCGCTATCTGGTAGAGGCCAGTCGCCCCTATGGGGTTGCCTCGAGCCTTGAGTCCTCCGAAGTTGTTCGTCGGCATCTCACCCGTGCGGGTCGTGTATCCCTGGGCGACGAGCTTCGCGCCTTTCCCCTTCTCGGCGAAGCCGAGATCCTCTAGGCTGAGGACGCCGTCGATCGTGGTGTCATCGGTGACTTCGAGGATGTCGATATCCTTTGGCTTGACCTTGGCCATCTCGTATG
>JADGNG010000098.1 GCA_017883585.1 Candidatus Bathyarchaeota archaeon
GCATAACGGCTTCGAGGAGGGTTGAGACGTACTGCCAGTCGGCGCGTTCTACGAAGAATGGAGGTATCTCGCGGTAGCTGTTGAAGCCAGACTCACCTCTCTTCGTCTTGAAAGCGATGGCATGCCTATTGGCGCGGCTGATGATGGCCTCGAGGGTTGTTGTCTTGCCCGATAACTGGGTCATTCCCGTTATAACGGTGTGGTGGAGGCCCATCTGCACCTCTTTACCGGTTCCTATCTCGTAGCCCAGTAGTATCTTTACCTCGCCCATACACTCACCCGCTGAGAATGATCCCTAATGGCTCTACAGGCTTAAATGAGTGAGGATTTATAGTGGGCTGAAGGATGAGTGCGGCTAATCGTAGAGCCGTATCTTGGCGCTCCCGTGGGCGTCAATAAGCCTAAGGACGAGGCTACCGACCGGCTCGACCTCTGCCTCGCGTTTCTCACCAACTGAGCCATAGCTAATGAGGTTTAGCTCGCGTAGGATACGGGCGTTAAGTTTCAGGGTGGACAATGGTATGCCCGTCTCTTTCGAGAGGTTTGTTAGGAGTCCCGTCAGAGGTCGGTTGTTCACCGCAACTCTGCCGAGTATCAGGAGTTGGTTATCGTTCAGGGTCCTTAGAAGGAGTCTGCGGAGGTCTTCGACTCCGCTGTTAGATATTGGAGGTGCATCATTCCCTCTTCACATGTGGGGATTGCTTCGGCGGTGTTTAAAAGTGTGTTGGGCAGGAGGCGCTGCCCTTTACGGTGCTACTTATACGTGTCCTCGGGGAGGGCATCGCTATCGTGTTTCCTGATTTTTTAACAGATTTCGTTATTTTTAAAGCCCTTTCTCTGGTTCCTCTAGCGGCGAAGGAGCGACTGGCGCGCGCTTGGAACGTTTACCCCCTTTTTTTTCTGGCGTGGATTTTTAACCGCTTGTGTTATACATCGTTAGGCTTGTATCCGGGGTGATGCTTCTTGGCAGCCGGCAGGTCCTCTAGGCTCACGGGCACAGCGCTCCTCGCAGCCCTGACGATAGTCATCGACTATGCCTTCAAGTTCAGCGGGTTGAAGATCCCCTTCCCCTGGATGCCGACCCTAAAGTTCGACTTCACCGGGATACCCATCGCCCTGAGCCTACTCATGTACGGGCTCCCCTCGGCGCTGACAACGAGCGCGGTTGCCTTCGTCGGGATAGTCGCCCGTAGCGGGGATGTCGTTGGGGCGGCGATGAAGTTCGCCTCGGAGTTCTCGACAGTCCTCGGGCTGGCGATCGGGATGAGGCTCGTCAGGAAACTTGGACCAAAATTCTCTAAGGCCTCCGGGGCCACGCTGGGCATCGTCTTCAGGGTCGGCGCAATGAGCCTCGCTAACCTCGCCGTGCTGCCCGCCTTCTACGGCCTACCCGTGGGGGTAGCCTACGGGATGCTCCCACTCATCGCCATCTTCAACGTGGCGCAGGGGGCAATCACGATACTGCTTGCCCTCTTCATCCACGGCGCCGTCGTCAGGCGCCTACGCCCCGGGTCCTAGCCCGTCGCTGGTTTTATACCCTAAACGGGCTAGATACTCCCGATTGATTTGTCAAAGGAAACAGCCTTCAATTGGGTGGACGAGAACCAGAAGGAGATCATAAAGATTAGCAACTCGGCGTGGGATTACGCCGAGGTCGGCCTACAGGAGACGAAGACGAGCAAGCTCTTCTCCGAGTGGATAGAGAAGAAGGGCTTCAAGGTCGAGAGGGGCGTGGCGGAGATGCCGACGGCCTTTGTGGCGACGTGGAGTTACGGTGAGGGCGGCCCAACCATCGGACTGATGGGTGAACTCGACGCACTCGCGGGGCTCAGCCAGAAGGCAGTCCCCTACAAGGAGCCAGTCAAGGAGGGTGCGCCGGGGCACGGCTGCGGTCACAACATGCACGGCACCACCGCCCTCACCGCGGCAGTCGCGATGAAGGCCGCGATGGAGGAGGAAAAGATGAAGGGTACCATCAAGATGTACGGGTGCCCAGCCGAGGAGACACTCGTGGGTAAGGTCTGGATGACCCGCCACGGCCTCTTCAACGGTGTCGACGCCTGCATAAGCCACCACCCCGGCGCCGCAAACACCGCGGGCACCGGCAGTAGCAACGCCATGAACAGCTTCAAGGTTCATTTCTACGGGAAGACCGCACACGCGGCGGGCGACCCCGAGAACGGAATCAGCGCTCTCGACGCGGTCGAGCTGATGAGCAACGGCGTTAACTACATGCGCGAGCACGTCATCGAGAAGGCGCGAGTCCACTACGTCACCGAGGTCGGTGGTGGCCAACCGAACGTCGTCCCCGCATATGCACGCGTATGGTACTACGTCAGGGCACCGGAACGCGAGCAGATGGAGCCCATTTACAACTGGGTCCTACAGATCGCGGACGGCGCCGACAAGATGGCGCGCACCACCCACAAGGTAGAGTTCCTCACCGGTTGCTACAACGAGCTCCCCAACGGGAAGCTCTGCGAGGCCATCGTCGCCAACATGCGCGAGGTTGGGGCACCGAAGCACGATGAGGCAGACCTCAAGTTTGCGAAGGAGATGAACAAGAGCATCGACCCTGCTCAGAAGAAGGAGGGGCTACGCAAGGGTAAGCGCCCAGGTTGGGAAAAGCTCGTGGACGAGCTCTTTGACGAGCGCATCCTCGACGACTACCAGGCAGGGGAGGTCGGCGCTGGCAGCACCGACGTTTCGGACGTAAGCTGGGTGACGCCGACGAAGGAGTTCAGCACCGTCACATGCATGCTCGGCACTCCCGGCCACAGCTGGCAGTTCACCGCCCAGGGCGGCATGAGCATAGGCCACAAGGGTCTCCTCTTCGCCACCAAAACGATGGCCGGTACGGGCATCGATCTGATGATGAAGCCGAAGCTCCTCAAGGACGTAAAGGCGGAGTTCAAAACCAGGCTCGCGGGGAGGAAGTACAAGCCGCCGATCCCGCTCGACCTAAAGCCGCCGCTCAAGCAGTTCTAGTCAGCCAGTATTCGGGCGGTTCCGCTTCACCGCCTCCGGGTTAGTAGAGTCGGCGCCCATGTAGACGCCGCGCTCCCACTTCCGCTTGAGCGGGTCCTCCACTCTCAGGGACATGCGCCCGATCTTCTCGATCTCTATCTCCACCTTTTCCTCGTTCTGCAGGGCGCCGAGTCCCTCGTGGTTCGTGCCGCAGGAGATGAGGTCACCAGAGTTGAGGGTGATCGCCTTCGAGGCGAACTCGACGAGTTCGGGGACGCGGTGCTCCATGTCGTCGGTGCTATAGTTGTGGCGGAGCTGCCCATCGTCCCAGAACCTAACTATGAGGTCGTTGGGCTCTGGTATCTCGTCCGCCGTCGTTATGCATGGGCCGATGGGGGCGAATGTGTCGAAGCTCTTCCCGAGCCAGCTTCCCGCCTTCCACGTCCTCCTTCCCTGCTCCCGGGCGGAGACGTCTATTAGGCAGGTGTAGCCGAAGACGGCGCTCCTCCAGTCCTCCCTCTTCACCATCTTCGCCGGTCCTTTAATGACGACCGCCAGCTCGGCCTCGTGCATGAACTCCCACGGCTCCGTGAAGTTGGGGAGCTTGATGGTATCCCCGGGGCCGACGACGGCGTCTGGGCTCTTCAGGAACATGTTGAGTTGCCGGGGCTCACGCTGGGCGTGCTCCCAGTAGTTGGCGATGCAGGCGAGTATCTTCCCTGGCCTCGGGAGTGGAGGTAACAGCCGCGCCTTGCCTAGGGGTGTCGCCTTGCCCTCCGCTGCGAGCAACTCGAGCTTCGGTAGCAACGCATCGAAATCGTTTATTATAACCTCCATCGTCTGCTCGGGGGTGCACCCGGGCTGAACAGCCGGCGAGATGTCCACGACCCCGCGGTCCGTGATGAGACCCGGCGACACCTCAGCATCTTCTGACCTGAATAGAACGAGCTTCACGGTTTCTCCCCACTCCTTTGGGGAGGTTAAGACTTCCCATTGTCTAAAGCTGGTCTTTAACCTTAAACTGCCTCTTGTAATGTGCCCTGATCTGTTCGAGGGTCTCGGTGTCCTGCGATCCCTTGTCGTCGCGTATCCGTGTTATGCGGGCGAACCTGAGGGCGAAGCCGCTCTTGTAATGGGGGCTGTGCTGGACCTCGTTGAAGGCGACCTCGACGACGACCTCGGGGCGCACCGAGACCGTGTAGTCGGTCTCGCTCACCTTGATAGCCTGGAGGCGCTTCGTCATCCAGCGGAACTCCTCGTCAGTGAGTCCTTTGAATGTCTTGCCCACGACCTTCCACTCTTCCCCGTCCCGGGCGGCAAGGTGGTAGTTGCTCAGCCAACCCCTCCTCCGCCCCGATCCCCAGTCCGCCGCGATTATAACGAGGTCAACAGTCTCCGAGGGCTTGAGCTTGAGCCAGTCCTTTCCACGTGCACCCGGGTTGTAGTGGCTGTCAAGACGCTTCGCCATCAGCCCCTCGTGCCCCGCCTTCATCGCCGCCTTGAGGAACGACTTAGCCTCCGTGGGGCTGTTAGTCACGGTCCTCTCTGCGAGGAGGTCCTTCGGTGCGATCTTGCTGAGTATTGTCCAGCGGGTCTCGTAGGGTTCGTCGATTAGCAGGGTGCCGTCGAGGTAGAGGACGTCGAATAGGTGGAGCTTGAGGGGGATCTGTTCAATCGCCTTCTCCACATCTTGGACGCGTGTGAATCGACGCATAAGATCCTGGAAGGGCAGGGGTTTTCCCCCTGAGCCGACGGCGGTAATCTCCCCCTCCCCGATGATCCCGACCTTCGGCAGGAACCTCTGAACGAGGCTGACCATATCGGGGACGCTCTCGGTAACGTCGCTAAGGCGCCTACTATAGATCCTGACCTCGTCGCCGAGGCGGTGTATCTGTACGCGTGCGCCGTCGAACGTGTACTCGAAGACTGTGCGCCCCCCGTGCTCCTCGATGGCCTCCTCCGGATCGTCGGCGGTCTCCGCGAGCATCGGTTTTAATGGTACGAACAGCTCGGGCTTTATGCCCTCCAGCCCCTTCTCCCCCTGGGTGACGGCTACGAGAGCGACCTCCCCGAGGTTCCC